>JBJFFC010000011.1:0-163437 GCA_051891395.1 Clostridia bacterium | reverse complement strand
AGAGGGGATGAAATTTTAATAAATTTCATTAAAATTTTCTACTCTACTCGATTTATATAAAAAGGAGCAAAAATATGCCAATTGAGTTGAAAAAATATTTTTGGGATACAGAATATGAAAAATTAGATATTAAAAAGAATATGAAATATATAATAAGCAGATTATTTTGTGAGGGAAATTGGGAAAGCATAAAATGGTTAAAAAGTACTTATACAGAAGAACAAATTATAGAAACGGCGAAAACAAGTAGAAGACTAACACCAATAACAGCAAATTTTTTAAAAAATGTATATAATTTAAAAAAGGAGGAAATGCAATATTATATAAATAATGAAAATATGAATTATACTTTTGGAGGATAGAGTATGCATTGGGAAGTAATTGATAAAAATAGATATAATATATTAGAAAAAATAATAAAGAAAACAAGTTTAGAGAAGTATTATTTAGCAGGAGGAACAGCATTAGCATTACAAACAGGAATAAGAGAATCATTTGATTTTGATTTTTTTGTACAAACAGAATTTGATGAAAATTTATTGATACAAGAACTAGAAGAAATAGGAGACCTAGAAGTTACAGTATGTAGAAAAGGAACAGTACATGCAATTTTAAACGATGTACAAATTACGTTTTTATATTTTGAAAACAATTTAGTAGAAGATAAAGTGACAACAGAAGATATAAAAGGTTTATATTTAGCAAGTATAAAAGATATAGCGATAATGAAATTAATAGCAATAAGCCAGAGAGGGACTAAAAAGGACTTTTTTGACTTATACTATATTTGTAATAATTTTGATATAACAATAAAAGAAATACTAGACATATTAGATAAAAAATATGATAAAAACAAAATTAATTATTTACACATAATACAAAGTTTAGCATATTTTGAAGATGCAGAAGACGAAAATTTACCGAAAGTATTTATAAAATATGACTGGAATACAATTAAAAAATATTATATAAATGAACAAAAAAAGATATATAGTGAAAATTAACAGATTTTTATTTTCTAAATCACAAAAGTGATTTGAAAAATGTGTAGAAAAATCACAAAAGTCGTTTGACTTTTGTGATTTTTCGTAATATAATATGATAAGAGAAGGTGATAAAATGCAAAGAAAAAAAATGGAAGAATTAATAAAATGGAAAGATTCTAAAGATAGAAAACCACTAATAATAAGAGGGGCAAGGCAGGTTGGTAAAACTTGGATAATGAAAGAATTTGGAGAGAAATACTATGAGAAATATGCATATATTAATTTTGATGATAATAAAAGAATGTTGCAACTATTTTCGGGAGATTTTAACACTGAAAGGATAATACAAGGTCTAAAAATAGAAACGGGAGTTAATATAGAGCCAGAAAACACTTTAATTATTTTTGATGAAGTTCAAGAAACACCAAAGGCGCTAACAGCATTAAAGTATTTTTATGAGAATGCAAATCATTATCATATTATTGCAGCTGGATCATTACTTGGAGTTGCTATTCATGAAGGAACATCTTTCCCAGTGGGAAAGGTTGATTTTTTAGACTTGCAACCTCTGAATTTTTCTGAATTTTTGGAAGCTATTAATGAGAATGAATTGCTGAATTTAATAGAAAAAAATGATTTTGAATTATTGAGAGTTTTTTCTAATAGAATAAAGGATTATTTGAAACAATATTTATTTATCGGGGGAATGCCAGAGGTTGTAAATACCTATGTTGAAACAAAAGATTATAATTCCGTGAGAAAAAAGCAAATAGCATTATTAGAAGCATATGAACAAGACTTTTCAAAACATGCTCCCAATAATGTTGTTCCAAGAATAAGACAATTATGGCATAATATTCCTACACAACTAGCAAAGGAAAATAAAAAATTTATATATGGCTTAATTAAAGAAGGAGCTAGAGCAAGGGAATACGAGATAGCTTTATCATGGTTAATAGACTGTGGTTTAATCTATCAAATAAACAGAGTGAATGATTGTAAAATTCCATTATCTGCATATCAGGATTTCAATGCTTTTAAATTATATTTGTTAGATGTAGGATTGTTATGTGCCATGGCTGAATTAGATGTGCAAGTAATATTAAATGGTAATGATATTTTTAAAGAATTTAAGGGATCATTAACAGAAGAATTTGTATTAACTGAAATAAAATCAAATTTAAATGTACCGATTTTTTATTGGTCGGCAGAAAGAGGAACATCAGAATTGGATTATATAATACAACTAAAAAATAAAAATATTCCTATAGAAGTGAAGGCGAGCGAGAATTTACAAGCTAAAAGCTTAAAAACATTTATAGAAAAATATCATACTAAGCTAAATGTTAGAACATCTATGTCTGATTATCGAAAAGAAGATTGGTTAATAAATATTCCGCTATATTTAATTGGAAATATAGAACGTATTATAAATAATGCTAAATAGTAATAAATTACTAAACAATAATATTCAAAAAAGATGCGGAGGTTCGAACCCTCTCATCTCCGCCAAGAATGCTAGTTTGTCTAAAAGCTAGCATTTGTTTTTGGGTTTTGAAATATTAAATATTTTATGTGAGATATGTTACAAAAATATTACATTTTACAAAAAAATACAAAAAAGTTGAAAAAAAAAAGAAAATAATGTATAATAAAAGTAGTTGCATAAAAAGTTGGAGGTGAGAGTATGAAAAATGTAATCAATATAAGTATTAAACTACTATTAATGTTTATAGTTTGTGTTACCTTGTTTTGTACTTTCGACAATAACTTTGTATATGCGGCAGGTGATTTTATAGGTCCTGTACAACCTGGTTATTTTGATACTGATTTTTGGGACCCATCAAAAAGCGTAAAAGAAGGGGATAATGAATTACTAGAAATGGGTAACAAAATAATAGGTCCCATACAGGTAATAGGTAGTTTAGTTTCTGTTATAGCTATTATTATAATAGGAATAAAGTATATGCTAGGAAGTGTGGAGGAAAAAGCACAATATAAAGAAACATTAGGACCATATTTTTTAGGGGCGGTACTTGTCTTCGGAATAACAAATGTATTAGCTGTAGTCTATGATATAGCGATTTCATTGAATAATATTTAAACACTTAGCTATATAGAAATAAAAATATATTTAAAAGAAGGTGGGAGAAATGCAAGGTAAATTATTAAAAATCGTAACACTAATTTGTATATTTTTTTTCATAATAAGTATTTTTCCTAACAAAAGTTCTGCTAGTTGGGTAGATGATGCAAAGGGGTTTATAAAGGCAGGAGGCGGAACAGCTACAGTGGATGATGACAAATTAAAAGATGCTTCAGATAGTATCTACAATCTTTTATCATCCATAGGAATGATAATATCTGTAGTTGTAGGAATTGTTTTAGGAATTACATTTATGATGGCAAGTGCAGAAGACAAAGCAAAAGTAAAAGAAGCATTGATTCCATATATTGTTGGATGTGTAGTGGTCTTTGGAGCCTTTGGAATTTGGAAAATAATAATTAATACATTTAGTGGAATATAAATAGGAGAAAAAAATGAAAAAGTTTGTAAAGATATTTATTTTTATGATGTTAATTATAATATGTCTATTTAATTGTACTTATGGTTTTGAATTAAATCAATTAGATGGTACAGGAGGAAAAACTGTAGCTATAGAAAATGCTGGAAAAGGAATTTTATCGATCGTTTCGATTATAGGGTCTGCCATATCAATTATTGCTATCATAGCTTTAGGAATCAAATATATGCTAGGAAGTATAGAAGAAAAAGCACAGTACAAGAAAACATTATTACCTTATTTTATTGGAGCTATATTTGTATTCGGTGCAACAACAGTTTCAGGTATTGTATATAAAATATTTAATTAATAATAAGATTTTAAAATTTTCTCATTACAATGAGAAATCATTATAAAAATAATAAAAAGGAGGAATAAATATGAAAAGATTAACAAAAATACTTTCAACAGTAATGCTAGTTATAATGATGGTAAGTTGTTTTTCTACTGTATTTGCAGCAACTAAAATGAATCCACAAGATTGGGAAAATGATACTTCAATAAATGACAACATGATAAATACAGGGGATATAAAAGGTTTTTCTGCTTCTATTATTAATGTTGTTTCAATAGTAGGTTCTGCAGCTGCAATCATAACTCTGATTATATTAGGTGTTAAATATATGATGGGTAGTGCAGAAGAAAAAGCAGAATACAAGAAAACTTTATTACCATATGTAATTGGAGCTGCTATGGTATTTGGTGCATCACTTCTTACTGGAGTTATTTATAACTTTATGAATCAAGGATAATAAAATATTATAAAACATAACAAAGAGCAGAAAATTTTAAAATTTTCTGCTCTTTGTTATATTTTCATGAAATTTTAACTTCCCCTAAGAAAAAATCTAATTCTGAATATTAACGAATAGTTACAAAAATATTACAAATACATTAAAAATCAAATTTTTTTGATATATTGTTACAATTATAGGCAAAATCTGTTATAATAATATTAAGTGTAAATGGAACTAAAAACTTACGATGAGAGGAGTATGTAAATGAAATCATATTATATACCTAGAAATTATAAAGGAGAAGGAAGAATTTTATATATTTTTTCAACAAAAGCAATTATCTATACTGCTGTAGGGGTAGGAATCGGACTAATTTTTTACTTTATATTAAATTTACTTAGTTTAACAACAGTAGGAATTGTAATTGCTGTAATTTTTGGCGCTATCGGATTTGCAATAGGTACATTTAAGGTTCCGGAGATGAAGAATTTTGAAATTACAAAAAAAACAGGTGGAGAAAATATAGATGATATAATAAAAAGATGGATTATGTTTAAAAGAAAGAAAAATAAAATCTATGTATATAAAAGCGAGGAAATAAAGGAGGAAACGAAAGATGAATAATCAAACGGTTAATATATTAACATATGTATTAGTTTTTATGATTGCAATATTAGTTGTATTAACAACTATTTTTGTAATATTAAAGATTAAAGAAAATAACAATAAAAAACCGAAAGAAGAAATAAAAAGTAAAAAAAATGATAAGGCTGAAGCAACAACGAAGGGAAAAATAGCAACAGAATATACAAAGGAATCTATATTTTCCTTTATGGAGTTTGATAAAATTGAAGATAATATGATAATACAAAAAGATGGAAAAAAATATTTAATGGTAATTGAGTGCCAAGGAATAAATTACGATCTAATGTCTGGAGTAGAAAAAACAAGTGTTGAACAAGGATTTTTACAATTCTTAAACACATTAAGACATCCAATACAAATATATACGCAAACAAGAACCGTTAATTTGAGCTCAAGTATTAATACATATAAAGACCGAGTAAAAGAAGTACAAGATAGACTGGTAAAAGCAGATATGGATTATAGAGATAAAGTAAACTCTAGAAAGTACTCTGATCAAGAATTAGCAAAATATAGATTTGAAGTTGTAAAGCAGAGAAATCTATATGAATATGGTTTAGATATTATTCGTAACACAGAGCAAATGAGCTTTAATAAAAATATATTAACAAAGCAATATTATATTATTATACCATATTACCCAGAGGATCTAGAAAATAAGGATTTTGATAAGGAAGAAATTAAAAATTTAGCATTTTCTGAATTATATACAAAAGCACAATCAGTAATAAGTGCATTATATGTATGTGGAATAAATGCTAAAATATTAGATTCTAATCAATTAACGGAATTATTATATGTAGCTTATAATAGGGATGAGTCAGAAGTTTATGATTTAAATAGGGTATTAAATTCAGGATATGAAGAATTATATTCAACTGCGCCAGATGTTTTAGACAAGAGAATGAAAGAACTAGACAAAAAGATAGAAGAGGATGCAATTAGAAAAGCTAATGAGGTTGTTTTTGATGCTGTAGAAGAAAATGAAAAGGAAAAAGCATTAAAAGAAAAAGAAAAGAAGATAAATAAATTAATAGATGATATGGCAAAAATGATAATTGAGCAAAATGAAGAATTTTTAGGAAAAGATGTATCAGACAAAGCAAAAGAAAAAATTGATAGTAATAGTGAAGAATCAAAAGAAGGAGGGAAAGTAAATGACGAAAAAACAAAAACTAAAACAACAAGAAGAACTAGAAAGACAACGTAGACAAAAAGAACAAGAAGAATCAAGATTCTTAAGAAAAAAGAGCATAAAAGAATTGATTGCTCCATCTGGGATAGATGCATCTAATATTGATCACTTAGAAATTATATCTAGTACAAAAAGATATGCAAGAAGTTTCTTTGTATCTTCACTTCCAAGAATGTGTACTTTCCCAGAATTATTTAGGGATATGTATCTTTTTGGTGATATTAATACATCTATTTATATCAATCCAATTAAAGAAGAAAGATCACAAAATGAATTAAATAGAGTAATAAATGAGTTGGAGACAGAAAGAATCGTTGCAGCTGATAAAGGAAATATCAATAGGGAAAGTATTATATCTCAAAAAAGATTAGAAGCAGAAGAATTAAGAGATGAGATAGCGGCAGGATTTAATAAGTTATATGAGGCATCCATCGTATCTACATTATTTGCATACAATTTAGAAGAATTAGATCGATATACAAAATTATTAGCTGGAGAGATGTCTAAGACATTGGTAGGAATCAAGACGGCATGGGGAATACAAGAAGATGCGTTTCAGTCTAATTTGCCTCTAATGAATGATAAAATTAGAAAAACACATACATTTGATAGAAATTCAATGGGAACCGTATTTCCTTTTACAACTTCAGAAATAGGACATCCTACAGGTGTACCATTAGGATTTAATAAACAAACAGGAACACCAATATTATTTGATAATTTTCACAAATCACTTACAAATTATAATATGGTTATATTTGCAAAATCAGGTGCTGGTAAATCTGTTACAATGAAAACATTAGTATCTAGATCATCTGTTCTTATGGGGATAGAAAGTTTAGCATTAGATGCAGAAGGAGAGTATAGAATTGTTGCAGAAAGCTTAGGTGGAATCAATGTTGTAATAAGTCCTACATCAAAAACAATTATTAATGTATTTGATATTGAAGCAGAAACGATAAAAGATGAAATTACAGGAAAAGAAAGAACTGTTTTAAATGTAGAAAATAAAGTAGAAGATGTAACACAGGCATTGCTTACTATGGCAAGAGGAAGTACAAGAAGTGACGAAGTAAACGAACTTACAAAACAGATTATAGCAGAGTCAGTAGCAGAAGAATATGCAGCTAAAGGTATTACAAGTGATCCTTCAAGTTTATATGAATCAGCTCAAGTTGGGTTAAATAGTGGGAATATGTTTTCAAAAGATAAAAAAGAAATGCCAACAATAGGAAGTTGGTATAAAAGGATTCAAAAGAAAGCACAAGATAATACAAATCCAGATTATCAATATCATTATAGTTATTTATTAAAAGTTATGAAACAATACATAAGAGAATATGATGGGCAAATGGCATATTTTGATGGTCAATCTACATTTGAACTATTAGATGGAGCACCATTTATAAATATTGATATATCTCAATTGGAAGAAAGATTTGCAAGACCATTGGCACAACAAATATTACTTTCTTGGATTTGGGAAAAATTTGTTAAGAAAAATAGTGAAGATAGAAAAAGGGCAAAGCAGAAAAGAGTATTAGTGGATGAGGCATGGATGTTACTTCCTTATCAAGAAGCCGTAGACTTTTTAAACAAGATGGCAAGACGTGCAAGAAAAAGAAATGTTTCGCTTGCTATTATTTCACAGAGATTTCAAGACTTTTATGAAAAACCAGAAGCACAAGCAGTACTTACATCATCTGATACAAAATTATTTTTAGCACAAGATAAATCAGAAATACAATATTTAAAAGAAGTATTTAAACTTTCTGAAGGAGAAGCAAGCTTCTTAGTAACTTGTTCAAAAGGTGAAGGTTTGCTAAAAGTTGGATCAGATACAGCAATTCTAAAGATAATGCCAACGAAGAAAGAGTTTGAGTTTGTAGAAACAAACTTGAATCAGATAGCAAAGCAAAAAGGAGCTTAAAATTAAGGAGGCTTAAATAGCATGAAAATTTTTATGAATAAAAAAATATGGCAAAAGATTGTACTAGTCATATTAATATTCTTATTATTTCAATTTGTCACAACCAAACCGGTGCATGCACTACCTGGAGATACTTTACTAGAACCAGTTACTAGTTTATTTGCTAATTTGGGTGACGGAATTATGAATATTATGCAGCAGACCATTATGGGAATGGATTCTTCAGGTGCTTGGATTGAGCAAGACTCTACATCTTTTTGGAAAACAATAGCAATTATAGGAATAGCAATACTTGCAGCTACAGTGGCGGTTGTTTCAATTATAGCAACAGGAGGGCTCTCATTGGGAGTAATAGCTACAGCAGTAGGAGCTGTCTTAAAGATAGGGGGAGTAGCAGTTGCTGTATATTGTGCTAGTACATTCAGCCATTTTGGTGAGAATGGATTCTTTTTACCAGAATATGAACTAACTCCACAAGCCATTTTTCAAGATGAAATACTAGCTTTTGATGTTAATTTTTTTAATCCTAAAAAATCAAAGATAGAACAAAAAACTCATGAAGAATATGTAGCTATAGAGTTAGAAGGAACAGAATATGAAAGTACTCTTGGAACAGGAAAAGGAATGGAAAAAACATATAAATTAACTAGAGATCAAGTTAATAAATTTGATGCAAAATATGGTTTTGATGCTAATAAAATTTCTAATACAGTTGCTCCAAGTGAGGAAAATATAGGCGTAAATACAACTATGTATTTATGGAGTTATAAAGATAAGAATTATAAAATGTATAGACAAGCTGTAAACCAAGCTGTTGATGAGCGGAGATTATATTGCTTTAGCGGAACGCAAAACAGTAGTAGATTCTGTAGAAAAAGAGGTTTCTTCCGCAAACATGCTTCAACCAATAGTCGCTAGTTGGTATAATACGTTTAGAAATTTAGCTTTAGTTGCTTTATTATCAGTATTGGTTTATATAGGTATTAGAATTACTTTATCTAGTACTTCTGGAGATAAAGCCAAATATAAACAAATATTAGGGGATTGGGTAGTAGCTTTATGTTTAGTATTTTTAATGCACTATATTATGGCTTTCGCTGTAAGTTTAAATGAAAAAATAATTGGAGCAATTAGTTCTATTACTACTTCAAGTGTAGAAAGCAAAGCGAAAGAGATTGAAGAAGCTAAGAAATTATTAAATGATAATACTTCGGGAAAGCAAGCAAGCAAGGATATTGAGGAAAAAGGTGTGGGGATTGAATTATTCATATTGGAAGAAAAGAACGCAGTCGAAAGAGCATATAAAACATTAGTTGGCGAAAAAGATGATGAAGATGATGATTATTCTAGAAAAGATAGTGCATTTTATAATCGATTTATTTGGGCAGAAGGAGCTAATGAAGATGAAGATAAACCTACAACTTTAATTTGGCCAGCAAATGATTATATGACTCAAGCCAGAATAAAAGGACAAGAAAGAGCCATAGAAGGGGATAAAGAAGTACACGATAGCCAAACATCTGTAACAAGAGCAGGATATAATATTATTTATGTGGTTTTAGTCATTTATACGATAATATTCTGTTTTACATATTTAAAAAGGGTAATTTATATGGCATTTTTAACTATCATAGCGCCTCTAGTTGCTATAACATATCCAATTGATAAAATCAATGACGGAAAAGCGCAAGCTTTTGATATGTGGTTAAAAGAGTATATATTTAATTTATTAATACAACCAATGCATTTGATTTTATATACAGTTTTAGTTGGTTCAGCAATGGAATTTGCAGCCAAAAATATATTCTATGTTGTAGTAACTTTGGGATTTTTAATTCCAGCTGAAAAATTATTACGTAGATTTTTCGGATTTGAAAAAGCACAGACACCAGGATTGTTTGCTGGAGCAGCAGGTTCTGCTTTAATGATGTCAGGACTTAATAAATTAATGCATCCTAAGCCACCAAAAGGAGGACCTGGATCAGGAGGCAATAATTCTAAAGATGGAGAGGAAGAAGAAACAAAAACACCTCCATGGAGAGATAAAGAATTTGATGCAACAGATAATTTGATAGGAATTGGGGGAAACAATACTCAGAATAACCAAAACAATACAAATGCTTCCGAATTCAGAGATAATTTAACAGAAGAAGAACGACAAAGATTAAATCTTGCACAAACCGGTAGACAAGAGGCATTAGATGCAATGAATGGAGCTACTACAGAAGATGAAAGAAGAGAATATGAGAGATTATTTAATTCTTATGAAAATGATATAAATGGATATCGAAATCCTGATTTTGTAAGAATGAATCAGCCTAATAATTCTAATGCTACAATTAGCGATAGGATAAGAAATCTTTCTCCAAAAAGTTCAAAACCAAAAAGAAAAATAAGTAAAAGAAAAGCTATTAAACATGGAATGCAATCATATGGAGATTTACTAAAGAAGAGATATAAAGCAAATAAAGCACAAAAAGGTGGATTCATTAAGAGAGGAATAAGAATGGCTGGTGGAGTAGCAGCAGCAGGAACTTTAGCAGCAGCAGGAGGAATTATAGGAATTACATCTGGAGATCCATCTAAAGCAGCTCAATACATGGCAGCTGGTGTAGCAGGAGGATATTCATTAGGAACAAAAGCAGTAGATGGTATAGATAATAGTCGAAAAAGAGCAAAAGAATCAATTGACACATTTAAAGAAGGATATTATGGAGATGAATATTCAAAGAAACAGCAGGAAAAATATAAAAAAGATTTTATAAAAAATGATGAAAATGTAAAGAAAATAGCAGCAAAATTAAAAATAGAAAGACAAGAAGCTAGAGAGATTATAGAAAATGACATGGGATATTATATGGACAAAGAAATCTACAATATCGATGATTTAATAGCAACTTATAGATTAGAAAAAGAAGGAAACATGAGTAGAGATCAAGCTGTTGCAACAGCCCAATATGCAACACAAGTAATGAACGGTGAAGATACAAGATATATGACATCAAAGAAAAAGAATGAATATAGAAATACATTTATACCTAAATTTACACAACAAGGATCAAGAAATCCAGAAGCAGATGTTGATAAAGTATTTGACAATGTAGATAAATTCCATAAATTTAAAAAATAAAAATAGGAGGCTAAAATTATGCATAATTTTATGAGATATATTAGACAAAACAGAAAAAAGATAATAAAGGTTGCATTAATTGTAGCCTTCTTAATTCTCTTATTACAATTGTTGAATTATTTTGCAGGCAAGGAAACAGGAGACAATAAAAGTAGTAATAAAAGTGATATTTATACTACTTCTAATGGAACAATTATATCAGATAAATCTGCAGTATCAGGGGGAAGTATTTCAACTAGTGAAATCAATAAAGTGAATAATAAAATAGATGAATTTGTTAAATATTGTAATGAGCATAATACAGAAGAAGCATATAATATGCTTTCAGATTCTTGTAAAGAAGGAGTTTATCCAAGTTTAGATAGTTTCATTTCATATTATTATGAGCCATTATTTACAAATGGACAAAGAAATTATAGTATTCAAAATTGGACAGGCGATACGTATATAGTTAAATTTACAGAAGATTTATTAGCAACAGGAAAATCAGCAAGTGATTCTACTTATCAAGACTATATTACTATAGAAGAAGAGAATGGAGAAACTAAATTAAATATTAATAAATATATAGGAAAAGAAGAGTTGAACAAGACAGCTCAAAAAGATGGTATTGAGATAACTGTATTAAATAGATTTAAATACATGGATTATGAAGAATATGAATTAGAAATTACAAATACCACAGAAAATACAATTTTATTAGATCAGCTAACAGAGACAGATAATATTTATTTAACAGATACCAACGATATAAGACATACTTCATACAGCAATGAAATTGTTAAAAATGATTTATTAATTTATAGTAAATATACAAAAAATATTAAAATAAAGTTTGATAATCCTTATATTAAAGGAAGAAAAATAAAAAACCTTTGTTTTTCAAAAGTGGAAAAAAATTATAACCCAGATAACAATGGAATATTTGGCACCACAAAAATATCTATAAAATTATAAAATATACAGTTTTATTAAGGAGGAGATGGAAATGCCTAACAAAGAAAGTCCAACAGAAGGATTAACTAGTAATGGTGAAAAAAAAATACTAAAACAAACAATAGGAAAGACGTTAAAGCCTTTATTCGTGCTTATAATAGTAATTGCAATCCTATTGATGTTACTGGTGTCATTTCTTAAAATAATATGGAAAGCAGATACAGCAGATCAAATGATGGATAAAAAACATATAGAAAAAATAGAGAAGGAGAATGAATGATATGATAAAAGCAGTAGCAAGAAAAAGTATTAATATAACAATAAAACATTTTTTTAAACGACTGTTAGTTATATCAATCATAATAACAAATTTATTCTTTTATATTCCAAATATGACTTTTGCAGCAGATGATGATGAAGATACCCAAGAAATGGTTCCTGCGATAGTTCCTGCAGCTGCTAATGATATTATTTCTAAATTTGTTTCTACAGGTTTTGCAGGAGGAAGTAGTGGTTCATCAGGTGGAGGAATAATAACAAATTATGAAGAAAAAGGTGATGGGTGGAATAGTACGACAGAAGTTGAAGCAACAAACGGAGTAAAAAGAACATATAGAAACTATAAACAATATATAGGTTCATATGCAGGTGAATCATATATGGCAGGTACAATTGGATTATCAGGTTGTGGTCCAACTACAGTATCAATAATATTAAGTGGATATCATATAGATGCCAGCCCTCTTGAGGTTTCTAAAAAAATGAATAATGTAACTTCAGGTACAACTATATCTAATGCATTAAACTCATATGGGATTGAGAATGAATTGCATAATGTTGGAAAAGATGGTTCTGAAAATGCAAAAAAAATCATAAGAGAGAATTTAAAAAAAGGAAATCCTGTTATGATTGGTGTTAAGCCAGGAGATTACACAAGCCTTGGACATTGGATGGCACTTATAGCGATTGATGGAGATACTGTAACAATATCAAATTGCGGAAGAGATCCAGATAATAAGCCACAACCTGAAAATATAACAGAGAAGGACGATTTAAATAAACTTGTTGATACGGATATGAGTGGGTGTGATTATGTTGTAATTACAGATGAGAGAGAATCTGTTTCAAATAAATCAACCTCTTCAAGAGCTTCAAGTTATACTAGAGAAACATCTTCAAGCAGAAGCAAAAATAGTTCTTCAGGAACAGGAAAGGCAAACATACAAAAATGTAACGTACAAAATGGTGGATATGATGCAATTTTTACTAGTGGTACAACAGGAAGACAATTTAAAGAGTATAGGCAAAATATCCCTGGATGGGATTCAAAATATAGGATTAGTCATCTTGCAAATACAAATAGAGATTGGACAGGAGAATGTGGTGCTGTAAGTACAATAACAGTAGGGAGCGGATATAGCAAAAGCGCTACTTTTGAAGATTTAACCAAAAAAATGGTAAGTTCAAATGGAAATACTAATATAATTGGATGGGCAAGCCAATATGCGACCCAAAGTGCAGGTTTTGTAGGTTATAGTAGTAGTGATATGGTTAGCAAACTTTCAAAAGGATGTGTCGCAATTATCCATGGAACATCATCAAATGTTTCAACTTCGAGAACGCATTATATGTCGATTCTAGATATAAAACCAGATAAATCTGCCGTATATGTATCTAATCCGTGGGCTGGAAGCCCATATCAAGGCTGGATATCAGTAAGTACAATAAACAGCGATTTTGGTGCTGATATCATATTATATTTGAGCAATGATGGTTCAAAAGTTAATTATGGTTCTGGTAAACAGATAGAATCTTTAGATAACTTTTTGTTCATAGGAGACTCTAGGACATATGCTATTGAAAACAAGTTAGAAGCTTTGGGAAAAAATGTAGTGGCAAAAGGTGTAAGTGCTTCTACCCCAGCACATTGGAAAGAAGTAACAAAAAATGGTAGTGGGACAGTACTTAATACTAGTGTAACTTTACCTTCTAAGGATAGTATTAAGGGAGTAGTAGTAGCTTTAGGAGTAAATGGTACTAGTCAGGTAAGTGAAATGAAAGAGGTATTAAATAATTTAACATCAAGATATCCTGATGTACCAGTATTTGTTACTAGCGTATTCCATGTTGGAAAAAATTATAGCTATGGATCTTTAACTGCTAGCAAAATGAATCAAAATATCGATAGCTTTAATAATTCGATTAAAGAATTTTGTAACAGTAATTCGAATTTCATATATACAGATATTACTTCAGGATTATACGATGATAAGGGATTTTTAAAATCTGATTACACAGATGATGACCTTCATTTGAATAATAGTGGTAACAATATATTAGTAAAAAATATTAAAGAAGAAATTTTAAATAGTGGATTAGTGTCATCTTTTGAAGACAATAACACTGTAAATATGAGTGGAAATATTACAAAAATTGAAGATTCAGATAATCCAAATCATAGTGGTTATAAAATAAACGTTGATTGGGACAAAGAAATAGATGAAATGCTTGAAACTTTAAGGAAAGAAGACTTTAAATTAGAAAAGTATTTAGATAAATCGCTTCAAAAGGAATATTTAAAAAATATGCTTAAAGCAGCAATTGTAACACAATATCCAGATTTAAGGTCTGCAGAAGAGATTGCGAGTGATGCAGAGATACCAACAGATGAGACGCAAGGATGTATTAAAATTAAGAGGTATGCTGATGGAGAAACTAAAGCTTTTGCAGGATATAGTTTATCAGAGCCAAAAGATTCAGAAGATGAAGGAATGTATTTAGCATATAGACCATATGAGGATCTTTCAAAAATGATAAATGATGGAAATAGAGAGGCACTTAAGTATTTCTCATTAGATTCTTCTAATAATATAGTAGTTGCAGGATGGGAGACTATGGATGTTGAAGTATCTATAAAATGCCAAGATCAACAAGCTCCAGAGAGCGTATATGGTAAGGCAGAAGCTGAAGTTCATAGCAAGGAATATCAAAAGCTAACAATGAAAACAGCAGATTACTTGAGTCAAGTTTCTAATTATACCATGCCATTTTCTTTATTATGGTCATTATTGGTATATGGAAATGATGAAGATTTTGTAAATGATTTGGCAAATTTGGTTATAGATTCAGAAATAGTAATGGGAGTATATGATGCTACTCAAACAAAAGTAAGTAAGTATACGCATACTTTTACATATGAAGGTAAAGCTACATCAACACCATATACAGGAGAGGGTGCAAATTCAAAACAACAAGATTCTAAAAGTATGTATGTAACATACACTTATGTACAAACAGAAGTGGATACATTAAAAACTGATACACCTTCAGTAAAATTAAAGCATGCAGATATATGGACAGCAGTATATGATTATGATTTTAAGGTGGAATATAATACAACAAAATCTGATAATAAAGATAATCCCGTTAAATATGACGACCAATCAATACGGGTCTGAATATGATCAATATATCGACGGTCATTATACTGATAATAGAAAACCTCAAGATGAAAATCTATTAAATAAGGTTGAATTAACTAAAGATGAAATTTATAAGGAAACAAAAGAAAAACAGCTAAAAGAGTTGAGGGAAAAATACAATTATAGATATACATATATACAAGAAGAAATAAAATCACGTTTTTATGATCCTGGGGCATCTTCACAGCAAGATTATTATAGGCTTTTACAAACAGAATATGCACAAAGTTTAATAATTGATTTTGTAATAAGGCAAAACTCAAAAGAAGGAATAAAAAAAGTATTTAGTACTGATAATCCTAATTTAGTAGCCGAAGCAAAACAAATAAATACAAATTATGGAGATGTAATAGAAGATGCTTATAATTGTATTGCCGGAGATAATGGAATAGTAACACAAAATGGTGTCGATTCTAAGCTGTGGAAAGATCTAACTAAAAATGGTACAGATCGTGAAACAATGGATGTAGATAATATATCATCTATTCAAATAGAAGTACAATATAATAGGACTGATGAACAGGAAGTATGTGAAACTGAAACAACAACAGCTGATGTAAAAGAAACAACTACTTCGAAAAATAATGTAAGAATAAAAAAAGATAAAAATTCATCAGAAAATAGTTTTGTTAGATTGCTACATCATAGTAAAAAAGCAAGAGGAAATTTTGATATTATTGACGTATGGTTCTTTGAATCGATGGAAGAAACAACAGCTATAGCTGATTTGGTCGACTTGTTAAAGTACTTATTCTATTTGGTATATAACAAAGACTATGGGGTTAGCACTGATGAAAAGGATTATATTGATTTGTTTAATCCGGAAAAATTTAGTAGTATTAGTAATAGTGGTAGTAGTGTTAGTGTATCAGGAACGTCAAAGTTATCAGTTTTTCTTCAATCTTGGGAAAACGCTGCAGTAAAACAGTATTTGGATGGAACAGGAAGTTATGAGAGTGCTAGTAGATATATCACACAAGATAAGAAAAATTATATTATGTTTGATGATGGATATGGGACTATGAATTATGGATTTGGTGTATGTATTTCTCCAAATGGAGGAGCAACGTATTATCATGTAGAGTATTTTAGAGAAGAAGGAATTGATATTACAGATTCGAAATATCATATGTATAATACATCTACTTTACCTGTTGAAATTGTAGATAGAGTTAAAGAAAGAGTCATGGAGGATAAAAGAGAAGATGTAAGAAACACTGCTAATGGAATAGGAGTAAAGTTAGAGGATTATCAAGTGGATGCTTTAGCGGCATGCAGATATCAAGGATGGTATATAGAAGATTTACTAATATCATTTAAACAGAATGGTTTAAATGAAGGACTTAGAAGTTTGTGTGGAGGATTTCATGCTAATGGTTCTATATCAGCATCAAGAGCTGAAGCTAATTGGGTACTATTTTCAACTGGAAAATATATGGATGAATATGGAAATGAAATTGTATTAAAATAAATTTCATAAAAGGAGACTAACTATGAATAAGAAAAGCTCAATAAAGATTGCCATTGTGGCATTGAGTGTGGCAATAATAGTTATAACTATTATATTATTAATATTTAATATGGGAAATCCTAATCAAATAGAGGATTTTTCTCAAGATGAGATAAAAAGTGTTGTTAATAATGAAACAGTGGAACAAATTGCTATGACAAGTGATTATTTTGTGGTTAAAGAGATATTAGAAAAGTTTTATTCAAATTGTGAAAAATTAAATTTAAAAGCAGAAGATATTGATGTACACGGATTATCACTTACGGGAGAAGAATTACAAAAACATATTGAACAAGGGATACAAAGAGAAGAAAAATTAGCCGAAGCAGTTATTTATGGGTTATTAGATAAATCTTATGCTAGTGAGTTTAGGTTAGAAAAGGATGATATCAAACAGAAATTTCAACTCGAGAATAAAGTAGAAATGGTAATAGAAAAAATGTATAGAACAAAAAGTTTTGCTAATATTTTTATATACTTTGTATATGGTACATATCGTGATACTACAACAAATGAGTCGACAGAAATTAATCTTATGATTGTTTTAGACATGGCAAATAAAACTTTTTCTGTTTACCCAGAAGAATATCTTAAGAAATATGAGTATGATAAAATCGAGGAAGGTAATAAAGTAGATATTAGTATAGAAAGTATTGAAAATAATGGATATAATACATTTCAATATAGTGATATAGTAGAAGATAATACAATAGCTAAGGAATATTTCTATAATTATAAAAACACTATGTTATGTAATCAAGAAAAAGCATATGCAATGCTTGATAAAGAATATAGAGAAGAAAAATTTGATACATTAGAAAAATATAAAAAATATGTAGAAGAAAATTATGATAAACTTAAAAACTTACTAGTAA
The DNA here is from genome assembly GCA_051891395.1 of Clostridia bacterium. Taxonomy (GTDB): domain Bacteria; phylum Bacillota; class Clostridia; order TANB77; family CAG-508; genus CAG-269. The sequence goes on along the minus strand of JBJFFC010000011.1, from coordinate 145,447 downwards.
CAAAATATCAAGTAGTAGAGAGTAGTGGAACAAAAGAATATATTTGTTTAGATCAAAATGATAAATATTATATCTTTAAAGTAATAAATGAAGTAAAATATACTTTGATATTAGACACATATACAATAGACTTACCAGAATTCACAGAAAAATATAATAAAGCAAGTGAACAAGAAAAAGTAGCTTTAAATATTAATAAAGTAATAACAGCACTAAATGAAAAAGACTACAAATATATTTACAGTAAATTGGCAGACTCATTTAAAAATAATTATTTTAAAGACGAGGAATCCTTAAAAGAATATTTAGTGAATAATTTATTTGATAAAAATATTGTTGAATTTGAAGAATTTGCAAGAGAAGGAACACTTTATACCTATAAAATAAAACTTACTAAGATAATATCGGAAGATGAAAAAGAAAAGTATTATGGAAAGAACGCTCCAATGACATATATGAACATAGTTATGCAATTAAATGAAGGAACAGACTTTGTTATGTCATTTAGCATAGAAGAATAAAAAAAGGTTGCACTTTTGCAACCTTTTTTATATAATTAGAAAAACTATAAAAAACAATGGGAGGAACTATGATAGAAATAAAAAACCTTTCAAAGTCCTATAAAAAAGGAAAAAAAGTAATTGATAATATAAGTTTAGAAATTAAAGATGGTGAAATATTTGGATTTTTAGGACCAAATGGAGCGGGGAAAACTACTACTATTAAAATGATTACAGGAATATTAGGCATTGATGAAGGAGATATTTTAATTGATGGAAAAAGTATCATAAGGAATCCAATAGAGGCTAAAAAATCCTTTGGATTTGTACCAGATAACCCAGATATGTTTTTAAAATTAAAAGGAATAGAATATTTAAACTTCATAGCTGATGTATATGAGATTTCCACAGAAGAAAGAATAGCTAGAATTGACGAATTATCAAAAAGATTCGAAATGCAAACAGTATTAAATAATAAAATGCAGAGTTATTCACATGGTATGAGACAAAAAATGATTATTATGGGAGTCTTATTGCATAATCCAAAAAATTTAATTTTAGATGAGCCAATGACAGGATTAGATCCAAAGTCATCATTTGATTTAAAACAAATCATGAGAGAACATACGAAGGAAAATAATACAGTATTTTTTTCAACACATATACTAGAAGTTGCAGAAAAGCTATGTGACAGGGTGGGAATTATAAATAAAGGAAAATTAATTTTTGTTGGTACTTATGAAGAAATGAAAAAAGAATTTAGAAAAAATGCATCTTTAGAAGAATTATTTATGGAGATTACAGAAAATGATTAAAATAAAAATGAAAAAGATAATAGATTTAACAAGTATTTTTTTAAGGGATTCCTATCAAAATATTGATATTATTAATCCAAAAACACATAAATTAAATAAAAAATCAGTTTATGTATGGATGATTGCAATATTATTTTTAGCTTTATTTTTCCTTAGTGAAAATGTAATTGATTTTTTAGTAAAAAGAGGACAAGAGGAAATTTTTTTAAATATATATTTTTTAATATTAGCAATATTAATGATGTTCCAAACAGTTTTAGTTTGTACAAATATATTTTACTTTTCGAAAGACTTAGAGTTTGTTTTACCACTGCCAATAAAACCAGTTGAATTATTAATAGCCAAATTTAGTACTTTAATTTGTAAATTATACATATCGGAACTTATATTTGGAATTATTCCAATCACAATGTATGGTTTACTTACCAATGCATCTATTTTATTTTATTTGTATGAACTAATTGCATTTACATTATTTCCTATATTTTTAGCACTTGTTATAAGTATGGTAATGATGTTTGTTATGAAAATATCAAAATTTATAAAAAATAAAGATCTATTTCAAGTAATTATGACATTATTATTAATGGTAATAATATTTGCAGTAGAATATAAAATAACAGGAAGTATTCTAACAAATGAACAACAAATAGAAACAATAGATGAGCAACAAGTATTAGAGAAAATAATGAACTTTAATGATAGAATAAAAGAATCCAACAAATATTTTTTGGTTGTAAATCCATGTGTGCAAATGTTAACTGAATCAAATATAGCACGATTTTTACAAATAATAAAATTATTACTAATTAATACTGTAACTTTTATTTTATTTATTTTTATAGGTAAAATTACTTACCTAAAAGATATTCTGAAAAATACAGCATATTTAATTAATAAAAATAATAAACAAACAGATTTACAAAAAAAGTGTAAAATAAAGAATATAAAAAAAGCATATATTTCTAAAGAATTTAAAAGTTTATTTAGAAATCCAATGTTTTTTATGCAATGTGTTTATCCCGTTTTAATATGGCTAATTACATTAACGATAATGAGTTTTATTCTAATTCCTAAAATGGAAATAGCTTTTAGTAATGAGGAGTTTAGAGAAACAATTGGAGATATATCATTTGATATAACAGCTATATATATCATTTTAGGAGTAATACAATTATTATTTATGATGTCACCAGCTTCTTTAACTGCAATTTCACGAGAAGGAAAAAATGCAATGTTTATGAAATACATTCCAATATCTTTTTATAAACAGTTTATTTATAAAGGAGTGCCACAAGTTTTTATTAATACAGTTTCAGTTATTGTAGTACTTGGGGTAATACATTATGCAATACCTTCTATAGAAATGACATATATTTTTATGATGTTTGTTTTAGCAATGCTATTAAATATAATTAATAGCTATTCTATGTTAATGGTGGATTTAATAAGACCTAAACTTGAATGGGATACAGAATATGCTGTATTAAAGCAAAATAATAATAAAATATTTCAATATGTATTTACGATTTTAATTATACTATTATTAATTTATTTAAATAAAGTTTTAAAAGGTGTTAATTTAGATACATCAATTATTGTGACAGGAATTATATTTGCAGTAATTATGGCTATTATAAATATTTTTGGAAAAATAAAACAAAATAAATTGTTTGAAAAAATAATTTAAAAGAGATAAAAAATAATAATAAATAAAAATAATAAATAATAAAAATTAATTTAAAAAATAGATTATATTATTAATAAAAAAATGTGAAACTTTTTTACAATTTTATTTAAATTTGTTTCACATTTTTTAATTTAGTTATTATTTTTGTATCGAATATATTTTTATCTAATAGAAAAAAGATTAAATAAAACATTGTCTTTAATCAAATTTTGAATAAATGGTATATGCCATAAAATAAATAAAATTAGTATGGTAAGAATAATAGAAATAAAACTATTTAAATAGTCTTTCCATGTTTTTTTATATTTAATCTTATACCCTCTATTTTTTAAATCTTGAATATAGGCATCATGATAAGCTTGTCTTCTTGCTTCCTCAATATTATTCATATATTCGTTATAATAATCTTGTTGCATATTATTTATAGATTCATTAGAATAATTCTGCTGTTGGTCGGATTTAGCATCTTCAAAATGATTAACGTTTTCTTCTTGGTTATGATAGGAAGAAGAATTATTTTGGAAATATTCTCTTTGCATTTCATTTATTATGTCTTTTAGCTTTTGATTCTCCATATAAATAGAGTCATATTCTTCTTTTGATATCATATTTTCCATTAGTAAAGAGTCATAAGATTTTCTTTTTTCAGGATTAGATAAAATCTCGTAAGCTTCATTTATTAATTTAAATTTTTCTTCTGCAGTCTGTTTCATGTCTTCTGGTTGTAAATCAGGATGATATTTTTTGGCCAAAGTACTATAAGATTTTTTGATAATTTCAGATGAAGCTTTTTTATCTACTTCTAATATTTCATAATAATTTTTTTCCATAATAGTAATAATCCTTTCTAAAATTACTATAACATAAAATAAAGAATGTTGCAATCAGAAAGGAGTTTGTAAATTGTTTCCAAAAACTATTGACTTTTAAAAAGAAAAATATTATTATAATAAAAAATTTATTCAAAGAAATTTTTTATCTATTTAATTTAGTATTGTTTTATTAAATAAAAAATCAGTTAAAAAAACCCAAATAAAAAAGAAAAGATAATAAATTAAAAATAAAGACACAAAAATAAAAGAGTATGCTTAAATTTACTTTAAAATAAATATTGACTTGTTAATAAAAACGGATTAAAATAAAGGAGAAGAAATATTTAGCATGTTAAAAAAAGTAATAGAACAAGAGCATAATGAAAAAAATCGAATTATTTTAAAAAGAATTATCTTTTTTATTTTAGAAGAAAAGCTAAAAACAGAAGATAGGGAATTACTATTAAAAAAGTTAGAAAGAGAGGGAGAAAGTATGGTTTTAGAAGTGATTAGAAAAGAAAATGAGAATTTAATTAGAAGAGGTAAAAAAGAAGGAAAATTAGAGATTTTAAAACAATCTGTTAAAAACATGTTGCAATTTGGGGAAAATGAAGAAAAGATTATGAAATATGTAGGCATTAACAAAAAAGAATTAGAAAAAATAAAAAGAATGCTATAAAATATGTAAATATTAAATTATAGTTGTTCTTTTTAAAATCTATAATCTTAAATCAGGAACGTTTCAATTTCATCTTTCATAAAATGTGCTGGGTGATAATAATGGATAATAAAACTGGATTATGCTTAGCCGGTGGAGGAGTAAAAGGAGCAGCACATATAGGTAGCATAAAAGCATTAGAGGAAGCAAATATGAAATTTGACTATGTAGGGGGAACTTCATCTGGAAGTATAGTTGCCTGTTTGTATGCTTGTGGATTTACAGCAGATGAAATGTATGATGTTTTTAAAAAATATTGTAAAAAAATTAAATATGTAGATATTAAAAACATAATCTGGTTAATTTTAGGATTACTATTTACAGGCAAAATTACAATTACAGGTTTAAATTCAGGCAAGCAAATAGAAAAATTAATCAATAAAGTTTGTAATGAAAAAGGGATTTATCATATTAATGATATAAAAATGCCTTTGGCTATTCCAAGTGTTGATTTGTGTAAAGGAGACGTAATTTGTTTTACTTCTTGTGAATTTAGAAATAATACTTCAGATGATACGATTTTTAAAAATGATATAGAAATAGGAAAAGCAGTCAGAGCAAGTTGTAGTTATCCTGTGGTATTTTCACCATGTCCCTATAGAGGTATTAAATTAATTGATGGAGGAGTTAGAGAAAATGTTCCTTGGAAGGAATTAAAAGTTTTAGGCGCTGATAAAGTTATCAATATTGTTTTTGAAGATAAAGAAAATACGGTTTGTAATAAGAATTTAATAGAAGTAGCAGGAAGATCTATTGGATTATTAGGTAGGGAATTATCGAATCATGAATTAGACGGTTCTGATTTTACATTAAAGATAACCAGTAATAAAGTTGGTCTTTTGGATATGAAGAAAATTGATGAACTTTATGAATTAGGGTATAGACAAACAAAAGAAAAAATTCAAAAAATGAAAAAATTGATTTATTCATAAATGTTTATCGATATATTGAAAAACAATAGATAATATTATATAATGTACTTACCTTCATTAAGGAGGTGAGGCTATTGAAGGAAATTATCAAACTAGTAAAACTTATGATATTATTGGAAATACTAATGTTTCTAAATAATGAATAAGAACTAAAAAGATACGAAGACTTGCACTCTTCGTATCTTTTTTTATTCCATTGAAGGAATTATCAAACTTTGCTTAAGCTAAATATAGTATACTACTTTTTTTATTCTATGTCAAATTCTAAAAAATATTTACGATATTAATTATTTATTTTAATTTCATCTTTTTTTGTATCTGCTAAATTTTCTTTTTCAATTGCTTTTTTAGCATTTTCTTTTGCTTTTAAATTATCTTTAGCAACTGTCATAAGAAGTTTAATTCTATTTGTTTGGTTTGCTTCACTAGCACCAGGATCGTAATCAACAGGAGAAATATTGGCATCTGGATACATACTTCTAATTGTTTTAATAACACCTTTGCCAACAACATGATTTGGTAGGCAAGCGAATGGTTGAACACATATAATATTTGGAATATCATTTTCAATATATTCAATCATTTCGGCAGTTAAGAACCATCCTTCACCAGTTTGGTTACCAATCGATAAAACATCTTTTACTTTATCTTCTAAGTGCCAAATATCACATGGTTGTAAATATCCTTTTTTAGAATTTGCTAAGGCAATTTTAACATCTTTTTCTAGAATGTCGATTAATTTTATGGCTGCTTTCATAATTTTAGATGATGTTTTATTGGTATTTAATAAATTGTTAAATGTAATTTTGTGCGTACACATAAATTTTGCAAATCCCATAAAGTCTGGAAGTATTACTTCTGCTCCTTCTTTTTCTAAGATATCTGCTACATAATTATTTCCGAATGGATGGTATTTAATTAGTACTTCTCCCACAATTCCTACTTTTGGTTTTTTAATAGAAGTATCTAATTCAATTTTTTCAAAGTCATTTACAATATCATAAATACTTTGTTTAAATTCTTTATTAGTAGATTTTTCAAGTAGCTTTTTACATTTTTCCATCCAATAGTCAAATAGTTTTTGCGTTTCACCTTTGTGAACTTCATAAACTCTATTTTTAGTTAACATTTTTTGCAATAAATCACCATAAACAACCATTTTTAGTAATCTCTCAACTAGGGGAACCGTTAATTTAAATCCTGGCATTTTTTCCATTCCAACAATGTTGAAGGAAATAACTGGTATGTTTTCGAATCCAGCATCTTTTAGAGCTTTACGAATAAATCCTATGTAATTAGTTGCTCTACAACCACCACCTGTTTGTGACATAATTAAAGCCGTTTTATTTAAGTCATATTTTCCGGATTGTAAAGCTTCTATCATTTGTCCAGTAACTAGGATGGATGGATAACAAGCATCATTATTAACGTATTTTAAACCAGTTTCTACTGTTTTTTGTGTACATTCTCGTAATAATTCAACATGATATCCGGAAGCTCTAACAGCAGCTTCTAACAATTCAAAGTGGATTGGAGCCATTTGTGGGATTAATATGGTATAATCTTTTCTCATTTCTTTGGTAAATATTTTTTTCTTAACTCCATAGTCTCCATCAGCTTTTGTTTTCTTTTTTTCTTGCTCACGTTTTTTCATACTAGCGATAAGGGAGCGAATACGAATACGAACAGCACCTAAGTTATTTACTTCATCTATTTTTATTAAGGTATACATTTTATCAAAACTTGATAATATTTCTTCTACTTGATCGGTTGTAACAGCATCAACACCACAACCAAATGAGTTCAATTGAACCAATTCTAGGCAATCATGTTTTCCAACAAAGTCTGCGGCTGCATAAAGTCTTGCATGATATACCCATTGATCGACAACTCTTATTGGACGTTTAGCTTCCGTTTTATCAGAAACACTATCTTCTGTTAAGACGCATAAACCTAAAGAAGTAATTAACGTATCAATACCATGATTGATTTCTGGATCTACATGATAAGGACGACCTGCTAAGACAATTCCCTTTAAGTTATTTTCTTCAATATATCTTACGGTTTCAGAACCTTTATCTCTTATATCTTTTTTGCATTTTTGATATTCTGCTTCTGCTTTTTCTGCGGCCTCCATTAATTCTACTTTGGTAAAGTGATATTCTTTGAATTCATCTAATTCTAATATTTTTTTAACTAAGTTTTTCTTTTCAAAAGGTAAGAAAGAATTGATAAATTTAATATCTGAATTTTTTAATCCTTCTACATTATTTTTTAAAACTTCGGAATATGAAATTACAATTGGACAATTGTAATGATTATCCGCTTTTTCATATTCTTTTCTTGAATATGGTATACAAGGATAGAATATTGTTTTTATTCCTTGTTCTAGCAAGCTTTCAATGTGCCCATGTGAAAGTTTTGCAGGGTAGCACACTGATTCAGATGGCATAGATTCCATTCCTTTTTCGTAAGTCTTACGGGTGGTTTTTTCAGATAATATAACTCGAAATCCTAAACTAGTTAGGAAGGTAAACCAGAATGGATAATCTTCATACATATTTAAAACTCTAGGAATGCCTATGGTTCCTCTTGGGGCAAATTGTTCTTCTAAAGGTTGATAATTAAAAAGTCTTTCATATTTATATTGCACTAAATTTGGTAATTTTTTAGCTTTTGTAATAACTCCTGCACCTTTTTCACAACGGTTACCAGAAACATGAATTTGACCATTACTAAATTTATTAATAGTTAGTTTACAATGGTTTTCACAATTATTACAACGTGTATGAGTTACCTTAATTTCTAATTTATCTAATTCATCGGCTTTTAAAATAGTTGATGAATATTCCATATCTAGATTTGCTTCAAATTGTTCTTTGGCAAGTAGTGCCATACCATATGCTCCCATAAGTCCAGAGATATCTGGTCGAACAACATTTTTTCCAACGATTAGTTCAAAAGCTCTAAGAACAGCATCATTATAGAAGGTACCACCTTGTACAACGATGTGATTTCCAAGAGTTTCTACATCTCTTACCTTCATAACCTTTTGAATGGCGTTTTTGATAACAGAATAAGAAAGACCACTTGAAATATCACCAACAGAGTATCCTTCTTTTTGTGCTTGTTTAATTTTAGAGTTCATAAATACAGTACATCTTGAACCTAAATCAACAGGTATTTTAGATTTTATGGCTTCCTTTACAAATTCAGATATTTCTATATTTAAACTCTTAGCAAATGTTTCTATAAAAGAGCCACACCCAGAAGAACAAGCTTCGTTTAGCATAATATTATCAATAGAACCATTTTTCATTCTGATATATTTCATATCTTGCCCACCAATATCAACAATACTGGTAACATTTGGCTCGAATTTTTTAGCTGCTGTGTAATGAGCGATGGTCTCAATTTCATTTAAATCTACATTCAAAGCAGTTTGAATTAATTTTTCACCATATCCTGTAACACCACTATATCTTAGTTTTGCTTTTTCTGGTAATATACTATATAATTTTTTTAGCATATTCATAACACTTTTTAGTGGATTTCCTTCATTACTTCCATATAAAGAATAAAGTAGGTTTCCTTCGTTATCAATTAAAACAAGTTTGGTCGTTGTCGAACCAGCGTCAATTCCTAAGTAACAGTCCCCTTCATAACTTTCAAGTTCTTTTTTTGTTACTTTATCTTTATCATGTCTTTCTTTAAATTTCTGATAATCTCCTTCTGTTTTAAATAAAGGATCTAATGGTTTAGAAGTATTATCATGTGAATTTTTTAAAATTTCTATTTTTTTAGCTAATTCATCAGGTGTAATGACACTGGTTCCCATAGAATCTAAAGCAGCACCTTTTGCAACTAAAAGATGGGCTTCTTCTGGTACAATTACTTCATCATCTGTTAAGTTTAAAGTTTCAATAAATCTTGTACGTAATTCGGATAGATAGTTTAAAGGGCCTCCTAAAAAGGCAACATTTCCACGAATTGGTCTACCACATGCTAGGCCACTAATGGTTTGATTAACAACTGCCTGAAAAATTGAAGCGGCAATATCTTCTTTCGCAGCACCTTCATTAATTAATGGTTGAATATCTGTTTTAGCGAAAACACCACAACGAGAAGCGATTGGATAAATTGTTTTATAATTTTTAGCAAGTTCATTTAGACCAGCTGTATCGGTATGTAAAAGTGATGCCATTTGATCTAAAAATGCACCTGTACCACCAGCACATGTACCATTCATACGTTGCTCTATCGATTGGTCAAAATATATTATTTTTGCATCTTCTCCACCAAGTTCAATGACAACATCGGTTTTAGGAATATATTTTTCAACAGCGCGTTTGCAAGAAACAACTTCTTGAATGAAGTCTACTCCTAAAAATTTTGCTGCAGACATTGCACCAGAACCTGTAAGTGCTAAGGTAAAAGAGCTAGAAGGATATTTAAGTAGTAAATCTTCTAATACTTTACATACAGTATTTTTTGTGTCCGAAAAATGTCTTTGATAATTTTTATATATTGTATTTTTATTTTCATCCATAACGATAATTTTGACTGTTGTTGAACCTACATCTAGTCCAACATGTAATATTTCATTCATGACAAAATCTCCTTTTTTGTATATAATTTTATGCTTTCAGGCACCTTAATTTTATACGGAAAAAGGCTTTTTGTCAAATGGAAAATACTGGTTCTAAAATGGACAAACAAATAATAAGATAGATAGTAAATAATAAAAGTTAAGGAGGATAAAATGAAAAGCAAAAAGATAGTTATAATTTTTACTTTATTATTCATAATCGTGTTAATAGGAGGATATTTTGGAATTAAATATGTAAAAGAAAGACAAGAGGAAAATACAATTGTAGAAGAATATATACCGGAAGAAGAAATATCAGAAGATCAGTTAAGACAGACAATAGTAAGTTTATATTTTCAATCAAAAGAATCAAAAGAATTAGTACCAGAAGCAAGATTAATAGATATTAAAGAAATCATAAATGATCCTTGTGATAAACTAGTTTATTTATTAATAGAAGGACCAAAAAGTGAAAAAGAGGAAAGAATTATTCCAGAAAATACAAAATTACTAAAGAGTTATATGGAAGATGATTGTGTCACTCTAGATTTTTCTGCAGAATTTTTGAATTATGATAAATCGAACGAAAGCACTAAAAATAATATGATATATAGTATTGTAAATACTTTGACACAATTAACAGAGGTGAATAAAGTAAAAATTCTAATTGATGGAAATGAAACGGAAGAGTTTCAAGATGTTTATAGTGTACAGAAATAAAAAAGCATAGAAGGAGTACTTCCAATAAAGACAATTATTGGTAAAGCACTCTTTTGGACCCCAACAGTATAGTTTGAATGCTATGCTGTTTTTATATTTTAAATATTTTGCTGAGAAATATTTACTAATAATTTAAAGATAAATTTGCAAATATATATTTATATGTTATAATTTTATTACTTGAACATTCTCGATAAACTTAAATATAACAATAAAAATTTTATTATAATGAAGTTATGAATTAATAATAAAAAATAGGGGGTACGAAAAATGATAATATTTATAATAGCTATAGTCATATTGGGAATTGCAATATTTTTAATATACAATAATAAGATGAGAAAAAGGGGCTTTAAAGAAGAAAAATATAAAAGGGGAAATTGGGTAAAAATTCTTCTAATTATAAATATATGTATAATTTGCTTTTTTAGATTTATATTTCCAGGCGTTACAAAATATGCAAATACTACGATATGCTTTTATCTATCTTTACTTATAAATATAGTTACAATTGTTTTAGTATTTAATAAAAAGCTGTTGAAGAGCAAAGTAATATATAATTCCATAATAATTATCTATTTTTTATTAATGATTGGACTTCCTATTTACAGTTATGGAGACCATAAGCATATTTTTGACGATACAAGGAATTTTCCATATAATGAAAAAATTATAGAATATACCGATTATTATAATTGTTATGGATTAAAACTACATAGAAAAATTAAATAGAAGATATTAAAGAATGAAGAAAAAATAATAAATAATTTGCAAAAGTCCATTCCATTTATATCTTTTAATTAGTTATTTAATTCAATAAAATAGAGAAAAGATTTCTTTAATATTTTCGATTTATTTAAAAAACTTAAAAAGTTTAACATATCTCGAAAACCTTTTAAAATTATTTAAAAAATATTCCACTTCATTCAAGGAACGCATGGTGTTTTTTTGACAGGTTTTAATATCAAATTTTTTTTTAGGGGGTAATTTTTTATTACCTTTTTTAGGTTCTTCCATACCTTTCACCTCATATGATTTTGCTTTTTTAGGCTTTTTGTTATATAATATGTAAAAAAAAATAAATAGTTAAAAATTATTATAGTTCACAAAATGCTGAGGGCTTAAGGTATCATATATTATTTTAAGATAAGGATAAAAAATGGAAGTAAATTTGAAAGAAAATGAGAGAATTGATGATTTAGAACTTAAGAATTTAAAAATAATACAAAATAAAGAAGGCTTTTGCTTTGGAATTGATAGTGTTCTTTTATCAGACTTCGCAAAAGGAATAAAGAGAAATAGCAAGGTTTTAGATTTGGGGACTGGAACAGGTATTATTTCAATACTCTTATGTGGAAAGACAGATTTAAAAAAAGTAATTGGTGTAGAAATACAAAAAGAAGTTGCAGAAATGGCAAGTAGAAGTATTAAATTAAATGATTTACAAGACAAATTTGAGGTTATAAATGAGAATATATTAAATTTAAATAATATTTATGAAAATCAGAGCTTTGATGTAATTGTAACAAATCCACCATATAAGAAGAAAAACACAGGAATTATTAACGAAAAAGAAAAAAAGGTGATTTCTAGACATGAAATAACAGCTGATTTAGAGGATTTTATAAAAATTTCAAAAGATTTATTAAAAGATAAGGGCGAATTATATATGGTTCATAGGCCAGAGAGATTAGTAGATGTTTTAAGTTTAATGAGGAAATACAAATTAGAACCTAAAATATTAAGATTCGTTTATTCTGACAAAGAGAAAGAGCCAAAATTAATTTTAGTAAAAGGAATAAAAAATGCAAAACCATTTTTAAAACTAGAAAAGAATTTATATATTTATGATGAACAGGGAAAATATACAGAAGAGATATTAAAAATTTATCATAAAATTTAATTCTGAAAAAATTTGAAAAAAATTCTAAAAAATAGAATAAAATAGAAAAAGAGAGAAAATAAAGATTGAAAAATAATTTAAATTTTAGTAAATGAAAAAAATAGAATAAAATAGTATAAATTAGAAGAAAAATAATAAAAAAAGATTAGAGGAGTTTTTATGGAAGAAAAAAATAAAGGGAATTTATATATAGTAGCAACTCCAATTGGAAATTTAGAAGATATTACTTTAAGAGCTATTAGAATTTTAAAAGAAGTGGATTTAATAGCAGCAGAAGACACAAGACATACTTTAAAGCTTTTAAATCATTTAGAAATATCCAAACCTATGATTAGTTATCATAGACATAATGAAGAGGAAAGGTCAGATAATTTAATAAAAGAATTAGAAGCGGGAAAACATATTGCATTGGTATCTGATGCAGGAACTCCAGGTATTTGCGATCCTGGAGAAGAAATTATAAAACGATGTATAGAAGAAAATATAAAAATAATACCAATACCAGGGGCATGTGCAATGGTAAATGCTTTAATTGTTTCAGGCATTAATACAAAAGAATTTAATTTCTTAGGTTTTTTACCTTTAAATAAGAAAACAAGAAGAGAAAAATTAGAAGAAATTAGAAATTCAAATAAAACAACTATTTTATATGAGGCTCCACATAAGTTAAAAAATACTTTAAAAGATTTAAGTGATATATTAGAAAATAGAAAAATGGTTTTAGCAAGAGAATTAACAAAAATACATGAAGAATATATTAGAGGAACAGCTAATGAATTAATAGAAAAAAGCGAGAATTTAAAGGGAGAAATAGTGTTAATTATAGAAGGAAGCGATAAAAAGGAAGAAAATGAATTAAAAGATTTAAGCTTAGAAGAACATTATCATTTTTATGAAACTCAGGGATTGGATAAAAAAGAAATTATAAAAAAGATGGCTAAAGATAGAAATGTGAATAAAAATGAGATATATAAACATTTTATATAAGAAAATGAAAAACTATAGTTTTACTATAGTTTTTTGAATTATATCTATTTATCTTGTTTCAAATTTCCGATTTTTTTAGAACAACTTTCACATATTAATTTATCATTATATGTTAGCAAATTTTTTGTATTACCACAGAAAATACAATTTGGTTCAAATTTCTTTAATACAATAGAAGAACCGTCTACATAAATCTCAATTGGGTCTTTCTCTGCAATGTTAAATTGATTTCTTATTTCAATAGGAATAACAACTCTTCCTAATTCATCCATTCTTCTAATAATTCCTGTTGATTTCATAAACAAAACCTCCTTAAAAGTTATATTTTTACAATCCTTATATACCCATAATATATCATAAATAAAAGGACAGGTCAATTATATTGTAATAAAAATTTAACTTTCGAATAAAATTATTCTGGTGATAAAGTATGTTAAATATAGTTTGGCCAATTTTTATAATAATATCATTTTCCTTTGCAATTTTTTCAGGAAATTTAGAAAAATTAAATTCTTCTATTTTCGAAAGTACCAATGATGCGATTAATTTATCTTTAAATTTACTAGGAACAATTTGTCTTTGGAATGGAATCATGCAAATAGCGAGTAGTACAAGTGTGATAGAAAAATTAACAAAATTTTTAAAACCAGTAATTAAATTTTTATTTCCAGAATTAAAAAATAACTCTAAAATACAAAAGGAGATATCCATGAATATGATAGCCAATATTTTAGGTCTGGGAAATGCAGCTACACCATTGGGATTAAAGGCTATGAAATCAATGCAAAAGGAAAATATTAAAAAAGATACCTTATCAGATTCAATGATGATGTTTATTGTTTTAAATACAGCTTCCATCCAAATTATACCCACAACTGTTATTGCAATTCGAAATTCTTTAGGTTCTAACAATCCCACTTCGATTGTATTTCCGGTTTGGATTGCAACAATTGCTGCTGCAATTGCGCGGGATAACGGCTGCAAAAATTTTAATAAAAATGAATTATAAGGAGAAACAATAATGAAAATTATTAATTTTGTTTCTAATTTGGCAATGCCATTAATTATTTTAATGATTGTAATTTATGGATTAAAAGAAAAAAACAAAGTTTTTGATACTTTCTTAGAAGGTGCAAAAGAGGGAATAGAAACAACAGTTAGTATTTTCCCAACTTTAATTGGACTTTTTGTTGCAATTGGAGCTTTGAGAAACTCTGGAATATTGGATTTAATAATCAACTTTGTTAATCCCATTTTAAGTGTGATACATTTTCCTAGTGAATTAATGCCATTAGCAATGTTAAGACCTATATCAGGAAGTAGCTCAATTGCTGTTGCGACCGACATTATGAAGAATTGTGGTGTGGATAGTCAAGTTGGAATTATGGCATCTACTATTATGGGATCGACGGAAACAACATTATATACAATTGCTATATATACAAGCTGCGTAAAAATAAAAAAGACAAGATTTATATTAGTAGCTGCTTTGGTAGCAGATATAGTGGGAATACTTACAAGCGTAGTAATTTGTCAAATTATGTCGTAAAGTTTTTGTTGACAAAATCAAAATACTGACATATAATAAATAAAATTTTTTTCAAAGAAGGACAAGTTAATTATGCCTAAAATCATATTGTTTATTTCAATCTTTTTTATCGTTAGAAAAATTATTGTAAAAAAGCTATCAAAAAAGCTTTTATCTATGATAGAAAAAAGCCAATAATTTTTTATAAAATTCGTTTTTTATCTGTGGTATGTTTCTCCATTTTGTATTTTGAATGCTCTAAATATTTGTTCCAATAGAAAAACACGAATTAATTGATGAGGAAAAGTCATTTTAGAAAAGCAAATTTTTAATTTGCAGATATCTAATAGCTCTTGTGATAATCCTAAAGAACCGCCAATAATAAATGTTAAATTACTGGTTTCCATAGATAAATTCTCGATTTTCTTAGAGAATTCTTCTGAGGTGAATTGCTTACCTTTTAAATCTAAGGCAATTGCATAGGAGTCTTTTTTGATATGATTCATTATATTAATACATTCTTTAGATTTTATTTCATTTTCTAAACTAGAATTTAATTTGTCCGGGATTTTTTCGTCTGGCAATTCTACAATATTTAATTTACAATATCTAGATAATCTTTTACTGTATTCGTTTAAAGCATCTTTTAGATATCTTTCTTTTATTTTTCCTACGCAAATAATATTAATGTTTAACATATAATCTCCTTTTTAAAAACCCAATTAGGGATAATCCAAATTGGGAATTATAAATTTATTAACTTACTATGTAAATCTCTTGATGCAACACTAAGTGATAAACTATTTTCATCATAATTGTTTAAAATTAATTCATCTAATACCGTTTGATAAGCCAGTTCAGGAAAGTTACTTTCTTTACTTAAATGACCAAGCATAGCAGTCTTTAATCCAGATTTTAAGAGGTGAGAAATCGTTTTACCAGCCATTTCATTTGGTAAATGGCCTGTAGGACCAGCAATCCTAGATTTTAAAGTGAATGGATAAGAAGAGCAACGAAGAACTTCTGGATCATAGTTGGCTTCTATCATAATAAATAAACTTTCTTCTAAATTTTTTAATACATCCTTTGTCATATGACCGATATCTGTTGCTATACTTATTTTCTTATCATCTTTAAAAATGTTAAATCCGCAAGGATTTGCTGCATCGTGCGGGGTAGAAAAGGGATGTATTTTTAAATCTCCAATTTCAAATTTATCATTTATTTTAAAAGTCTTAATGTTTTTAGTATCAATCTTATCTTTTTGTTTTGGCATAGCGTCTAATGTTTCTTGGTTTACAAACACAGGTAAATCAAATTTTTTAGATAGTGTGCCTAAACTTTGAACATGATCAATATGTTCATGTGTTACTAAAATACCGTCAATAGAACTTGGATCTACTGAAATATCATTTAATGCATTTTCTATTTTTTTGCAACTGACGCCGGCATCTACTAATAGTTTTGTATGGCTTGTTTCTACAAAAAGACTATTTCCACTACTCCCACTATATAAACTACAAAAATTTAGCATAATTATTCTTCTTTCTTTCGTTATTGATATATTAGGTGCAAAAGAGAAACGTCCCCAATTGTCCCTAATAGGACACTCTTTCTATTTTGGCACCAATTTTTCTGAATTTTTCTTCTATATTTTCGTATCCTCTATCGATATGTTCTAAGTTAAAGATTTCAGTTTTTCCCTCTGCGGCAGTTCCAGCTATAACTAAAGCTGCTCCTGCTCTTAAATCAGTAGAGTATACTGGTGCACCAGATAGTTTTTTTACTCCTTCAAAGAAAGCGCTTTTTCCTTGAGCAGTTATTTTGGCACCCATTTTGTTTAGTTCCGCGGTATATTGAAATCTAGATTCCCAAATACTTTCATTTATGGTACTGTTTCCGTTTGCTAAAGATAAGACAACTCCCATTTGAGGTTGTAAATCTGTGGGAAAACCTGGATAAGGTAATGTTTTAATAATTGCTTTGTTTGGTCTTTTGTTACACCAAACTCTAATACTATCACCAAAGTCTTCTACGTTTCCACCAACTTCAATTATTTTTGCAGTAATTGATTCTAAGTGTTTGGTAATGCAATTTTTTAAAGTTAAATCTCCCTTTGTTGCTACTGCTGCTAACATGAAAGTACCAGCTTCTATTTGATCTGGAACAACAGAATAAGTAGCATTACCATGTAATTTTTCTACGCCATTTATCTTTATAACATCTGTTCCAGCGCCTCTAATATCTGCTCCCATCGTGTTTAAAAAGTTTGCAACATCAACAATATGTGGTTCTTTTGCTGCATTGTCTATAATTGTTGTTCCTTTTGCAAGTACGCTTGATAGCATAACATTAATAGTTGCTCCAACAGAAACAATGTCCATGTAAATAGGTGCACCTTTTAGTTTTCTTGCTTTTGCATAAATAGTACCTTTTTCCACAGTTACATTTGCTCCCAGTAATTCAAATCCCTTAATATGTTGATCGATTGGTCTAGCTCCTAATTTACATCCGCCAGGCATACCAACTTCAATTTCCCCCATTCTACCAAGCATTGCACCTATAATATAGTAAGAAGCTCTAAATTTGCTTGTTAAATCCAGCGGTGCCTTTGTTGTTGAAATATGAGTAGTATCAATTGTAATACTATTTTTTGTGTTCCATGTTATTTTAGCACCTAGTTTTTCTAATATTTCGCATGATATTTTGATATCACTTATATTTGGTAGATTTTCAATGGTACAAACGCCATCAATTAAAAGTGTTGCTGGTAAGATTGCTACTGCTGCATTTTTTGCTCCACTTATCATTACTTCACCTTTTAAAGAAGTAGGACCTGTAACTACTAATTTTTCCAATTATATTACCCCCATTTGTGTTTTATAAAATATATTATTTTCAAATAAACTACTATAAAATTGTAGCAATTCATTAAATAAAATCAAATTAAAATAGAGTGTATATAATAACACTCTATTACTCATTCAATATAACATAAAGTTTAAGCAATTGCAACTATTTTTTTGCAGTAATTAGACCGTTTTGATTAAAAAACTCTAATAATTTGAATTTGAATTGTATTTCAGAATCAGAAGAGTCAGAAACTAAAGCAAATTCCTCTTCTGATAAATTATTTTCTAATAGCTCTTTAGATTCTTCGGGCACAACTCCGGAAGTGACATCAACAAAGCATAATGGAGGAAACATTACACACCACCAATTATGTCCTTTAGCTTCTCCTATTTCCACTCTTAAAGCATCATAAAAACCTGCAGGTAATGAGATGTCACCGTAATTTTTGGTAGGAAATTCGAAATTCCCTATATTAATATTTACATCGTAAGAGTATCCTTCATTTTTTATCGTATCTAATGCAATTTGCTTGAAGTTTTCTTTGTTTTTTTCTACAAGAGAAATAGCTTCTTGTTTTGTTTTACAATTTCCACAAATTTCGTTCATATAAGAAAGTAAATTATCTCTTACTTTATATTTTAAATTTTGATCTTCTTCACTATCACTATTTGCAATTACATGGAGCCTAAAAACGTTATTAGCAATATCTGTAGATATATTTTGAGCATACGAGAAAGCACAAATTGTAGTATAGATAAAAAGCAAAAAGCTTAAAATAATTACCATTTTTACCTTGGGATTTTTGAATAAATTTAATATATTTTTCATATGTTACCTCCAAAAAACTTTTTTTCTAAAATATTCTTTAATTTAATTATTTCCATATTAAAAAAATTTATACAATTTGCAAAAAATGTCGATGAAAAATATTTGAAATAATATTGACATATTTGAAAAGAAATGGTAAAATTTACCAGTAAACCAAAAGAGGAAAAAGCGAAGATTCCGTAAGGTTAAATAAAATTAAAGGAGCGGATTTTTAATGAATAAAAATCAAGAAACAAAAGAAAAAACATGTGCCTTTTATGCAAGTGATTATCATTTTGAGATGATAAGTTTACCATATATAGAAAAAAATCTAGAAGAAAATAAAGAAATTCTTATTTTAACAGAAAATAATTTAGAGGATACAATTAGAAATTTAATTTCAAAAATGAATTTAAAAGAAGATAAAAAAGAAAATATACTAAAAATAGATTGGAAAAATAATGATTTAAGTAAGTTTAAAAAAATAAAAAAAGATGTAGAAGAAAGAAAAGATGTTATAATTTTTATAAAGGGAAAAGAAAATTATATAAAAAACATTAACGAAAATATAGAAAAATGGATAAAGGCGAATAGTAATATAAAAATTATTGATTGTTATGATATGGATGAAATTTCAGAAAACTTAGATGAAGTAATGGATCAGTATAAAATGATTTTAAATACTACAGGGGAAAAGAAAATAAATAAAATATAAATAAAAGGTTGATATTTTTTAAAAAATAGTATATAAATAATATATTACCATACATATAGAAAGAAAAGGAGTTTTTTTATGGATATTAGATTAGAAGAAATAAGAGCTATTTTAAAAAAATATGGACAGGAACATCTATTAAATCAATACGAAAAATTAGATGAAACTCATAAACGAAAATTATTAGATGAAATCGAAAATATTGATTTCGAACTTATGAACAATTTATATAAGAATGCAAAAAAAGAAGAGAAAAATAGTAAAGATGAAATTACGCCTATTGAATTTTTAGATAAAAGCAAATTATATGACGACTATAAAAAATATGAAAAGATAGGACAAAAATCGATTCAAAATGGAGAACTTGCTGTTGTGACAATGGCGGGAGGACAAGGAAGTAGACTAGGTCATGATGGTCCAAAAGGAACATATGACTTAGGACTTGACTCACACAAATCCTTATTTGAATTATTATGTGATACGATTAAAGAAACCAATAAAAAATATGGAGTAACTATTCCATGGTTCATTATGACAAGCAAGGAAAACAATCAAGCTACCATCGATTTCTTTGAGAAAAACAAATGCTTTGGTTATCAAAAAGATAAGAATTTATTTTTCTTTGTCCAAGGAGAGCTACCAATGGTAGATATGGAAGGAAAAATATTAATTAATGAAGATGGATTGATTAAATTAGCTGCTAACGGACACGGTGGAGTATATGAAGCACTAGTAAAAAATAAAATGACCAATAAAATGAGAGACCTAGGTGTAAAATGGGTATTTGTTGGTGGAGTAGATAATTGCCTTGCTAAAATGACGGACGAAGTATTTTTAGGATTAACTATTGATAAAGGAGTATGCTCAGCTTCTAAATCTGTTGTAAAAGTTGGACCAGAAGAAAAAGTAGGAGTATTCTGTAAAAAGAATGGAAAGCCAAGTATTATTGAATACATAGATATCACAAAAGAAATGGCAGAAGCGGTAGATGAAGATGGAGAATTTTTATATGGAGAATCTAATATTATTGCGCACTTATTTAACTTAGATTCTATTGAAAAAATGGGTAAAGCATTATTACCTTATCATGCTGCTTTCAAAAAAGCGACTTATCTTGACAAAGAGGGAAAACTAGTGGTACCAGAATCACCAAATGCCTACAAATTTGAAGCGTTTATGTTCGAAGCGTTTGGGGAAATTGATGATATGGTGGTTTTAAGAGTAAAAAGAGAAGAGGAATTTGCACCACTAAAAAATGCAGACTCAGCAGGCGTGGACTGTCCTAAGACAGCAAGAGAATTATATAAGAAATTTTATCATTTAGATTAGGAAATGTCGCATAGAGAGACGTTTCTCATGTGACATTTTGTCCTTTGGGTAACGGCTCTTTCTGCGATTTTTTATTGTATAGGAAAAATAATAATAAAGGAGAAAAAAATGAATTATTTAGAAGAATATAAAAAATGGTGTGAGAATCCAGAATTTGATGAAGAAACAAAAAAGGAATTACTAAGCATAAAAGACGATGAAAAAGAAATTGAAGATCGATTTTATAAAGAATTAGAATTTGGAACGGCAGGTTTACGTGGAGTAATTGGTGCAGGAACAAATCGTATGAACAAATATACAGTAGGAAAAGCTACGCAAGGCTTGGCAAATTATATATTAGAACAAGGTACACAAAGTAAGGGAGTAGCTATTAGTTATGATTCAAGAATCATGTCAAAAGAATTTAGTATGCAAACAGCATTAATTCTAAATGCGAATGGAATAAAAACTTATTTATTTGAAAATTTGCGACCTGTTCCTGAATTATCTTTTGCTGTAAGAGATTTAGGATGTACTGCGGGAATTATGATAACAGCAAGTCATAATCCAGCCAAATATAATGGATATAAAGTATATTGGGACGATGGTGCACAAATTGTAGCGCCAAGAGATAAAGATATTATTGAAAAAGTAAGACAAGTAAAAGATTATAGCGAAATAAAAGAAATAACAAAGGAAGAAGCCAAAAAAGCTGGTTTATTCAATATGATAGGAACAGAAATGGATGATAAATATCTAAGTGTATTAAAGAGTTTAGTATTAAATCCTGAAATTGTAAGAGAACAAGGAAAAAGTTTAAAAATCGTGTATACACCATTACACGGTACAGGAAACACCGTAACAGAAAGACTTTTAAAAGAGTTAGGATTCGAAAATGTATATGTTGTTCCGGAACAAAGTGAGCCAGATGGAAACTTTTCAACCGTAGCTTATCCAAATCCAGAAGATAAAAAGGCCTTTGCACTAGCATTAGAATTAGCTAAGAAAGAAGATGCAGATTTAGTACTTGCAACAGATCCTGATGCAGATAGACTAGGAATTTATGCCAAAGATAGTACAACCGGTAAGTATATGGAATATACAGGAAATATGTCGGGATTACTAATTGCAGAATATAGGATTTCCCAAATGAAAGAAAAAGGAATTTTACCTAAAAATGGTATGCTTGTTACTACAATTGTATCATCAGAATTAGCGAAAGCGATTTCTAAAAACTATAATTTAGAATGTATAGAAGTTTTAACAGGATTTAAAAATATAGGTGCAGTTATGAAGGCAGCAGAAGAAAACAAGGATAGGACTTATCTATTTGGATTTGAAGAAAGTTATGGATGTCTTATTGGAGATTATGCAAGAGATAAGGATGCAATTGCAGCGGTAATGTCACTTTGTGAAGCGGCTTGTTATTATAGATCAAAAGGAAAAACTTTATGGGATAATATGCAAGAGATTTACAATAAATATGGATATTACAAAGAGACTCAGGTTTCCATTGTTATGGAAGGAGCTGAAGGAGCTAAAAAAATCAAGGAAATGATGAACAACATGAGAAATATGCCAATTGAAAAAATAGGAGAATTTAAAGTATTAACATTTAAAGATATTCAAAATAATATCCAAAAGAATATAGAAACAGGAGAGATTACAAACGTCAATATGCCAAAATCTAATGTTTTATATTATGAGTTAGAAGAGGATAGTTGGTGTTGCGTACGTCCTTCAGGAACAGAGCCAAAAATTAAACTTTATATAGGTGTTAAAGGTGTTTCAGAAGAAGATGCAACGAGAAAATTAGAAGAGTTAAAGGAAGCAACAAGTAAAATGATGAAATAATATTTAAATAAAAAATAATCCCTAAATGTATTAGGGATTATTTTTCGACTATTTTCCAATCTTCTAGATTTCTTTGAATAGCACCGAATAAATTGGCACGAATCATAGGTATGTTTTTAGAAAGAGAAAAAATAAGTTGTTTCATATCTTCTCTTTTAGATGTTCCGTCCATGGGGCAAACTTTAGGCATAACGGATAAATTATTTCTTTTGATGAAACGTTTCGTGTCTTTTTCGGGAGTATAAATTAAAGGTCTTATTAAAGTGATTTTAGAACGATCCATATAACTTGTAGGCGAGAAAGTTCCAATACTTCCTGTATAAAGTAAGTTAAGTAAAAAAGTTTCTAAAACATCATCCTGATTATGCCCTAAAGCAATTTTGTTACATCCTTCACGAATTGCAATGGAATTAATGATACCTCTACGTAAGTTTGCACACAATGAACAGGGATTTTTTTCCTTTCTAATATCAAAAACAATTTCCTTTGCGTTACTCTTTTCTATGAACAAAGGAATAGCTAAATCGTTGCAAATTTTTTGTAAAAAGATAGTATCAAAAAACTCGAAACCAGGGTCTATACTAATTGCAATTATCTCGAATTTTTTTGGATAAAATCTTTGTAAGGATTTAAAGGCATGCAACATAGTAATGGAGTCTTTTCCACCCGATAAACATATTGCAATTTTATCCCCTTCGTCAATCATTTTATACTCTTCAATAGCTTTTCTCATATAACTTAATATTCTTTGCATTTTTTATCACCATTAATATTATAACAGTTGTGTCAAGTTAGCAAGTTTTTGTTATGAAAAAGTAATATAAACGTAATATTTTTAGTAAAAAGAATATCCGTAGGAACTTAAAAGAAACTAGAAAATTTTAAACAACTATGTTTTTTAATATAAGTAGTATAAATAGGAGAAAAAATTAATTTATACCAACATACTTACTTAAGGAGGAAAATATGAAAAGTAAAAGCATAAAACTTATTGACTTGTTAACTATTTTGATAATTATATTATTTATATTTTTTATAACAGGAAAAGCTTTATTTAGTAAGGACAAGGCTTTTTCTAGTATAGCGGCTAAAATAGTGAATGTAGATGCTGAGCAAAACTCATATGATGTGATAAAGCCAAACGAATTAGGAGATATTAATGATGATGGAAGTATTACGGTAGAAGATGTGTTATTAATTCAAAAATATTTAGTAGAATTAATAACTTTTACAGATGATCAAAAACTAAGAGCTGATACTAACAAAGATGGAATTGTAGATATAAATGATGCTACTTATCTTCAAAGATATATAGAATTACTAAATCCATATGATAGAATAGGAGCAAATGGATTAGGAGATATTAATGATGATGGAAATATTACTGTAGAGGATGCAACATTAATCCAAAAATTTTTAGCAGATATAATAACTTTTACAGATGATCAAAAACTAAGGGCTGATACCAATAAAGATGGGAGTGTAGATATCAGTGATGTTACTTTCCTTCAAAGATACATTATGACACAAAATCCATATGATGTGATAAAGCCAAATGGATTAGGAGATATTAATGATGATGGAAATATTACTGTAGAGGATGCAACATTAATTCAAAAATATTTAGTAGAATTAATAACTTTTACAGATGATCAAAAACTAAGGGCTGATACTAATAAAGATGGAAGTATAGATATCAATGATGTTAGTTTTCTTCAAAAGTATATCGTGGCACAAAATATGTATGATAAGATAGAACCAAATGGATTGGGAGATATAGATGATGATGGAATTATAGATGGTGATGATACAACATTAATCCAAGAATATTTAGTAGAATTAATAACTTTTATAGATGATCAAAAACTAAGAGCTGATACAAATAAAGATGGAAATATAGATATCAATGATGTTACTTTTCTTCAAAGATATATTATCGCACAAAATCCATATGATGAGATAAAACCAAATGGATTGGGAGATATAAATGATGATGGGGTTATAGAGGGTGATGATGCAACATTAATTCAAGAATTTCTAGCAGGAATAACAAATTTCACAGGTGATCAAAAACTAAGAGCAGATACTAATAAGGATGGAGAAGTAAGCATAGATGATGTTACTTTTCTTCAAAGATATATAGTATCCCAAAATCCATATGATGGAATAGGAGCAAACCAATTAGGAGATATAAACAATGATAGTTATGTGAATGGTAATGATATAAGATTAATTCAAGAGTTCTTAGTAGGAATAACAACTCTTGCGGATGATCAAAAATTAAGGGCTGATACGAATCAAGATGGAAGAATAGATATTAATGATGTTACTTTCCTTCAAAGATATATAAAATCACAAAACCCATATAATCAAATACAACCTAATGGATTAGGTGACATGGATGACGATGGAAGTATTACTTCTAATGATGCTAGATTGATTCAAGAATTTTTAGCAGGAATAACAACTTTTACAGATGATCAGAAATTAAGAGCGGATACAAATAGAGATGGAGATATCGATATAAACGATGTTACTTATCTTCAAAGATATATCATCACGCAAAACCCATATGATGAAATAAAACCCAATGGACTAGGTGACATAGATGACGATGGAAGTATTACTTCTAATGATGCTAAATTAATTCAAGAATTTTTAGCAGAAATAATAACTTTTACAGATGATCAAAAGTTAAGAGCCGATACGAATAGCGATGGAGATATCGATATAAACGATGTTACTTATCTTCAAAAATATATCATCGCACAAAATCCATATGATGAGATAAAACCCAATGGATTAGGAGATGCAAATGATGATGGAATTATAAATAGTGAAGATATAACACTAATTCAACAATATGTAATAGGGAAAGCAACTTTCACAGCAGATCAAAAATTAAGAGCAGATACCAATAAAAATGGGAGTGTAAATATAAGTGATGTTACTTTTCTTCAAAAATATATAAATGCAGATGATGAAGGCCCATATATAACTTCTATAACACAAACACCAACAAATTGGACAAATAATAGTGTAACACTAATAGTACAGGCTATTGATTATAGAGATTCTGAAATAGAATATAGTTTTGATGGAGGAGAAACTTGGCAATCATCAAATGAATATGAAGTAGAGAGTAACGGAACAATAGAAATAAAAGTAAGAAATAGTAATGGAAATACAGATAGTAAACCATATGAGGTAATAAACATAGATAAAGTCGCACCAGTAGTCAGCATTTCTAATGACGGCGGTGAAGGCACTATCATTATACTTGCTAATGATGAGGATGGATCTGGTGTAGCAAGTGTAAGAGTTAATGGAGCTACTCTTGATCAAAGGGAAGGTTATACTGACCAATGGATTTTTGTACCAGAGCAAAATGGAACATATACTATTACAGTAACAGATTATGCAGGAAATACAATCAGTATGAAAAAAGTAGTAAATTATATTGACAATGATAATAATGACAACAATAATAGCAACAACGACAACAACAATAATAACAATGCTAACAATAATAATGGTAGTGGATTAAATAGCAATGGTACATCAAACTCTAATACAGCAGACATATCTACAAGTAGAAGTGTTTTGCCTTATGCGGGAAGATTTTGGGATAAGATAATAGTAGCATTAATCGCTGTATTTGGTGTAATTGGAATTACAGAGTATATGCTATTAAAGAAATACAAGAATATATAGATAACTATAAAAAATATGGGACAATATAATTTGTCTCATATTTTTATGGTTTAACAAGTTTATTATAGCAGATATATCAAACAGACCATTTACAAAAACAATAAAAACTGTTATAATATCTTTATTGAAAAAATATGTGCCTATAGCTCAGCAGGATAGAGCAGTCGCCTCCTAAGCGGCCGATGGGGGTTCGAGTCCCTCTGGGCACACCAAAAAGTATCAAGGAACTAATATGGATAATATGAATGAAAGATTTATGAAAGAAGCGCTAAAGGAAGCTAAAAAAGCATACGATAAACTAGAGGTACCAGTAGGAGCAGTCATTGTAAAAGATGGAAAAATAATTGCTAGGGCTCATAATTTGAAAGAAACAAAATTTGATACAACAAAACATGCTGAAATATTAGCGATTCAAAAGGCAAGTAGAAAGCTAGAAAGCTGGAGACTCTTAGATTGCGAAATGTATGTGACGTTAGAGCCGTGCTCGATGTGCGCAGGAGCCATCCTAAATTCTAGAATTAAAAAAATTTATATAGGTACTTTAGATGAAAAGACAGGTGCAGCAGGTTCTGTTTTCAATTTATTTGAAGACTATAAATTTAATCATGATGTTGAAGTAGAAAAGGGAATCATGAAAGAACAGTGCGAAAGTATGTTAAAGGATTTTTTTAAGAAGCTAAGAAGAATGAAAAAGGAAAATAAATAAACACACTTTTGGAGGAACAAATGAAGGAAAAACTAAGGTATATAATTGGAAAAAAATCATTCCATATTTGTATGGTAATTGTAATGATAGCAATTATTTTATTTGTTTTAGGTATTATTGTTTTAAAATATAATGTAGAGGGTGAGACAAATATGCCTTTCAAATTAAAGAAAATTATTTTAATTAGTTCTTCAGAAGGAATTGACAAAGATGCTGGTGAAAATAAATGGGCATTTGATATTAACCAAAATAATGATATCTATTTATATATAGAAAAAAATCAAAATTATGATAAACAAGAAGCAATAAAAGCAATAACAATTGATAATATTAATGTTCAAAAGGATGAGGAAAAGGGAAGCATAAAATTTTATAAACCAAATATTTCTGAAAATGGAACAATTTTTAGTAATATAGAAGAGAATTTGATTCAAAGTATAGAATATGAAGGGGCAATGGAATCCGATATTAAAAATTTAAAGATATCCAATCAAGGTGGAAAGGTTGTTTTTAGATACGCTAATGATAACATAGCAGAATATGTTTCAAATGACGAAGAAATTAATCATAGCGAATTACTAAAAAAGTCTAATATAACAGAAGAAAATTTAAAAGCAAAACTAACTTTTGATTTCACGATAAAAACAGAAGCTGGAAAAGAATATAAGGCCAATATATCATTGAATATGCCCGTAGGCGGTGTGATTGATAATGGGACTGCATCAAATGAGATAACAGATATGAGCAATGTTATTTTTAAAAGAACGAAAAATTAGAAATTTTACTTGATAAAATGTACAATTCATTATATAATACAAATGGTATGTACTTAAATCTTTGTATGGAGAGTATACCAATAAAGACCTATGAATCTTGTCAGGTCCGGAAGGAAGCAGCAATAAGTAGTTTATCTTTATGTGGAGTACTTTCCATAGAGAGATTTAGAGTATCTACCATTTTTTATACAGTAGGAATTTTCTCCCTGTGGGAGGAAAGCTCCATACTGTATAAATATGGAAATTGCTAGAATTTCTTTGCGATTTCCATCGCTTAGAAATTCTTAAATTTGTTTTTTATAGTATAAAGGATGTGAAAAATATGGGGTACACAGCTCTTTATAGAAAATTTAGACCACTTAGTTTTTCAGAAATTGTTGGGCAAGAACATATAACAAAAACCTTAAAAAATCAAATTATGGCAGGAAGAGTAGGACATGCTTATTTATTTAATGGAGGAAGAGGAACAGGAAAGACATCGGCAGCCAAAATTTTAGCAAGAGCAATTAATTGTCTAAATCCGATAGAAGGAGAACCATGTAATGAATGTGAGATTTGCAAAGGGGCAATTAATGGTTCACTTACAGATATTGTAGAGATGGATGCTGCTTCTAATAATAGTGTTGAAGATATAAGAGCAATCCGTGAAGAGGTTAATTTTTTGCCGACAAAGGCTAAATATAGAGTGTATATTATAGATGAGGTACACATGTTGTCAACAGGAGCTTTTAATGCATTATTAAAAACATTAGAAGAGCCACCAGAGCATGTTAAGTTTATATTAGCAACAACAGAGCCACAAAAATTACCAGCAACTATTTTATCTAGATGTCAACGATTTGATTTTAAAAGAATTTCAAATGAAAATATTATAAAAAGATTAAATATAGTTTGTCAAAGAAGTAACATAGAAATAACAGATGAAGCCTTAAATATTATAGCAGTACTTTCAGAAGGGGCTATGAGAGATGCCTTATCTATTTTGGAAAGATGTATACAAGATGGTGAAAATAAAATTGATGAGGATAAAATTAGGGATTTAGTAGGAATTCCAAAGATAACTTATGTACATAATATAACAGAAAGTATGATTCAATATGATGTGGATAAAGCTTTAGAAAATGTTGAGATTATTTTTAATGAAGGAAAGGATATTAATAATTTACTTTGGGAGATTATTAAATATGTAAAAGATATATTAGTATATAAGGCATCCCAAAAGGCCGATTTATACAATGAGGAAGAATTAAATAAAATAAAAGCTCTTTCAGAGATAGTTTCAAAAGAAAAGTTGATTGATTTAATATACCAATTGTCAGAACTTGAAAATGATATTAAATGGTCAACACAAAAAACGATTATGTTCCAAGCAGGAATTATTAAATTATGTAACAAACAAGTAGAAATTGATTCTGATATTGAAAAAAGAGTAGGGAAAATAGAAGAATATCTAAAATCTGGAAGGGGAATGAGTAGTCAGTCTGTACCAATGCAAAATGTAAATTTAAATTCTGAACCAAGAATGGTAGTTAATTCAAATATACAAAATAATCAACAAAGAAAACCAGTAAATACTACTAAAACGCAGAATAATGTGATAAAGAAATTTTCAAATAAATCAGAAGAATATTGGCCACAAATTGTAAACGATTTAAAACAGAGTGGAAAAATTGTACTATATACTAATTTGATGAATACAAAGGCAAAGGAAATTAACGATATGACAGTAGGAATTGAATTTCCAAATGGAATGACAGCATTTGGAAAGGCAGTACTAGAAAAACCAGAAAATATTAGGGAAATTTCAAACTTAGTTTCTATGGCTTGTGGTAAAGAAATGCAAATTAAGTATATTGCACAAAATAATCAAGTACATCAAATGACTGGAGAAGAAAATTTACAAAATTTAGCAAATGAATCAGATATACCATTTAATGTTATTGAATAAAATGTAAAAAGAAAAATAAATAAAAGGTAGAAAGGAGATTTTAAAATGGCAAAAAGAGGTGGATTCCCAGGAGGCATGGGAGGATTCGGAGGAATGAATATTAACAATTTAATGAAAGAAGCAAAAAAAATGCAAGCAGACATGGAAAAGTCTCAAGCAGAATTAGCTGGTAAAGAATTTGAGGCATCTGCAGGGGGAGGAGCAATTACGGTAAAGGTTTCAGGAGAAAAAGCTTTAAAAGAAATAAAAATAAAACCAGAAGTAGTTGATCCAGATGATGTAGAAATGCTAGAAGACTTGATATTAACTTGTGTAAATGAAGCATTAAGACAAGTGGACTCAGCACAAGCAGCACAATTAGGAAAGTTTAACATACCAGGATTAATGTAGGAATTTAGATGGGATTTAGGGACTATTGTTTCAATCCCACTAAATTTTAAATGGAGGAACTATAAGATGTCACTATATTCACCATCAATTGAAAAATTAATAGAAAGTTTTGAAAAATTACCAAGTATTGGACATAAAACAGCAGCAAGATTAGCTTTTTATATACTAAATTGTTCAGAAGAAGAAACAAATGAATTTGTTTCTTCTATTGTTAATGCAAAAAGGAATTTGAAATATTGTAGTAAATGTTACAATATTTCTGATACAGATCCTTGTTCAATTTGTGGAAATCCTAAAAGAGATCAAAGTATTATTTGTGTTGTAGAAGATGTTAGAGATATTATTGCTATGGAGAAAACTCATGAATTTAAAGGAGTTTATCATGTTTTACATGGTTCTATTTCTCCTATGAATGGAATTCGGACCAGATGATATAAAAATCAAAGAGTTATTATCGAGATTAATGGAAGGACAAGTAAAAGAAGTGATTTTGGCAACAAACCCTCGCGTGGAAGGCGAAGCGACAGCTATGTACCTGTCTAAATTAATTAAGCCTTTAGGTGTAAAGGTTACAAGAATTGCTCATGGGATTCCTGTAGGCGGAGATTTGGAATATACAGATGAAATAACCTTAACGAAAGCTTTAGAGGGAAGAAGGGAAATATAAATTTAGGTACAATTTACAGTCGACTGAAATAAATCAAAGCAAAAGCTTCTAATAGAAAATGTGAAAATCAAGCTCGTACCGAGCCTGTTTGAACATTTTTTATTAGAAGCTTTTGTAATTTAATAATTAAGCTGTAAATTATAGTGTATTTTAGCCTGAACTGTAATTAATCTAATCATTTGATAATAAGATATCACAAATAGTTTTAGTAGAATTAGGTTTAGCTAAAATAGAAGTGTTTTCCTTCATATTTTTTAATTTCTCCTTATCTGATAATAAATTTTTAATTATTTGATTTACATCATCTGATTTTTTAACCCAAACAGCAATTTTTTTACTTTCTAAAAATTCTGCATTTTCTTCTTCTTGACCAGGAATAGGGTTAATTACAACCATTGGTAGATGGGAAGCTAAGCTTTCAGAAGTTGTGAGACCACCAGGTTTTGTAACAACTAAATCTGAAATACTCATTAATTCAGGTACTTCTTTTGTAAATTCTAAAATTCTAACCATATCAGATTTATTATTATTTTTAACAATTTCTTCAAAAGTAGCCTTCATTTTTTGGTTTCTTCCTGCGATAGCTATAATTTGTATATTTTTATCAGCTTGAACAAAACTTTCAAAAATTTGAGCCGTTCTTGTTTTTCCCAAACCAAATTCACCACCACCAAAAAATAAGATGGTCTGTTTTTGATTGGATAATTTATATTTAGATAATATTTCTTCTTTATTGTATGC
The DNA here is from genome assembly GCA_051891395.1 of Clostridia bacterium. Classification (GTDB taxonomy): domain Bacteria; phylum Bacillota; class Clostridia; order TANB77; family CAG-508; genus CAG-269. The sequence goes on along the minus strand of JBJFFC010000011.1, from coordinate 113,775 downwards.
TTTTTGGAATCGATTAGAAATTGGAATTCCACTTACATATATTTTTGATTCAGGGATATTTTTACTAATTAAATATTCTTTCATTCTATCATGAGCAACAAAATAGTAATCTGTGAAATCATTTCCAACAAGCCATTGATCATGAGGAGCAAAATCAGTCATAACTGTTGCGATTTTAGCTGTTATTTTTCCTTTCCTTTTCAAATAGCTACACATTTGGCTACTAAAAGGATGGGTGGAAATGACCAAGTCTGCTTGTTTTTCTCTTAATAATTTTAATAATTTAATTGCCATAATTTTATTTGATCTTGAAGAAAGATGAGCTAAAGGTCCCCTTTGAGAATCAGAGTAAATTTTTCCCCAAACCCAAGGGGCCTTTTTGGCCATTTCACGATAAGCAGCAGTTGTTAACTTTTCAACTGTCTTATTTACATATTTCATACAATCTATTAATTCTACATTAATTCCCTTATAATTATTAGTAATGCAATCTTCAATCGATTTAGCGGCATTTAAATGGCCACCACCATAAGATGCATAAAAAATTAAAACTTTCATATTTATTTCCCCCAGTAGACATTCTATCATATAAATTAAAAAAATTCAAAAATTGGAATATTTTTTGAAAAATAATACAAAATAAGATTGACTATAAAATAAAAGGAAAAGGTGATGATTTGAAAAATATATTAAAAATAGCGTTTTTATTTGTATTGTTAATGATAATTATAATTTCAATTGTTTTATTAGGTAGTAATATTAGTGAACAAAACATAAGTTATGCAGCGACTTCTGGAACTTCAGACATTCAGTTAATGGCAAGAGCTATTAATGGAGAAGCAAGGGGAGAGTCTTATGAAGGGCAAGTTGCAGTGGGCGCAGTTATATTAAATAGAGTAAAAAGTTCACAATTTCCTAATACAATAGCTGGTGTTATTTATCAATCAGGGGCTTTTACAGCCGTAGCGGATGGCCAAATTAATCAACCGATTGAGGAGAATTCAACTGTGTATAAAGCAGCTCAAGATGCTAAAAATGGGTGGGATCCGACAGGAGGATGCATTTATTATTTTAATCCCGCAACTGCCACAAATAAATGGATATGGTCAAGACCAGTAGTTAAGACAATTGGAAAACATAGATTTTGTAAATAATAGAAAGGGAGATTTTATGAATAAATTAATGGATTGGAAAAATAGGTTAAAAAAAGGACATATGTTAAGTGTAATATGTGTACTTTTAGTAGTTGTAGTGGCCTTAGGGATTATACTTTATAAAAAGCAAATGGAGTATAAACAGGCTTCTGAAAATAACTATAATATGGCGTTTTATGAATTGGTAGATTATGTTCAAAATGTAGAAACATACTTGGCAAAGTCAATGATATCTTCAACTCCTGAGCATGGAGCAGAAACTTTAACAAATTTATGGCGTGAGGCTAATTTGGCACAAAGTTATTTAAGTATGCTTCCTATAGAAAGTCAGGAATTAGAAAATACTGAAAAATTCTTAAATCAAGTAAGTGATTATAGTTATACACTATCTAGAAAAAATATTTATAACGAAGGATTATCAGACGAAGATTTAAGTAATTTAAAAGATTTACATGGATATAGTGTAGAACTGGAAAATACTTTAAATCAGTTAGCAGAAGATTTAAATAATGGAAGATTAGAATGGGGAGAATTAACAAAAAAAGGTACAACAGCTTTTGCACAACAAGTGGATAATATATCAAAAGAAAGTTTTAGTAATTTAGAAGAGAATTTTCATGAATATTCAGGGTTAATATATGATGGTGCTTTTTCTGAGCATTTAACAAGTAGCGAGAAAAAAGGATTGACAGGAGAAGATATTGAGGAGGAAGAAGCAAAGAAAAAGGCAGAAGAATTTATAGGAAGCCAAAATATAAAAGAAGTTTCTAATTTAGGATATTCAGAAAATGCCACAATCCCGGTTTATGATTTTTCTATTACAAACAATCAAGACGAAACAATTAATATTTCTATTTCAAAAAAGGGTGGACATATTGTTTCTATGAATTCAAATCGAGATGTAAATACTGAAATTATATCACAAGAAGAAGCAGATACAAAAGGAAAAGAATTTTTAGAAGTGAAGGGTTTTTCTAATATGAAGGAAACTTATTATTTAAAGCAAGAAGGAATTGTAACGATTAACTATGCTTACTCACAAAATGATGTAATAATGTATCCAGACTTAATAAAAGTAAAGGTAGCACTAGATAATGGCGAGGTACTAGGAATAGAAACAACAGGATATTTAAATAATCATACGCAAAGAGATATTAGTAATATAAAGATTACAAAAGAGGAAGCAAAGAAAAATTTGAATAGTGATTTAAACATTGAAAGTGAAGGATTGGCAATTATTCCAACGGAATGGAAAACAGAGATACTTTGTTATGAATTTAAAGGAAAAGTAGATGATAGGGAATTTTTAGTTTATATTAATGCTGAAAATGGAAGAGAGGAAGATATTTTAATAATTACTAATACGCCAAATGGTACGTTAACGATGTAAAGTAAAAAGCTCTGTCTGCTTGAGGTATAATATATTATTTTATATGCCTTGTGTGTCGCAACCACCTAATTTTAAAAGGTAGGTTGGTTGCTCCAATCGCACTCGCTGGTAGCTCGTTTAATCGCTTACGCGGCATTACAAAATAATATATTATACCTCAAGCAGACAGAGCTTCATTACTTAATGTCTTTTATAAGTATCTTTTGACAGTAATTCTGAACCAATAACATTTCCATCACGTTTTAAAATTTTGTAAGCTTCTGAATAGATAGCAGTTGAAGTTCTACCTGTTACATAATTAGAAATTTCTACTTCGCAATCATCTTCTTGCCTTAAACCAAATATTTGAAAATTAGCCACTCCTCCTGAGACAGAACAAACCAGTTTGATTGGATAGTTCCTGTTATTTTTAAATTGAAAATCAATAGAACCATAAACAACAGTTGCATCTCTGCTTGCTGGTGCATAGGAAGGAACAAACTGATGGTTTGTTCTTTGAACGATTTCTAAATTTGCATATACAACAGCATTATATAATGTTGTTGTAATTTGGCAAATTCCTCCGCCAACACCATCTACAACTTCTCCGCTCACATAAATAGGTGCTTCTTTATATCCTGCTGCAATTGTTCTTGCACCAACTACTTTATTATAAGAGAAGGTTTCACCAGGCATTATAACAGTTCCGTTTATTTTATTAGCAGCTAGTATTAAATTTGTTGTCCTGTTTCTATTACTAGCAGCATAATTGGTAGAATATGATGATAACAAGTCTGGAAAAGCTTCTGTTCCAATCATATTTGTTGTTACATTTGGCGACATTATTTTTAAAGGAATTATATATTCTTCAGCAGATTGATCTCCTAAATTAGCTTTAGCCTCTTCAATAGATATATTAAAGTCTATACCATTTTCAGAAGGATAAACTGTAAAAGGTTCTGTTGTATAGTAAGCGTCAACAGGTTCTTTATAAATTTCATCGTGAATTTTTTCAATATCAATTTCTTCTGGTGCCCCGAGTCTTTACTATGATTTCAATTGGGTTTCCAAGGTTTGAAAAATCAGATATTGCAGTTTTAATTGCAGCAGTAGTAGCATCAATGTCAACTACATTTCCCTCTTTTCCAGCTGTGATAATTAAATTTGAATCTTCTATGTAATAGCTACTTTCCGTTACTTTATCAGGTAGCTGTGTAGAAATGTCCTCTAAATTTTTTGTTAATTGATCACTATCTACTTTTACAATAGGTTCTATGTTTACTTTTCCAAAGATAGTAGATAATACATATAAATTATTTTCAAAAATATTTCCTTGTCTTCCGATATTATAAGCACTATTCACAGCAGCCTTCGTGTCAAATGAGGCACTTATTTGTGAAAGTGAAATAGTTGTTTCAAAGTCGCCATGCTTTAAAGTGATTTCTTCAGGTAACATTTCGTTAAGGTAATTATCTAATTGGTATTTAGCATCCGATTTACTCATGTTAGAAACATCAAATCCCTTTATAAATACTCCTGAAATAATATTGTTATTTAATTTATTATAGGCAGTAAAGATTAGAAAACAAATAACTAACATACTAATTAGTATGATAATTAGTATAGTAAAAATAGATAAATGTTTTTTTGTTTTTTCTTTTACTGGTACGAATTCCTTAGAAGGAGACACCGATAGATTTTGCTCTTTTTCTCCTTTTAAATCTGTTTTTGACAAGTTTTTAGTTGTTAAATTCTCATTTTTTTCCAACTCTTTTTCTTTAACGTTCATAAAATTCTCCTTTTGCAAATTATCTTATTTATTATAGCATAATATTTGCTCAAAAAAAATATTATTTAATAAAAAATTGCTGAATTTTAAAATAAAAAGTTGTAAATAGTTACTAAAATAAAATTTTATAAATTGTAAATAATATAATTATAAAACTTATAAAAGTTTTATTAATTCATTATATGAAATGAAAATCAAAAGATTTACAAGGAGGATGTTATGTCTAGAAATAGTAAATTAATATCTGAAAATCTAAGAGAAGAAATAGCAAAAGAATTAGGAGTATATGAACAAGTAAAACAAGATGGTGGTAGTTGGGGTAATGTATCATCAAAAGATTGTGGAAATATAGTATCTAAAGCTATTGAAATTGCTAATAGAAGTGTAGAAAATAAGTAATTAATAATTTCACATTAATGGAATAACAAAAAAGCCTGTATTTAATTGCAGGCTTTTAAAATATATGTTAAACATTATGGCTTGTTTTGTTGCAAAATTTAAAAAATAGTCATATAATTTAGCAAAGAAAATTAAGATTTACAAATGTAATTTTAAAAGGTTATCTAAAGTCTTGAGATAGAAAAACAAAATGAAAGGAAAATAAAAAATGAAAGATTTAACAGTAAAAGATATTATTGGCAAGACAAATGGCGAGTTGGTGAAAGGAAATGAAGATCTAATATGTAAAAATTTCTCAAGTGATACAAGAAAGATTGATAAAGGCGATGTTTATATTGGAATAAAAGGAGAAACATTTGACGGCAGTAAATTTTGGAGGCAAGCTTTAGAAAATGGAGCGTCTTGTGTTATTGTAGAAAATATTGATTTTACGGATGAAGATAAAAAAGAATTTGAAGGAAAAACAATAATAAAAGTAGAAAATACTTTAGAGGCATTATATAGCATAGCAAGATATAAAAGAAGTTTGTATAAGATACCAGTTATAGCTATTACAGGTAGTGTTGGAAAAACAAGTACAAAAGATATTGTAGCAAATGTAGTAAGCAAAAAATATAAAACCTTAAAAACTATTGGAAATAATAATAATAATATTGGATTACCTTTTACCATATTAAGAATGCAAGATGAAGAAGCTATGGTGTTAGAGATGGGAATGAATCATTTGGGAGAAATAAGTTTACTTACTTCTATTGCGAAACCAACTGTATGTGTTATAACAAACATAGGAACTTCACATATCGGAAATTTAGGTTCTAGGGAAAATATTTTAAAAGCAAAATTAGAAATATTAGAAGGAAATGAAAGACCAACTGTTATTATTAACAATGATAATGATTTATTACATAAATGGTATGAGGAAAATAAAAACAAAATTGATATAAAGACATATGGTATAAAGGAAAAAAGCGACTTAAATGCAAATCATATAATTTTAAATGAATTAAGTAGTAAATTTACTTGTAATTTAGATGGAAAAGAAGAAGAAATAAATGTTCCTGTTGGAGGAGAACATTTTATATTAAATAGTCTATGTGCGGCAATGGTTGGAAAGGTATTAAAGATTGATAATGAAAAGATAGTAAAAGGAATTGGTGCATTTGAGCTTACTAAAAAAAGAATGGATATAACAGAATTAAAAAATGGAGTAAAAGTTATTAATGATGCCTATAATGCAAGCTTTGAATCAATGAGTGCATCCTTAAAAGTATTATCAGAGTTTAGACAAAATAGAAAAATTGCAATATTAGGTGATATGTTTGAATTAGGTGATTTTTCAAAAGAACTGCATGAAAAAGTAGGAGAAGAAGTAATCGAAAATGGAATAGATTTATTGATTTGTAACGGAGACAACGCAAAACATATTGTTAGAAAAGCAGAAGAAAAAATGGATCCGAAAAATATATATTATTTAGAAGACAAAGAAGATATCATAGTTTTATTAGAAAAAATACTTAAACCAGGAGATATCATTTTGTTAAAGGCTTCTAATGGTATGAAATTTTACGAATTAGCGGAAAGGATGGTAAATTTATGGAAAAGAAAAAATTAGGTGTTATATTCGGTGGGATGTCAACAGAAAATGAAGTATCTGTTGTGTCTGCAAATTCAGTTTTAAAAAATTTGGATAAGAATAAATATGAAATATATCCAATTTATATTGAAGAAAATGGTAATTGGTGGACTTTTGCAAGCCAAAAAGAAAACATGGGATTTGGAGAAAATATACAGGGAAAAGAAAGAATAGAAAATATAACAGAATATTTAAAACAGTTGGATGTCGTATTTCCTGTGTTACATGGGCTATATGGAGAAGATGGAACGATTCAGGGACTATTTGAACTATTAAAAATACCTTATGTTGGCTGTCCAGTACTAGCATCTTGTGTGGGAATGGATAAGGTGTATTCAAAAGTTGTTTTTAACAAAGCAGGATTAAAACAAGCAAGGTATGAATATCTTAGAAAGTACAAAGAAAAATACATATATATAGATGAAGCTTTTAACGAAAAAATAGTGGATATAAGAGAAGCGGCAATAATTATTTCAGAAAAGTTAAGATTTCCTATGTTTGTTAAGCCATCTAATTCAGGTTCAAGTGTAGGGATAAATAAAGCTAAAAATTTAGAGGAACTTCAGAAATATATAGAATATGCGGAAAAATTTGATAACAAAATTTTAGTGGAAGAAGGAATTGAAGGAAGAGAAGTAGAATGTGCAGTACTTGGAAATGAAGAAGTGATAGCATCTTGCGTAGGAGAAGTTAAATCAGCAGATGAATTTTATAGCTATGATGCAAAGTATAAAAATGAGAAATCAAGAACGGAAATTCCTGCTAATATTCCAACAGGAATTTCAGAGAAAATAAAAAATCAAGCCATAAAAGCGTTTAAGGCGATTAATGGTAAAGGTTTATCAAGGGTAGATTTCTTTATTGAAAAGGGAACTAATGAAATTTATATCAATGAGATAAATACAATGCCTGGATTTACTAGTATTAGTATGTATCCAAAACTTTTTAAACAAAGTGGAGTGGATTATAAAGATTTACTAAATAAACTAATAGATCTGGCATTGGAAAACAGTTAATATATAAACTCTTCGTGCTATTTAAAATTAGTAAATCTGAATTGTAACGAAAATAATTAATAATATAATACAATAAAAATCCATAAAAAGTATGGATTTTTTTTATTTTTATGATATAATAAATTCACCTAATTTTAGGAGGATGTAAAAAATGGTTTTAAAGAATTATTACAAGATATTAGATTTAGAAACAAGCCATGTTTCAATTGATGAAATAAAACAAGCATATAGACAAGCTGCTAAAAAGTACCATCCAGATTTAAATGTTGGAGACAATTTAGCAGAGGAGAGAATAAAAGATATAAATGAAGCTTATAAAGTATTATCTGTACCAGCTTCTAAAAGAAAATATGATAGAGTTTGGAATTCAAAATTTTCAAAGGGTAAAAAAGCTTTTTCAGGTAAAGATGAAAAGGGAACTATCTTAAATATGTTTCTAGGAAATATAGAAAATACAGAAAAAAAGGAAAAGGCTAAAGCAAAGAGTCCGGCTAAAGGAGAAAATATAGAAACCGAAATAAATGTTAGTATATATGATGCTTTTTATGGATTGGAAAAACAAATATCTTTAAAAGCCATAGATGAGAAAGTAAAAACATTTACTGTTAAAATTCCGGAGGGAATAAGAAACGGAGAGAAGATTAGACTAATTGGGCTAGGAAGACCAGGTAAAGATGGAGGAAAAAGCGGGGATTTATTGATAAAAATAAAAATAGAGGATAACCAAAAGTTTAAACTAAAGGGTTGTAACATTTATACAGACCTATTTTTAACGCCTTGGGAAGCAGCATTAGGAACAAGAGCCAGTGTAGAAGCAATTGATGATGAAACGAAAGTATATATACCACAAGGAATACAAAGTGGAGAAAAAATAAGAATACCAAATAAAGGTTATAGAGTTAGTAAGGATACAAGAGGGGATTTAATTGCGGAAGTAAAGATAATGGTACCGAAGCAATTAACTGACCAAGAAAGAGAAATATTTAAACAATTAAATGAAATATCAAAGTTCAATCCAAGAAAATAATACTTTACATAAGTTTTATGTTGACAAAAACTTAATTTTTAGCTATAATATAAATAGTGATCTAACAAAAGAGAAACTATGGATAGAACATAGAAATGGGGTGTAAAAAATAATGGAGGCTATGCAAGGAAAGCATTTTAGCATAACAGATCCAGAAGGAGTAAAAACAGTAATTTATCAGGTTAATAAAACAGAAAAAGAATTTTTAAAGGATTCTCCAAAATATACTGTGGAGAGATTAGAACATACAGAAGAGATTGTGGGGAATTATAATAAGAAAACTTTTTATGTGGAAGAATCAAAAAAAGATGGAAATCAAATTGTTATTTTATCTTTTGCCAAAGATAGAGTGGTTATTAATAATGGAGTCTTGGAAGAAGATAAAGTTAGGATTTCAAAAAAGCCGATGCCTTTTAAATTTAATACAATATATTCAGAAAAGGCAGAAGAATATAAAGATTTTAATTATACACCAAACTTAAAAAGACCAATTTCTATTATAGACCCAGAAACAACAGAAGAAATAAAGCCAACACTTTATTTTGATGAAAAAACAAATGAAGTTAAAGGAAAATGTAAATTAAAACCATATAAGTCTTATTTCGTATTTGAGATAAGAGATGAGAATGGTAAGATTAATTTGGTAGGGGGAAGTCCCGAATTTACAGATTAATGAGGAGGAATGGAAATGGCAAATATGAATTGGCCACCTGAAAAAACTTTTAAATATCAGTTTAGAGATGATCAAGAATTAGATTTAGTGATACCATTAGAAGGACAAGAACATGGCAAGACAGAAAAATCAGAAGTCAAAGATAGATAATGAAATTACAAAAGAGTAGGTGAATTTTATGAACTACAAGATAGAGGGAGCAATAAAAAGGAACAGAAATAATTTTATCATATTTGCAATACTATGGATTTTTATAGCCATAGTATTAGTTTCGCCATTTTCCTATAGTTGGCATACAGCTGGGATAAATGGTGAATTTAATTTAAACATATTTGTAGAAACTTTTGGTAAATCAATAACAAATCCATTAGGAACTTTTGCAAATGTTTTTGCAAGTGGAGCAGCAGGTGATTATATTTCGCACTTACTTGTTGTAACTATATTTTATTCTGTATTTTTCTTTATAGGATTTGTGAGATCAGCCCCTAAAAACGAATATACAGATATAGAACATGGTTCAAGTGATTGGAGTCAAAGAGGAGAACAATATCAAATCTTAAATAAGAATAAAGGAATTATATTAGCAGAGAATAATTACTTACCAGTGGACAAACGAGGAAATGTGAATGTTTTAGTAGTTGGACGGATCAGGTTCTGGTAAATCTGCATCCTATTCAATACCAAATGCATATCAATGTTTAGGATCTTATGTATTTACAGATCCCAAAGGAGAATTATATGATAGAACAGCAGGATATTTAAAATCAAAAGGATATGAAATTAAAGTATTGAATTTAGTTAGACCACAATATAGTGATGGTTACAATCCATTAATGCATATTTCATCTGAAATAGATGTTGATATTATAGCAAATACAATTGTAAAAGGACAAAAATCTGAAGGAGGAGGTTCAGATCCTTTCTGGGATGATTCAGCAGAAATGCTATTAAAAGCATTAATATACTATTTAATAGCAACAAGACCTGAGGAAGAACAGAATTTAGCAAGTTGTGCAGAGTTAGTAAGGGCTGCTAATAATAATGGAGGAAGCAACTTATTAACAGAGTTGATTAGTAAACTTCCTTATGATCATCCAGCTAGAATGTATTATAAATCAATTGAAATTGCTCCAGAAAAGACATATAGTTCTATTTTGAGTACTTTGCAATCAAAATTAGGTAAATTTGATTCAAAAGAAATAGCAGAATTAACATCAACAGATACCATTGATTTTGAAGAAATAGGAAATAGGAAAACAGCAGTGTATGTTATATCTTCTGATACTCATACAGCATATGATTTCTTATTAACAATTTTCTTCTCACAAATGATACAACAATTATATGACCATGCTGACCAAAATGGTGGAGCTTTAAAAGAACAGACATTTTTTATACTAGATGAGTTTGCTAACATAGGAAAAATTCCGGATTTTGATAAGAAAATATCAACTTCAAGAAGTAGAAAAATATCATTTAGTGTTATACTACAAAATATTGATCAATTAGAAGCTGTATATGAAAAATCTTATGAAACAATCATGGGTAACTGTGATACACACGTATTTTTAGGAAGTAATTCCTATAAAACAGTAGAATATTTTTCAAAAGCTTTAGGAGAAAAGACAATTGGAAGAGATAGTGTATCAATTAATAGAGATAGACAAAATTGGAAGACAGGAAAAAGCGTATCAGACCAAGTTATGGCAAGAGCCTTGATGACACCTGACGAACTTCGTAGACTAGATAATGATTTATGTATTATTTTTGAAAAAGGAATTAAACCAGTAAAAGCAAATAAATTCTATTACTTTAAGCATCCAATGGCTAAACAGATGGCTGCATTAGAAATAAGTCATAATGATATTGGAGAAATGGATAGAGGAACATGGAGAAAATATAATCCATATAATCCATATGTAGAAGATAAAACAGATGAAAAGGTTAAAGATTTAAAAGTAGAGTCTTTAGATGACTTATTTGAAGATGAAACTAATACAAAACAAGAAAGAACAGAACCTATAAAGTCAAAAATGGAAGAAAAGAATGTAGAAGAATTAAAGCCACAAACATTAGACTTGAATGATTTTGAAAATGAAGCTCCAGTTTTACCACAAGAGCCAGAACAAGAAGATAGCTATGATTTACAAAAAGAATTGGAGGCTAAGTTTGATGAATTGTTTGGACCAATTGAAGAGGATAATTAATGAAATATCGATTGCATTAGTAATTAAGAAAAGTAAAAAGCATTTCTGAGTGCCATTCAGAAATGCTTAAATTTAGTATTTCACAAGATGGTAATCACATTTCAAGTGATTATCCTTATTATCTATTAATATTATAACACAAAAAAATACAAATTGTAAAGTAAGAATAAGGAGAAAAAGATGAAATTTGTACATATAGCAGACATGCATTTCGACAGTCCGTTTGTAAATCTATCAGATAAGGACATATTAGGAGATTTAAGAAGACTAGAGCAAAGAAAAATATTCAAAAAAGTAATAGATTATATCAAAGAACATAAAATTGAATATTTTTTTATTTCAGGAGACTTATATGAACATGAATATATAAAACAATCAACAATAGAATATATAAACAATTTATTTAAAGAGATTCCAGAAACAAAGATATTTATTGCACCAGGAAATCATGATCCTTATTTGAAAAATTCATATTATAATAAATTTAGTTGGAGTAAAAATGTAAAAATATTTAAGTCAAAAATAGAAAGAATAGAAACGGAAGAACTTGATATATATGGATTTGGTTTTGAAGATTTTTATTGTTACAATTCGGGAATAGAGGAATTAGAAATAGAAAATAAAGAAAAAATTAATATATTAATTACCCATAGTAGTTTAGATGGTGGGTGGGATGATGAGAAGAATTATAATTCCTTATCTTCAAAAAAATTAAGAGAAAAGGATTTTGATTATATAGCATTAGGACATATTCACAAGTTAGATTATAATACATCAGAAAATCAAAGAATCGTATATCCGGGATCGACAAGTGCATTAGGCTTTGATGAATTAGGAGAGCATGGAATGATAGTAGGAGAATTAGAAAAAGAAGAATTAAAACTGAAATTTATTCCATTAGATGAAGAGTGTTTTGTAAAGAAAGAACTCGAAGTAACAGATATTATTTCAAAAGAAGAATTAATTGAAATAATAAATGATTTTGAAGTAAAGAAAAATGAATATGTAGAGATTGTACTAACAGGTAGTAGAAATTTTGAAATTAATAAATATGATTTATTAAAATACATTATAAATAATAGAATTATTAAAATAAAAGATCAAACTAAAATAGCATATGATTTAGAAAAATTAACAAATGAAATAACCTTAAAAGGAATTTTTACAAAGGAAATGTTAAAAGGATTAAATAAAGAAGATATAACGCAAGAGGAAAAAGCAATCATAGAAAAAGCAATAGAAATAGGATTTGAAGCTTTAGAATAGAGGTGAAAGGTTGAAAATTAATAAAATAAAAATAAATTCTTATGGAAAATTAAAAGATAAAGAAATTGATTTAAAAGATGGAATCAATATTATCTATGGCAAAAATGAATCAGGTAAATCAACACTTTTAAGATTTATTGTAAATTCATTTTATGGAATTTCGAAGAACAAAAGAGGAAGAGAATATTCTGATTTTGAAAAATACACTCCTTGGACCAGTGAGGAATTTTCTGGGAAAGTAGAGTATGAGTTAAATGATAAAAGTAAATATGAAGTATTTCGAGATTTTAGAAAGAAAAATCCAAAAATATTTGATGAAAATAAAGAGGATATTTCGAAGGAATTTAATATAGATAAAGCAAAAGGAAATGAGTTTTTTTATGAACAAACGAAAGTAGATGAGGCGTTATTTTTATCTACTGTGGTAGTAGGACAACAAGAAGTAAAACTGGGAAAGCAAGAACAGAGTATATTGGTACAAAAAATTGCTAATTTAGTTGGAACAGGAGATGATAATGTTTCTTATAAAAGAGCAATAGACAGGATTAATAGAAGACAATTAGAAGAAATAGGTACAGAAAGATCTAGAGAAAAACCAATTAATATAGTTGCTAGAAAAATTGATGAGTTACAAAAAGAAAAAGAAGAATTAAAAAAATATGAAAATATGAAATACGAAATAGAAGAAAAAAGAAATATTTTAGAAAATGAACTTTTGAATTTAGATAATAAAAATAATTTATTAAAAGAAATTAAAATAATAAATGAAAAAGAAAAATTAGAAAAAGAAAAAATAAAAATAAAAGAAAATATAAAAAATGAAAATCATCAAAAAATAAATTTAATTAAAAATAAAATAAATGAAATAAAAAATAATAATAAGAATATTTTAGAATTAAGTTATGAAAAAACAAAAAATAATAAAAAAGATAAATTAAAAAATAGAAAAATAATCCTATTATTTATTTTATTAATTATTATAAATATTTTACAATTTATTTTTATTAAAAATAATATTATTAAATATATTTTTCTTCTTACTGTACCAATATTTTTAATCATTTATTTTATTTATAAAAATAAAATAAATAAAAAAATAAAAATACAAGAAAATATAGATAAAAATAATTTAGAGAAAATAAATTTAGAAATAAATAACTTAAATAATGAAAATAATTTATTAGAAAAAAATAATATTAATTTAGAAGAAGAAATAATAAATTTAAAAAATAATTTAAATTTAAAAATAAATTTAGAAAAAGAAAAAATAAAAAATAAATATTTAAATAAAATAGAAAAAGATGAAATAGATAAATTAATTAATTTAGAAAATATAAATTATGAAATAGAAAGTTTACAAAATAAAATAAATAATAAAAAAATAGAATTACATACTTTAGAATTAGATCAAAAAAATATACAACCTAAATTAGAAAATTTGTCGAAAATTGAAGAAGAACTAGTTAACAATAAAGAAAAAATGTTAACTTTAAAAAGCTTAGATTTAAGTTTTAATTTGGCGAAGGAAATTTTATCACAAGCTTATGAAAAAATGAAAAATACAGTAACCCCTAAATTTACACAAGAATTATCAAAAAATATTTCTAAGATAACAGATGGAAAATATAGGAATATTATGTTTAATGATGAACTTGGACTAATTGTGGAATTGGAAGATGGTAACTATGTACCAGCATCTAAACTAAGTGTGGGAACTATTGATCAATTATATCTGTCCTTAAGACTATCTATGGTAGAGGAACTATCAGAAGAAACTATGCCAATCATTTTGGATGAGGCTTTTGCATATTATGATACAGAAAGACTAGAAAATATTTTAAAATATATAAATAGTAAATTTAAAAAACATCAAATCATTTTGTTTACGTGTACAAATCGTGAAGAAGAAATATTAGATAGTATGAATATATCTTTTAACTTAATTAACTTGTAAAAAATAGGAAAATATATTATAATAGTTGAAGCAAATAATAAAAAAGGAGAGATTGACATGTTTGAAAAGTTGGAAGCAGTAGAAAAGAGATATGAGGAATTAACAAAATTAATTGCTGACCCAGAAGTAATAGCAAATCAAGCAGAATGGCAGAAATTAATGAAGGAACATGCAAGTATAGAAGATATTGTATTAAAATTTAGAGAATATAAAAAAGTAAAGCAATCTATGGAGGAAGCTGAAGAGCTAATGCAAGACCCGGATATGAAGGAACTTGCGGAAGAAGAGTATTATAGCTCAAAAGAACAATTACCAAAAATAGAAGAAGAATTAAAAGTTTTATTAATACCTAAAGATCCAGATGATGATAAAAATATTATGTGTGAAATTAGAGCTGGAGCAGGAGGAGAAGAAGCAGCACTTTTCGCAGGAACATTATTTAGAATGTATTCTATGTATGCAGAGAAAAAACATTGGAAGTTGGAAGTGTTAAATGAAAACGAAACGGGACTTGGTGGATATAAAGAAATATCTTTTATGATTACAGGAAAGGGTGTTTATAGTAGACTAAAATTTGAAAGTGGTGTACACAGGGTACAAAGAGTTCCAGATACAGAAAGTAGTGGCAGAATTCATACATCAACAGCAACTGTTGCAGTTCTTCCCGTAGTAGAAGATGTAGAAATAGAGATTAATCCGTCAGACATCAAAATGGAAGTATTTAGAGCTTCAGGAGCAGGAGGACAACATATTAATAAAACATCATCAGCTGTAAGACTTATACATGAACCAACAGGAATTGTTGTAGAATGCCAGACAGAAAGATCACAGTTTCAAAATAAAGATAATGCAATGAAAATGCTAAGAACTAAACTATATGAAATTGAAAAAGAAAAGCAAGATAGTGAAATAGCAAATAGTAGAAAGATACAAGTTGGTTCAGGGGATAGAAGCGAGAAGATAAGAACTTATAACTATCCACAAGGAAGAATTACAGATCATAGAATTGGAATGAGTATTTATCAAATGGAGAATTTCTTAAATGGGGATATTGATGAAATGGTGGATAATTTAATTGCAGCAGATAGAGCAGAAAGATTAAAAGGTGAAGATGAGTAAGAGTAAGAGAAGGGGAAAGACATGTGATTGTTTTGCCCCTTTTAGATAGCTAATAAGGTAAGGGGGATTTTATTATGAAATTATTGATTGTATCAGATATACATGGTTCGAGTTATTATGCGAAAAAAATAGAAGAAATTAATCAAAAGGAAAAACCGGATAAAATAATTTTGTTAGGTGACTTATATTATCATGGACCAAGAAATGAGCTAACACAAGAATATAATCCTATGGAAGTAGCGAAAGTGTTGAATTCTTTAAAAGAAAAATTAATGGTTGTTAAAGGTAACTGCGATGCCGAAGTAGATGAAATGATATCGGAATTTAAATTTGAGGAAAACATAGAGATGAATGTAAATGGGTATAAAGTGTTTTTTACACATGGACATAAATACAATATGGATCAATTACCACCATTAGGGATTGATATGGATATTATGATTTATGGTCATTTTCATACAGGATTTATAACAGAGGAATATGGAATTATATTCGCAAATCCTGGCTCTATATCATTACCAAAAGCGAATACAAAACATAGTTATTTAATACTGGAAGAAAAAGAATTAATTTTAAAAGATGTAGATGGAAATATAATAGAGAAAAAAGAGATGAAAAAATAAAAGTAATAAAAATGAACTCCTTATAATAAATTAAAGTAAAACATATTTTAAGGAGTTTTTAATGGAAATATTTAAAACAACCCTTCTAGGATTATTTTTTGGGACTTTTGGAACAACTTTAGGTGGAATTATAGGAGTTATAATAAAAAAACACTCTAATAAATTTTTAAGTTTCATTTTAGCATTTGCATCAGGACTAATGATGGCAGTTATATGTTTTGACTTATTGCCAGAAGCGCTAGGGATTAGTAATATTGTCAATGTTATCATAGGAACTGTTGTAGGAATTATAGCTATGATTTTTTGTGATTTATTAGTAGAAAGGAAGTTCAATACGAATCATAAATTTAACAATAATAGTAATAATTTATTAAAGACAGGAATTATCGTATCAATCGGTTTAGCCATTCACAATTTTCCAGAAGGATTAGCAATAGGGTCGGGATTCGAAGCATCATTAAAGCTAGGATTAAGTCTAGCAATAGCAATTTGCTTGCATGATATACCAGAAGGGATATCAATGGCTGTTCCCATGAAAAATGGAGGCATGAAAATCTCAAAAGTAATTTTTTATGTTATATTATCAGGAGTTACAACAGGAATTGGAGCATTTTTTGGCGCTATTATTGGTTCCATATCACAAGAGGTAATTGCCATATGCTTAAGCTTTGCAGCAGGAGCAATGTTATATATTGTATCACGGAGAACTAATTCCAGAATCTAATAAATTATATCATGGTAGAATGACAGCTCTTGGGAATATGATAGGATTTATAATTGGAATTTTTGCAACAACCTTGTAAAGAGTAAAAACTAGTTAAGATATCAGCAGATTTTTTCTATTTTAATAGGATTAGAAGAAATAAAAGATATAGGAAAATAAAAGCAAGTAATTTTAAAATTTTACTTGCTTTTTAAATATGAATATAGTAAAATGCAAACAGACATTTGAAGAGGACAGGTTTAAAATGTCGCATTAACTTGTCCAAAAAATAAAATTATATAAAAACAAAGAGTAGAAAAGCGACAAAAATCGACACAAAAATGAGACATTTTAGACCTGTCCCTTGTGTTTCAAGAAAGGAAAGAATTAAATGCAAGATATATTAAAAGGATTAAATGATAAACAATATGAGGCAGTAATCAATACAGAAGGACCATGTTTAGTAATAGCAGGTGCGGGAAGTGGAAAAACAAAAGTATTAACACATAAAATAGCTTATTTAATTGGAGAAAAGGGAGTTCATCCATGGGATATTTTGGCGATTACTTTTACGAATAAAGCAGCTAATGAAATGAAAGAGAGAATTGCAGGGTTAGTAGGCGATGAGGCTAAAGATATTTGGATGGGAACATTTCACTCTGTATGTGTTAGAATCTTAAGAAAATTTATTGATCGAATTGGATTTGATTCATCTTTTATTATTTTTGATACATCAGACCAAAAAACATTAGTAAAGGGATGCTTAAAAGATTTAGCAATTGATGATAAAATGTTTACAGATAGAGCTGTACTTTCGGAAATTAGTAATGCAAAAAATGAGATGTTAGAACCTGATCAATATCAAGCCAGAGCTAATGGGGATTTTAGAAAAGAAAAGATTGCATTAGTATATAATTTATATCAAAAAAGATTAAAGGAAAATAACGCAATTGATTTTGATGATATTATAAACTATACAATAAAAATATTAATGGAAAACCAAGATATTTTAGAGTACTACTCAAATAAATTTAAATATGTTTTAGTAGATGAGTACCAAGATACGAATAAAGCACAATTTACATTAGTAACAATGCTAGCTTCAAAGAATGGAAATATAACAGTTGTAGGAGATAATGACCAACGGAATTTATTCATTTAGAGGTGCTGATATTTCTAATATATTAAATTTTGAAAGAGATTTTCCAGGAACAAAGATTATAAAACTAGAACAAAACTATAGATGTACAGGAAATATATTAAAAGCAGCAAATAGTGTCATAAAAAATAATGAAGTAAAATATAAAAAAGAATTGTGGACACAAAATGATGAGGGAAATTTGCCAAAAGTATATCAAGCAAAAAACGAGTATGATGAAGGAACCTATATTGTAGAACAATTAGAACATTTAAGAAGAGAAGAATATTATAAATATTCTGATTTTGCTATTCTTTATCGAATGAATACGCAATCAAGAGCAATAGAGGATATTTTAAGAAGGGAAAATGTTCCTTATAAAATCATAGGTGGATTAAAATTCTATGAGAGAAAAGAAATCAAAGATATAATTGCTTATTTAAGGTTGATACAAAATGGCAATGATAATTTAAGTTTAAAGAGGATTATTAATGAACCAAAACGAGGAATTGGAAAGACTAGTTTAGACAAAGTAGAACAAATTGCGACTACAAATGAAATATCTATGTATGAAGTAATAAAAAACGCAGAACAATATGGATTAAACAGGGTTTACCTAAATTCTAGAGAATTTGTAAACGTAATGGAAGAGCTAAAAGCAAAGAAAGAAGAATTAACGATATCAGAGTTAATAAAATTAACTTTGAAAAAAACGGGATATACAAAAGCACTAGAGAATGAAAATACGATTGAAGCAGAAAATAGAATTGCCAACCTTGACGAATTTTTAACAGTAGCAATAGAATTCGAGGAAGAGGAAGCAGAAAATACTTTAAGTGAGTTTTTAGAAGGAATTACATTATCTAGTGATATAGATGATTTAGAAGATGATGAAGAATATGTAACATTAATGACATTACATAGCGCAAAAGGATTAGAATTTCCAGTTGTATTCTTAGTGGGAATGGAAGAAGGGATTTTTCCGGGATATAAATCGATAGCTGAACCAAAGGAATTAGAAGAGGAAAGAAGGCTTTGTTATGTGGGAATTACAAGAGCAAAAGAAAATTTATTTTTAACTTGCAGTAAGCAAAGAACTATTTTCGGTTCTACAAGCTATAATCCGATTTCGAGGTTCCTAAGTGAAATACCACAAGAATTGTTAGAAGGTTATGAAGAAGCGTTTGGGGAAACAAGTAATAAAGAAGAAATGTTTAAAGATTCTAACTATAGCTGGACTTATGGTAGTAAAAATAATGGAAGTATTAAAACTTATAAAATAAATGAAAAGCAGCCAGTTGCTGCAGCAAGTAGCAATAACACTAATAATGGATTTATGTTTAGAACAGCAGAAAGCTTCTTAAATAGTTTGTCAAAAAAATCTAATAGTGCAGTTGATTTATCGCAATATCAATCAGGAGTTAGGGTTTTCCATAAAAAATTCGGAGAAGGAACAATTAATCAGGTTGAACCAGAAGGAGAAGATTTAAAAGTAGATATTAATTTTGACAAGGCTGGACATAAAAGGCTTATGGCTAAGTTTGCTAATTTAGAAGTAATTAAATAAATATAAAAAGTCAAGGGAAAAGCATTGAGGCTGCTGAAAAAGTAGTTCAAAATTAGCTCACAAAAAATCGTGAATGGGAAAAATATTTTCTAATTCACGATTTTTTTATAAATAGTAAAAAACATAAAAATATATGGATATATTTATCCATTATTTTGTGCTTTTTCTTTTTTTAACTTAATTATTCGTTTTATATTGACTAAAAAGAGCGCACTAGCCCCTTGGATTGTGATACCATTTTTCCCACAAGCATTTGCTGTATCATAACCAAAATTAGATTTTAGTTCTGAATTTTTCGCTTCAATTTTATACCTTTCAGAGTATAATTCTTTAAATTCAGCCGTTTCCATATAATCCATATGTTTTATATGTGCATCGCCTTTTATAGTTACAGAATATGTTTTAAATCTTGAGCCTTCTTTGTAACACCCTTCCTTATACTGACAATGTTTACATTTCTCAACATCAAAATAATAACATTCTGCTTGATTTCTAACTTTTTTACTTCCTTGCTTTGCTTTTCTAATCGCCATATGACCAGCTTTACATACATACATTCCAGCATCTTTATTGTATTCAAAATTACTGTTTCTTTGAGTATTCCCATGTGTTACAAATTTACTTAGTTTACTAGCTAATTTTATACTATTTTCTTCACAAAATTCAATATTTTCTTTTTCAGAATATGCACCATCACCAATAACAGCCTCAACTTCAATTCCATTTGCTTGAGACTTTTTAACTAATGTTTGTAATTGTTTTCCATCATGTTTTTCTCCTGATGTTACTATTGCTGCTGTTATTATTCTTTCTGGTGTCATTGCTATGTGTGTTTTGTATCCAAAGAAGGATGTATCAGCAGTTTTATGTCCAATTTTTGCATCTTTATCTTTTGAGTACTCAATTTCATATTCTGTATCATTCATTGTTTCTTCTAACATATTTATTTTTTCGTTTATTGCTGGTATTGTGGTAAATCTGACATCTTCTTTTACTAAATTAAGTAATTCTTTAGTATATTCTATTTGGTCTTCCAAAAGACCAGTATTTTCTCTTTTTTTAGGCATTTTGTCGTGCATGGTTTCATCTATTTTATATACTGATTTTCTTAGTTCTTTTGCTTGTTTTATTAGTTCCTCTCTTGGTGAAATGTGTTTATACATTGCATTTGTGTGAGTAGAATCTTGTATTATTTTATTCTTTACTTCAATTACACCTTCTTCTAAAGCTATTTCTACTGTTTTAGCTATTAATTTATCCATCAAATTTGTTGATGTCTCTTCTTCATTTTCTTTATTACTTAATCTTTCTCTTCTAAAAACTGTTAACAAACTTGGGTCAATTAAATTAACTTCTTCTGGCAAGTAATCAAGAAAATATTTGAATAGCATATCTGTTTTAGTTCTTGCAATCAAATCTCTATCAGATAATTTGTAGTAATTTTTAAGTAGAAGATATTTAAACATTCTTATTACAGCTTCAGCTTTTCTGCCCATTGTTGAAGAATATTTATCTTTTAATTCATCATAAACAAAAGAGAAATCAACCATATCTTTTAGTTGTCTCCAAAAATTATCTTTTTCTATCAACACATCAAAAAGTGACGCGTGCGAACTTAAACAAAAACTTATTTGATTATTTTCTTTTAACACAGTTATATCAACCCTTTCAACTGTGTTAATTATATCACATTAAACTATCAAAACATAGAAAAAAATCGTGAATTAGAAAATATTTTTCCCATTCACGATTTTTTGTGAGCTAATTTTGAACTACTTTTTCAGCAGCCTCAAAGCATTCACCTTGACTTTTTCTGCTAAATATAAGCATATTGACAACTAACAAAATTAATTTTACTAATTCGGAAAAGTTCAATAAAAATCCTTTCTTTTTTAGTGGCAAAAGAACAAGTTCTGTAATTTCTTCTTTTGTCGTTTGATAGCAACATTGCAATTCTGTTGTTATCAAAAAAAATTTTGTTTTCACCAATAGGTTCGGCAGATATGCTAAACTTAGGGTTAGAACATACATCAGTTGTTTTTACAAGTAAAAAACGCCGGTCAAAAGTCTTGAGTAATAAGACATTGTTACATATTTCAAATTTATTTGCTATTCTGACACTCTGAGGTTCAACAGATAAATTTGAAAGTCTAAGTATATCTTTGTTTTTACTTTTTAGACTACTAATTGTTTTAACTGTAATTGTCTGTGGAAATACCTCGATGTTTGCCCCTGTCGCTAATCCTATTGTTGCATATTTTTTCTGATCTACCATAAAAAGCTCTCCTTGAAAAGTATTTCTTTATGTCTCGTGTTATTATGTAATAGATAAGGAGTCATAAAGATTGATATATATATATTTTACAACAATTTACATAAAAAGTAAATATATTTAACAAAATAATAATTGAAAGTATAAAAAAATTGTAAAAAGTAAATAATACTAAAGTAAGATTGAAAAGAAAGGAAGGATAAAAATGCCAGATTTAAATCAAATGGAATTACAACACTTAAGACACTTGATAGGAGCTCATGAAACAGCATATCAAAAACTAAATACTTATTCTTCACAAGCTGTTGACCCGCAAATAAAGCAATTGTTTACAAAATCAGCACAAGACGCGTTAAATACAAAACAAAAATTAATGAGTTTTTTAAATAATTAATAGGAGGTAATTAAGAATGGACGAAAAAATAATGGTAAATGACATTTTAGCCGGAGTAAAATCTGATTTGACTGCTTATCAAACAGCTATATCAGAAGCTGAAAATATGCAATTGAGACAAACATTTCAACAAATTAGAAATAATGATGAGAGTTTTCAATATGAGTTATTTAAAATAGCTCAAGCAAAAGGATATTATGTACCTGCGCAAAAGGCAACAGTAACAGAAATCAGTACAGTAAAAACAGAATTAGAACAATAAAATAAAAAATAAGAGGATATTCTTTTAAATCCTAGTTTTAGGAATGAAAAGAATATTCTTTTGTTTTTTTGAGAGCTAATATTAGAAAATGAAATCAAGAGATAAATGGAATAAAATTAAGATAAAAGAAAAAAATGGTATAAAATCTACGAAAATTAAAAAGACATTATCTTTGCAAAAAAAGAAATATTACAATATTATTACAATAGAAAAATGGAAATATGTATAAAATACAAAGGAGATAGAAATTAATGTTAAAAAAAGTATGGATACATACAAGAAGAGGAATTAAATTTATAGTTCTCTTTATGATTGCAGCTTTTTTTATAGTAGGGGCAATTGCTTTTCTTTATAAACCAACTTATAGTGTATTTATAAATGGAGAGCAGGTAGGATATACAGAGGATAGATCAAAATTACAACACAAAATTAATGATTATGTTGAAAAAGGTGATGAGGCAAGTGAGAATGTTGCCTTTGTACAAGTACCAAGTCTTCCAGAGTATAAATTATGCTTGTTAAAGAAAAATGTGGTAGCTAATGATGAAGAGATTTTTAATATAGTAAAGGAAGAAGGCACAACATATTATAGATATTATGCAATTGTAGATAATAATGAAGAAAAATTATATGTTTCTAATTTTGAACAAGCAGAAGGCGTTATAAACGGATTGAAAGAAAAAGATAGTTCTAATATGGATAATATATCAATTGTAGAAAAATATGAAACAGAGATGAAAGATTTAGTATCTTCTGAGGAAGCGATATCAAAACTATATGTAGAGAAACCTAAACCAGTAGTTGTTGCTAAAAATAAAAAAACATCTTCGAATAAATATGCTTCAACAGGAACAGTAAATACTTCATTGACTACTTCAGGAGGAACAGCAAGTTTAGGGATATCTTTAATTAGGCCGGTATCTGGAATTATAACTTCTAGATTTGGAGCTAGAAGTAGTATTAGATCGTCAGCACATACAGGGTTAGATATTGCAACATCAACAGGAACACCAATTCAAGCAGCTGCTTCAGGTACTGTAACTTTTTCTGGATACAAAGGATCTTATGGTAATATGATAGTTATTACTCATTCAAATGGAGTACAAACATATTATGGACATTGTAGCCAATTATATGTATCTGCAGGTACCAGTGTATCTCAAGGACAAACGATTGCGGCAGTTGGTTCTACGGGTAACTCTACTGGACCACATTTACATTTAGAAGTAAGAGTAAATGGAGTGGCATATAATCCACAAAACTATGTTTATTAAAATATTGAATACATAAAACGGATATAAAGTTTATTTATATCCGTTCTTTTTATTATTTAGACACAAAATATTTAATTCCTGTTGTAATAGCATTTTTTTTCATAATTATTTTTCCATGCTCTATCAATTTATTTTCAAAAGCAAAAGAAAATACCAAGGGAGAAGAAAACTCATTAGCAATGTAATAGAATGTTTTTATATGTTTATATGATGTATCTATATTCTTTACGAGTAAGTAATATGTATTGTGATATAAATACAAGGAGATATTTTTGGAAAGTTTTTTTATATCAAAATCAATATTTTTAGATATACATTCACAGAAACTACAAAATTCATCAAAATTTTTAAATTTATAGAGAGCTTGCTTGTTAGAAATATTAAGCGTTTTCCTTTTTACTGTAAGCTTATTTTTTGAAGTGATTTTGCTATTTTTTATTTCTTGAAGAGAATATTTGGTTATTGTAAAGATTAGAATATCATCTGAAGTAAAAGACTCAATTAACAATTTACAACCATCTGTATTAAATCCAACTTCCTTTTTGGCCTGTTCTAACATATCTGCAAAAAAGTTTTGACCTTCCAAAGCTTTTTTCATAATTAAATGAATATCTAAATCCTTAACATCTAAATCAGAAGGATTAACAATAATTCGTATTTTATTTTCAGTCAATTTTTCTATTTTCATAAAGAAAAGAACCTCCTTAAACAACTACTAATTATATTATACTACTATTATTATTATATTGAAATGCACAATTTTTGGTAATCAAATTTTAGAATTTTTATTACTATAACATATCAAAATTTATAAATCAATGTAATTTTTATATGAATAATAAAAAATATTTATTAACACTCTATTTTTATTTTTTTAAGATAGAAATAAATAAGAAAAATAAAATGAAAAAATAGTATTATATACTTGAAAAAAATGTTAATACAGGATATAATAGCGTTGGTTTAAAAAATGAATAGCCGTAAGGGGAAAAGAAATTTTTGGAGAGATATGGTTGAAAAATAATTGGCATTTGACGTAGTTAAATTTCGATTTTAATTTAATCAACGTACAGCACGTACGCCTTATAAATTGAAATCTCATTTGCCTAGTCAAATATCGAATTCTTTTCCAACCTAGATTGTGCCTTAGGAAAGGAATGGGATTATAAATGGCAACAAAAGAGAAAAATATATGGATATTATTAATATTTATTTTATCAGGATTAGTAGTAGGAGGATTATTAGGAGAGCTTGCATCAAAAGTGGATTGGCTTTGGTGGCTTTCTTATAGCCAAAGTTTTGGACTAGAAAATCCAATTGTATTAGATCTAAGTGTTATGAAAATTACTTTTGCTTTAATGTTTAAAATAAGTATATCAAGCATTATCGGTATGGTACTTGCTATTTTTATCTATAAAAAAATATAAATAATATAAAAGACAAAATAGGGGCAATAAAAATAGGAAAGGAATGGAAGTATTTTGTCAATAAAAATGAAGGAATTGCCAGAATTAGAAAGACCTTATGAGAAACTAGAGATATATGGAGAAAAGACATTATCAAATGCTGAATTATTGGCAATTATTATAAAAAGTGGAACAAAAGAAGAGACATCTGTAGAGTTAGCACAAAGAATACTAAAAATGAATGATACAGAAGATGAGGATTTAAATTATTTGCAGACTTTAACCATAGAAGAGTTAATGCAAATAAATGGAATAGGAAAAGTAAAAGCCATTCAAATAAAAGCGGTAAGTGAATTAGCTATTAGAATGTTTAAAACGTCGAATTATAAAAAGATAGTCATTAAACAGCCACATGATTTAGCTAAAATATTAATGAGTGAGCTTAAATTTGAAAGAAACGAAAAAGTAAAATTGGTGATTCTAAACAACAAGAATGAAATATTAAAAATTCAGGAAATTGCAGTGGGTGGAAGTAACTTTGCTAATGTTTCAATAAAAGATATTATGTCAGAACCAATTAAGATGAAAGCACCTAAAATTATATTAGTGCATAATCATCCAAGTGGAGATTCCACACCAAGTAAAAAAGATATTACTTTTACAGAACATTTATATGAAGTAGCTAACTTACTTGGAATAGAACTGATGGACCATCTTGTTATTGGAAACATGAATTATACAAGTATATTTTCAAAGTTAGTTTCTTGAATGCTTAGTTTGAAAGTTAAGATGAAGGAGTTAGAAAGAAAATATGAATTTTATGAAATATCTTACATTCGGGTCAAAAGATATAGGTATAGACCTAGGTACAGCTAATATTCTAGTTACATTAAAAGGAAAAGGAATTGTTTTAAAAGAGCCGTCTGTTGTTGCAATCGATAGAAAAACAGGAAATATAATGGCAACAGGAAATGAAGCCAAAGAAATGCTTCGGAAGAACACCAGAACAAATCAAGGCAGTAAGACCGTTAAAAGATGGTGTTATTGCTGATTTTACTGCGACACAATTAATGTTAAAAAATATTATTGAGAAAGTAGCCAAAAGATATACCATTGGAAGACCAAGAGTTGTTGTAGGTGTACCATCTGGAATTACAGAAGTAGAGGAAAGAGCAGTAGAAGAGTCTGTTTTGCAGGCTGGGGCAAAGGAAGTATATTTAATTGAAGAACCAATGGCAGCTGCTATTGGAGCATCTTTGGATGTTGGGGAACCAAGTGGAAACATTATTGTTGACATTGGAGGAGGAACAACAGAAGTAGCCGTTATTTCATTAGGAGGAATTGTTGTAAGCCATTCCTTAAGAGTTGCTGGTGATGAGTTAGATGAGGATATTGTAAACTATATAAAGAGGGAAATGAACTTGGCAATAGGAGAGACAACTGCTGAACAGATTAAAATGCAAATCGGATGTGCTATGCCTTTAATGACCGAAATGCCAATGGAAATAAGAGGAAGGGACCTAGGCGATGGACTGCCTAGAAATGTAACAATAACTTCAGTTCAAATTGAAGAGGCGATGAAAGAATCAGTGGGTAAGATTGTGGAAATTGTAAAAGCTACATTAGAAAAAACTCCACCTGAGTTAGCATCAGATATTATGGAAAAAGGAATTGTACTAGCAGGTGGGGGAGCTTTAATAAAGAACTTGGACAAACTATTAAGTTCAGAAACGGGAATGCCTGTGTATATAGCAGAAGACCCGTTAGATTGCGTTGTAAGAGGTACTGGAAAAACTTTAGAAGATATTGAAAGATTAAAAAGAGTACTTGTAAATGCAAGAAATAGAAAATAAATAGATAGGAGTAAGAAATGTACAGAAATAAAAAGAGTGGGATAATAGGTGTTATCATAACAATTATTATATTAATCTTAATTGTAATCTTTTCGAATGGCGAAGAGAATAGTAACTTTTTAGAAAATATAGCAACAAACTTAGTTATGCCAATACAAAATGGATTAACTTATTTAAAAAACAAACTAGGTGGAAACAGTACATTTTTTACAGATATCAATAATTTAAAAGAAGAAAATCAAAAACTCAAGGAAGAAAATAGTCAATTAGAACAGTCATTAAGAGAATTAGAAAATATAAAAACACAAAATGAGACATTAAAAGAATATTTAAATTTAACTGAAAAGTATGGAGAATATAAAACAATTCCAGGTTATGTTATTAATAAAGATATTAGTAATTATTCTAAAACAATTGTAATTAATCTTGGTAAGAATGATGGAGTAGAAGAGAATATGACAGTAATTGGCGATGAAGGTTTGGTTGGTCATATTATTTCAGTTACTGATTCAACAGCTAAAGTTCAAACAATAATCGATACAGCAAGTTCAGTTAGCTGTTCGATGAGTACCACCAAAGATAGCATTGTTTGTAAAGGAACACTAGATGAAAATTCTACTTTAAAAGCAATGTATATACCAACAGATGCTAATATTATTCAAGGTGACAGCATAGAAACATCTGGTTTAGGAGGAATTTATCCAAAAGGAATTCACATTGGAACTGTAAAAAAAGTAACAAATACACAAAATTTAACAGATCGATATGCTCTGGTTGAAACAGCAGTGAACTTTGATAAGTTAGATACGGTTCTAGTAATTACAAATAAATAAAAGGAAAGGTGAACGAATTGAAAAAAGTAATAATAAATATAATCTTAATTTTGACAACACTTATCATATATTATTTACAATCAAATTTTTTTAGTTGGTTCAATATAGCAGGGATTATGCCAAATTTATTTGTTATTCTAGTATTATTTGTTGGATTATTTGCTAACAGCACTATGGGAGCAGCATATGGAGTAGGAATAGGAATTATATTAGATTTTTTGTTAGGAAATAAAATAGGAGTATATGCATCAATTCTTGGATTAATAGGGTTTTTAGCCGGCGTTTTTGATAAGAATTTTTCAAAGGATAGTAGAATGACTATTATGTTCATGGTTATGGGTTCTACAATTATATTTGAAACTTTAACTTATTTATTAAAATATATTTTTCTATCAATTAATGTAGAGATTATTAATTTTATTTTGATCTTAGTAATTGAAATTATTTTTAATTTATTATTAACAATTATTATATATCCAGTTATTCAAAAATTTGGATATTATATTGAAAATGAGTACAAAGGAAATAAAATTTTAACAAGATATTTTTAGCTTGTCAGGTGTATAACTAAGTGTTTTATATTATTTTTTTACACCTTGTGTGTCGCAACCACTAAAATTCAAATTGGTAGGTTGCTCCAATCGCACTCGCTTCCGCTCGTTTGGTCGCTTACGCGGTGTTGCAAAAATAATATAAAACACTTGACTATAGAAAGAAAAGAAGAAAGAAGGTGAGGGTTTGGCAAAAAATACGAAAAAAATCAATACTAATTTAAGATTTAATGTTTTAACTGTAAGTATTTATATAATAGGAGTTATACTAATTGTCAAACTATTTAGCCTTCAAATTGTACATGGGGCAGAGTATAGAGAACAATCTAATACAAGACTTACTAGGGAAAGTACACTAGAAGCATCAAGAGGTGCTATATTGGATAAAACAGGAGCAGCTTTAGTAACTTCAACAATGGAATTTTCATTAGAAATGTATAAAAGCAAAGTGGATACAGATACCTTGAATACAGATATATTAAACATGGTTCAGGTTCTGGAAAAATATAATGTATCTTATGTTGATTCTTTTCCAATCACTATAGATCCATTCGAATTTACCATTTCAGGTGAAACGCTTCAAAAATGGAAAAAGTCGAATAATTTAAATGAAAATGTAACAGCTGAAGAAGCATTTTACAAATTTAAAAACAAATATGAAATACAAAATACAGAGGATATAACAGAAATTAGAAAGATTATCGCGATTCGATATGAGTTATCACAAAAAGGGTATAGTAGCACAAATGCTGTGACAATTGCAGAGAATATACCAAGAGAAGCGGTAGCGGAATTTAGTGAGAGTTCTGATAAATTTACAGGAGTTAACGTTGTTGTGCAACCAGTTAGGCAATATACATCAGGAAGTTTAGCATCACATATTTTAGGATATGCCTCACAGATTAGTTCTACTGAATATGAAACAAGAAAAGATACTTATAGTCAAAATGATATTATAGGAAAGACTGGGATAGAGTTTGTATTTGAAGAGTATTTAAAAGGAAAAAATGGAACCAAACAAATTGATATGGATGTAGATGGAAGTACTACGGCAGAATATATTTCAGAAGAAGCAATTGCTGGATCAGATGTTGTACTTACCATTGATGCAAATCTTCAAAAGGTAACAGAAGAGGCATTAGCAGCTAATATTCAAAAAATAGCAAGTGGAGGGTTTGGAAAGGCTTATGATGCAAAGGCTGGTGCTTGTGTAGTTATGAATGTAAATAGTGGAGAGATACTTGCTATGGCAAGTTACCCAGATTATAATCCAGAGGATTTTGTTGGAGGTATAAGTCAAGAAGCATGGAATAATTATACAAATAATTCGGCAAAACCATTAGTCAATAAAGCTATTCAGAATTCTTATTCGCCAGGTTCAACTTTCAAAATGGTAACCGCGATTGCAGGGTTAGAATCAGGAGCTATTAATTTAAATACTAAAATTAATGATGTAGGGCAATATGTAAAATATGGAATTACAATGAATTGTTGGTATTATACAGACTATCATAGAGGACATGGTTATTTAGATGTATCAGGAGCGATTGAAAAATCTTGTAACTATTTCTTTTATGAAACGGCAGATCGAATGGGAATTGATACATTAGTAAGGTATGCAAAATACTTTGGATTAGGAGGCAAGACAGGAATTGAATTACAAGGAGAAACATCTGGAGTTTTAGCTAGTCGAGAAGCAAAAGCAAAATTGCACTCAGATTCAACAAATTGGAATCCAGGAGATACATTAAATGCATCAATTGGACAGGGGGACAATGAATTTAGTCCCTTACAAATGGCAAAATATATTAGTATACTTGCAAATGGAGGACATCAAATATCGCCAACGATTATAAAAACAATTAGAAATGCAGATGGTTCAGAAGCTTCACAAGAAGAGATAAATCAATTTGTTAATAAAAAATTAGGAATAGAAGAAGAGGAAGCAGAAGCCATAGAAATAAATCAAGCTTATTTACAAGCTGTCTTAGAGGGTATGCAATCTGTTACAAGCGATTCTGGAGGAACTGCTTATGTAAGATTTAAAGATTTCGATATTAGCGTTGGAGGAAAAACAGGGTCTGCCGAAGCACCTGGAAATCAAGTACATGCATGGTTTGTTGGATTTGCACCATTTGAAAACCCTGAAATAGCAATTGTAGTTATGGTAGAAAATGGTGGACATGGAAATTATACAGCGGAAGTAGTTAGAGATATAATGGAAGAATATTTTGGAATGAATACACAGAATGTAGAAGAAGACATGAGTGCGACTCCGTATGTGCAGATACTTAATTAGACCTAATGAGTAATATATTATTTTTTTACACCTTGTGTGTCGCAACCCAACCAATAAAAATTGATGGTAGGTTGCTCCAATCGCACTCGCTTTCGCTCGTTTTGCTATCCACTGTTAAAGCTTTGCTTGTTACAGTGGTAGTATGCGTTAGCTGGTCGCTTACGCGGTGCTACAAAAATAATATATTACTCATTAGGTCAATAAAAGAGAGAATTAATGAGCTGTTTCAAAATATAAATTATAAAATCTAAAATAAGAAAGGATGTAAAAATGAGAAGTAATTGTGTTAGTATAAATTTAAAAAAAGATGAAATTATAATTAAATTAGGTGAAAATGCTGAACAAGGAGAAATATTAGAAACATTAAAGAAAAAAATCCCAGAATTAAAGAAATTATATAAAGATGCAAAGACACCGATTAAGGTGACAGGAAAAATATTAAAAAATAAAGAAATTGATGAGATTCAAGAAGTAATAAAAAATAAAATTGATGTTGAAATTAATTTTGATACGCCAAAGAGTTTAGGATTATCTAGTATAAAGAAAGCCTTTGAAAGAGAAATAGCATTATCAGAAACCAAGTTTCATAGAGGTTCGCTTCGCTCAGGACAAAAACTAGAAACAGAAGGAAGCTTAGTAATACTAGGCGACGTAAATTCGGGTGCAGAAGTTATGGCATCAGATAATATTGTGGTTTTAGGAGCACTTCGAGGATTAGCACATGCTGGAGCTAAAGGAAATAAACAAGCTATTGTAGCGGCGGGATTGTTTGATGCTGTACAAATAAGGATTGCTAATATTGTAAAAGAAATAGATAGAGATGAAGAACCAATGCATAAACAAGCTTATATTAGCGTAGCTGATGACAAAATTATAATTGAATAATTTTATCTATGTTAAAAGCAACAAAATTAAAGATAAGAATAACATCTCATCTTGTACATCTTCCTTATAAAGGAAAAATAATAATCCAAGTATAATAATATCATCTAAATACAATTCGATTCCTAAAATTTCGAGAACAGGCTCTTCTAAATTTGTTAGGGAAAAAGGGCTTGCGAAATGAATCGGACCGAAATTATTGTATTTAGATGATTTTTTTTTGGAATCATTACCTTCATGAAATCTAGAATTTTGATGATTAGGGGTTTTATCTTCCATATCATCTGATTGTTGATTCATATTGTTTACGTCTTCATTTTTATTTAAATAATTCATTCTATTGTAGTTAGGATAATAACGGTAGTAATAATTGTTGTAGGGAAATTTAAAAAAAGGAAAGTTAGCCATTATCCATATTCTCCTTATTATCATTTTTCAACAATTCGGCAATTTTTGCAACATTAAGCAAATTAGCATATTGGTCTAATTTTTCTTTTCTGCCTTCTCTTAAATAAGGCTTTAAAGAGTATAATAAATTAGACCTTGGATCATTTTTATTGTTCATTTTTTCCATGACAGACTTCATTTTTAAAATTGTATTTATATCAATATTATTAAAATCAAAAGCATTATTAGAAGAATTTTGATTAGAACTTTGACTAGGATTTTGATTTGCTTGTTGATTAGAATTTGTACCAGATGAAGTGTTGTTATTCATCATAGAAGAAAAATTTTGTATCATTTCAGGTGGGA
The DNA here is from genome assembly GCA_051891395.1 of Clostridia bacterium. Classification (GTDB taxonomy): domain Bacteria; phylum Bacillota; class Clostridia; order TANB77; family CAG-508; genus CAG-269. Next base: position 81,359 of record JBJFFC010000011.1, on the reverse strand, counting down.
TTTGTGAAATAACATCATTAAGATCTCCTTTATTCATCATATCTTTTAGTTTATTTATTGTATTTTCATCAAAATTTAAATCGCTCAAAAATATCACCTCTAAAATAAATATATTCAATATATAGTATTATATTCGATGCAAATAATAAATGTTTCTAAAATGTAATAATAAAATAATAAAAATGTAATATAAAAAAATAAATTCTTAATTTATGTTTCCGTAAGTAAAAAAATGGAAAAATAAAAAATTTACATAAAAAGTATCGAAAAACAAATAAATGTGTTGAAAAAATTGACAAAGTAAGTTATAATAATAAACAGAGGTATTTTAATCTAAGGAGGATTACTATGAAAAATAAAATTTTAAAACTACTAACCGTAATATTAGTATTAGCAACACTAACAGCAACTAATTTTATTTATGTTGGAGTAGAATTAGTGAGTTATGCTACAAGCAATATTGCTACCAATCATCAAAATGTCGAATTTGATGCACAATTGAAAGAAGGAAATATCTTATCTTTACAAATTAATGTAAAGAAGGAAGGATACTTGAATGGTGAAATTGCTTTGGAGGATAGCAATTTTAGTTTTGTAACAGATCAAAGTAATAATTACATTAATAAAATTGAAACGAATAAAATCGTATTAAATCAATTAAACGCTGGTGCGACAGCTCAAATTGATTTAAAAATAGAGCCTGTAAATAAAGAGATATTTGATGCAGGTTTATTAAGTGCGGTAAGTAAATTAAATTTAAGCGGTATTTATAGAGATAGCACGGAAAAGGATATCAATATTAAATCTTCGAGAGAAGTTAAATATGAATACTCTGAGAATAATACAAATGAGAGTGTAGAAAACTCAGTAGAAGTAATAACAAATAAGGTTATGAAGGTATCTGGAGAAGATAAAAGAGTAGTGCAATTAGAAATGAATCTTGGGTTAAAAGAAAACAATTATCCAATAAAAGCAATAGAATTAAAAATGAATATACCATCAGTGGATGGAGAATATCCAACTATAGTTAAAAAAATAGATTTCAACACAATGACACATTACGATTATAATTATGAAAATTCTATTGTTGAAGTGAAATTTACGAATGAGCCAAATGAGCAAAATAAAATTTTATGGAAGAAACAAGGAAATGAAAAAGTTGTATTAACTTTAATTTATGATAAAGATGCAACACCAGAAAATGCAGAATATGAAAATATTATAAATGATTCAGCAGTTGGACAACCAAATGTAAAAGTAACATTATATAATGAAAAAGAGATTTCAAGTGTAGGAAACGTAACTTTTGAAGATTTAAAAGAAGAAAAAGATGCAGTGGTTCAAGTAACAGCAAAAAATAGTGAGAATACAATCTATAAAGGAAAATTATATGCTGGAATTGACAGACAATATGAAAGTAGAACAAATATAGCAGTTAATTTAGCAAACGTAGAACAATACATAGATATTAAAGAAAATGTTATAACATATACGGTAGAAGATAAAGAAGTAAATGCAAATGTAGTATATAATAAAACAAGTATTAATAAAGAAGATTTTGATAAAATTTTTGGACAAAACGGAATATTAACAATAGCTAATGAGAATGGTGAAATAATTGCAACGGTCGATAATCAGACACCAATTGATGAAAATAAGAATATTGTAATTGATTATATGGGCAAAGAGCCTACTTCTATTGAAATAAAAACAACAACACCTGTTTCAGAAGGTAATTTGAGTTTAACACATACAAGAACAATAAAAGAACAGAACAGACCAATAATAGAAAAGGCGACTGAATTAAATACAACAATATCTTATGAATACGATACTGGAGTTACAAATAATACAACAACATCAATAAAATTAGAAGAATCAAAAACAGAAGCAAGATTAGAAGTAAATAAGGATACTTTATCCACAGTTGTAGAAAACAATGTGGAAATAAAAACCATATTAAAAGGAAATAATGAACAATGTAATTTGTATAGTAATCCAAGCATTAAAATTGAATTGCCAGAAGAAGTAGAAGATATAAAAATTAATAGTATAGACTTAATTTATGAAACAGAGTTAAAAGTAAAAAATTACGATATAAATGGTAGTACATTAACTATTTATTTAGAAGGAAAGCAAACTGGATATAAAGATTTAAGTATTGAAGGTGCTGTATTAGTTATAAATTCTAATATTATAGTTAATAAAAAATCTGCAACAAAAGATTCACAAATTACGATGACATATAACAATGAAGGAACAACCGGAACCGATAGCAAATCAATTAGAATTGTAGCACCAACGGATGTTACAACAATTAACAGTATTAAAGACTTAGGAGTTGAAACGATAGGTCAAGAAGAATTAAAAAGTGTAACCCTTCAAAGAGGAACAAGTGCAAAACAATTAGAAGCAGGAATAGAAGTAATTAATAATAATGAAAATGAAATTCAAAATGTAAAAGTATTAGGTACATTCCCAACAGAAAACGATGAAAATAATATAGCAACTAAAATAGTGGAAGGAATTAGTGTGCAAGGTATAGAAGAGGCAAAAGTATATTATACAGAAAATGAGAATGCAACAGATGATTTACAAAATGTAGCAAATGCTTGGACAGAAGAGATAACAGATTCAAGTAAAGTAAGTAGATACTTGATTGAAGTACCAAGTATGCAATCACAAGATAGTCTACAAGCAAGCTATACAATAGAGGTTCCTGCCTTACTAGAATATAACCAAACAGCAGAAGAAGGTTATAGTGTAGCCTATACCAATAGTTTAACAACAACAGAAAACGAAATGAAAGCAACAACAATTGAATTACAAACAGGTGTAGGACCAGTTTTAGAAACGAAATTGATACCAAGCGTAGGCGGAAAAGAAGTAGCACAAAACAGCACAGTAAAAAATGGAGAAGTTATCAAATATAAAATAGAAGTATCAAATGTTGGAAGTGAAGACATACAAAATATTGCGATAAAAGGAAATGTGCCAGAAGGCACAACATTAGTAGCACCACAAGACAATTATGAATACACAGGATCTTCTTATTATAAAGAATTGGACAGCAAAACTTATGAAGCAACATTAAATACATTAAAAGTAGGACAGGTTGTAACAGGAGAATACGAGGTAAGAGTAAATACAGGAGTACAAGCTGGCACTAAATTATCTAATATCATTCAAGCAAAATATGGTGATGTGACGAAACAATCAAATGAGTCACAATTAGTTACAGCTAACGGTAATGTAAGAGTAAGTGTGAAAAGAGTTACAGATAGAAGTGTAGATTTATATGAAGCAGGCACTGTACAATATTTTGCTATTATAGAAAACATATCGAATGAAAAACAAGAAAATGTAACAGTGACAACAAACCTTTCTGATAATTTAGAAGTAAATAAATTAACTCTAATAACAGGAATGGAATCTCAGGAAGTATCTGATGATGATTTATATAGAACAAATAGTAGTCAAAATGAAGTCGAAACAAGAGAAATCTCAGAAAGTGAATTAACTGGTACTAGTGAAGAAAGCTCAGTTAAAACAGAAGAATTAAACTATAATACAGAAGTAAATATAGGAAGTATTGAAGCAGGAGAAACAAAAGTATTAAGCTATGATATATTAATTAATAACCTAGAAGGAGAAGAAGGAATTAATTTCTCAGTATCAGTAAAAAACGGAAATGATGAATATAACTCTAATATTCTAACAGAAAATGTAAAAGAGGTAGATATTTCATTAGCTATGACAACAAATACACAAAGTCAATATGTTAAATCTGGTGATGTTATTGAATATTATATTACAGTAAAAAATAACGGAAGTTCAGATATAGAAGGAATAAGAGTAGTTGATTCTATACCAAATAGTTTAACTGTAAATAGAGTAAGCTTTGATGATGAAGAAATTGAACAATTAAAAGGAACAAACAGCATAGAAATTCTATGCAATATAGTAGCAGGCTCAGAAAGTACAATAAAAATAGAAACAGTAGTTAATTATTCGGCAGCAAGAACATCAGCAGAGGCAATTACCAATGTTGCTTATGCAGAAGTTTTAGGAGATAAAGTAGCAACAACATCAGAAGTAAACCATATTATTGAAGCAGATGCAGAAGATAATAATGGTGGGCAAGGAAATAATACAGATAGCGATATAGCAAATGGAACAAAGATGATAACAGGTGTTGCATGGTTTGATGAAAATGCTAATGGTAAAAAAGATGATGATGAACAACTATTAAGTAATATAAAAGTACATTTATTAAATACAACAACGAATAATTTAGTAAAAGATGAAAATGGTAATGTACTTGAGGCAACAACAAATGATAATGGTGTATATGTATTAGATAAAATAGGTAATGGTAAATACATTGTTGTATTTGAATATGATCATACAAAATATGCTTTAACAAAATATAAAGCAGAAAATGTAGAAGAATCTAAGAATTCAGATGCTATGACAAGTGAATTATCAATTGAGAATGAAAAACAACAAGTAGCATCAACAGATATTATAGAAATTAATAATGACAATGTTTCTAACATTAATATTGGTCTAATGGAATTACAAGACTTTAGCTTTAGACTAGATAAATATGTTAGCAGAATACTAATTCAAAATTCTGCAGGAACAACAGTAAAAGAATATGACAATGCATCTGTTGCAAAAGCAGAATTGGATAGCAAGAAGGTTGATGGAACAACAGTTATTATCGAATACAAAATAAAAGTAACGAACATTGGTGATGTGGATGGATATGTAAGAAAAATAGTGGATTATATGCCAAGTGATTTGAAATTTAGTTCAGAACTAAATACAGATTGGTATCAATCAGGAGACAATTTATATAACATAAGTTTAGCAAATGAAAAAATAACAGCAGGACAATCAAGAGAAGTAACATTAACATTGACAAAATCAATGACAGAAGATAATACAGGTTTAATTAATAACACAGCAGAAATCGCAGAAAGTTATAATGAATTAGGACTAGCTGATAGTAAATCAACTTCTGGAAATAAAGTACAAGGTGAAGAAGATTACAGTTCAGCAGATGCAATCTTAAGCTTGAAGACAGGAGGAGAAATATATATAGCAATTGCAATTATAGTAGTAGCAGCATTAGGAATTACAGCATTTATCATGATAAGAAAAAGACAAAATAATGGTGATAAAAAATAGGAAGGAAAGGAGGTAGAAAAATGAGTAAAATAAGAAAAATAGCAGTTAGTATTATAATAGGAATCATAACAGTTTTTGGAATATATAGTGTGTCTAATGCATATTCTGTGGGACAATCCATAACTATAACATACAATCAATATGCAGGTAGTAGTAATATATTTTGTGTAGAACATGGGCAAGCTTTAACGGCTGACAATAGTTATAAAATTATTTCTAATGTAAAAATTGAAGGTATTAAGTCAACAGATTACAAGAATAAAACGATAGAAGATAAAAGTAATGCTAAATTTGCCTACATTTTATCAGCTAATAATGGTTCATCTCACGATAGTGGTCCAGTGCAAAATGAAATATGGAATTATGGCTATACTTGGATGAAAAATGTAGGACAATACCATAATGGATTAAATTTGAACTTTGTAAGTGCTGTACCAGGAAACAGCAGTCAATCAACGACAACGTTAGATGCAGAAGCTACAAATTATGCCAATAATATTTCAAATGGAACAAAAGTGACAGACAATACAGATAAAAGCAAAATAAAGGTAGAAGCTTACAATAAAGATGGAACTCAATATATGAGAGTAGGACCATTTAATTGGACATTTGGAGGAAAATTAACAGAAGTATCAATTTACGATCAAAATTCGAAACCAATAGCAGGAAAATTATATAGTACTTTTAGTGGCAAAACAGAAAAATGGATTAATGTTGGAGAAATCAAATCAGGTAGTGACTTTTATATTTCAGTACCAGTCAATAGTGGAGCAACCAAAATTACAAAAGTTACAGGGAAGATGGATATCGAAGTAAAAGCTGTTAATATTTGGTTTTTAGAGTCTACAACAAGCTATAAACAAAACTTAATTATACGAGAGCCATATAATGCAACTGAAACGATAGATTTATCATTTGATTATAACATCTCTATACTTGGAAATTTAAAAGTAATCAAAGTAAACAAAGATAATACAAAGGTAAAACTACCAAATGTAGGTTTCAAAATTCAAAACAAAGATACGAAAAAATGGGTAAAAGAAACGAATGGAACAATATCTTATGTAGATAACAAAGAGCAAGCAACTGAATTTATAACAGACAAAAATGGAGAAATTACAATTAAGAATTTAATTGTTGGAACTTACGTAGCTTATGAAACGAAAAACCCAAACTATGGATATGAAATCATAGAAGATGGAAAAGAAAAAAATGTAACAGTAGATAAAACAGCAGAGCTTCAAATTCCAAATAAGCAAAAATATATCAAGCTTTCAGGATATGTATGGGTAGATAGATATTCAGGAAAACAATCTGCAAGAAATGATTTATATAAAAATGGAACTTATGATTCAGAGGATATCTTATTAGATGGAATTACAGTAAGATTAAAAGATGAATCAGGTAATGTAATAAAAGAAGCAAAAACAGCAAATGGAGGAGCTTATCTATTTACAGATGTTTTGGTAGACGACCTAGACAAATATTACATAGAATTTGAATATGATGGATTAATTTATACAAACGTGATATCACATATCGATAAAGATAATGGCTCAAAATCTGCAGAAAGTAGTACTACAAGAGAAAACTTTAATAAAGGATTTAGTAGTGTTGTAGGTGGAGAAACATCAAATACAGGTGCAACATTAGATGAGAATGGAAAGAAAAAGAATGATTTAACTTATAATTTAACTTATGATGCAGAAAATGGTGCAAAATCAACACTTGTAAATAATGGCTTATATCCAATTACAGCAAATACAGATGAAACAGGATATAGTATAAAAGCACACTTTACACCTGGTCAAGAAGAGATTAAATATATTAACTTAGGTTTATATGAAAGAGAGCAACCAGATATTTCATTAGTAAAAGACTTATTGAATGTAAAAGTTAGTATAAATGGATATAATCATGTATATGAATATAATCAAAGATTTGATAAAGCAATTGAACCTACCGAAGACGATCTAAATGTTGGTATAAAGTATAAAAATAAATTTACAGGATCTTATAACAGAGCTATTTATGAAGCTGATTATAACTACACATCAGCAGATGTAACGAATGAGTTAGAAGTATATGTAACTTACCAACTTAGAATGAATAATGAATCATCTAGTTTAACAACTCAAATAAATAGTATAGTAGATTACTATGATTCTAATTATACATTATGTGGAGTAGGCACAAGCCTAAATAATGATACTATGGATGTACAAAAAAATATTGATTATGGAGTTTTAGATTATAATGAAAATTATAATAAACTAACAATCAATAATAATACTAAAGTGGATGCTGGAAAATATGCCGACATCTATGTACAATTCAAATTAAATAGGCAAGCGGTAATAAACATTATAAACAATAAAGAAAACTTAGATAATGTAGCAGAAATTAATTCATATTCTGTATTTGATACAAATGGAAATATATATGCAGGAATTGACAAAGATTCAAACCCTGGAAATGCAAATCCAGCAGATGTAACTACTCATCAAGATGATACAAGTTCAGCGCCAGGATTATTACTAGAAGTAGCAGATGCAAGAGAAATGACAGGTAAAGTATTCTTAGATTATACTTCAAATGAATTAAAAACAGGAGAAATAAGACAAGGTGATGGAGAATATAAAGAAGGAGAATTAGGAATTTCAGGCGTAAAAGTTACTTTAACTGAAAACAAAGAAAATGGACAAATGTATACAGCAACTACAGATGAAAATGGCGATTTCTATATTAGTGGTTATATACCAGGTGATTATACATTAACCTATACATGGGGAGATGAAACATATACGGTTCAAAATTATAAAGGAACTATCTATAAGGATAAAGATAGAGCCAATAATAAAGAATGGTATAAAACTACAGAACCTAGATATTCCGATGCTATAGATGATTATACGCTAAGACAAAATATCGATAATGAAACGAAAAACATTACAGGGGCAACAAAAACTACAATTGATAAGATGAACTCTACAACACCTACAATGGGAATTGGAGTAGAATATGATACCACGACAACAGCATCAACAGGAGACAGATATACTTATCGAATTAGTAATATCGATTTTGGTATTGTAGAAAGAGCAAGACAAGAAATAGATATTAATAAAAGAGTAAGCGGATTTAAAGTTACTTTAGCGAATGGTCAAGTTGTGGCAGATGTTACAATCGACGAAAATGGAAATATGACAGGAGAGAAAGATCATGTAACTTATATGGGACCATCAGCAAATAACGGTTTTGTAAAACTAGAGTTAGATAATGAATTAATTCAAGGAGCAACGGTACAAGTTGAATACACAATAGTAGTTAAGAATAATAGTGAATTGGATTATAATACAAAAGACTACTACTTATATGGAATACCAGGAACAGAGGATGATATTATATGTATTAAGCCAGAAGGAGTTTATGACTATTTAGATAGTGAAATGGCACTAGATACAACGAAGGATAATAGTAATTGGAGTGTAGTTTCTAGAGAAGAATATAATAATAGATATGAATATCCAGATAAGGAAACTATTGTAGAATCATACTTTAACGATTCTAAAACGACTGTGACTGATGAAGAAGGAAATACAATTGTAACTTATAAATGGGAGAAAGGCGGAAGTGAGACTTCAAACGAAACATTCTTTGTTGAAGAATGGGCAACACAAGTGACGGAAACAAGAACTATAAGAGATGTAAAATTAGATAATAAAACCATCTTGCATAATGTAGATCTTGAAAAAGAATTAGCACCAGGGGAAGAAAGCAGAGATAGCAATGGTGACTCAGTGAAATTATATGCATCAAAAGTATTAGCAAATACAGATGAAATCGATTTAAATAATGATGCAGAAATAACAGAAGTAAGACGTGAAAAAGATACAGGAAGAATAGTAACGCCAACAAGTGCAAGTTCTTCGTTCTATACTAGAGGAGAAACGGTTATTGTTACACCTCCAACAGGACAAGATCAAAATTATATTGCTATTGTTGCAACAGTAGTATCGGCTCTAGTTATATTAGGTGCAGGAGTTGTACTAATCAGAAAAAAGATTCTAGGAGATAAATAGCGAAATATAAGTTACTAGAATAATAAAATAGAGATTTTATTTGAAGATTAATTCAAATAGAATCTCTATTTTTTTGATTTCTATATAGTTTAGAACATAAACTCGGAAGACTTACGCAAATAAAGAACAGCAGAATTTTGAAAGAAAAAACACGATGTAACTGTAACAAAATTGTAAATAAAACTTAAAAAAGTGGAAAGAAAAATGCTTGGAATGCGCATCCCTAAAGGGAAGAAATATAAATTATGTAATATTTAGTCGAACTGGAAAAAACTTATATTGATTTTACAAGTAAAAATAAGTACTATATATAGTAAGGAAGAGTGACTTTTATGAAGGATAAGGGAAGGATTTAGAAAGGGTCAAAAAGGAACCGTCCCCAATTGTCCAAAAGGAGGAATCATGGTCAATAAGAAAAAAGAAAAAATACTTGCATATGCGTGTTTATGTATAACAATATGTTTTTCTATTGTATTTTTTGTAAAATTTTTAATAAATACTAGCGTAGGAGCAGATAATCAAAGAGTTTTAATAGAGGCTAACTTAGATAAATATATAAACTATGAAATATCTGATCAAGACAAAGGAACACTAGTAGAGTATAATGTGAGAACAGGAATTGAATATGGAGACGGAGATTATATACCTTTAAAGTCAAGTGAATTGGCTATCAGTTTAAATCAAATTGATGGCAAATATCCTTATGCTGTAAAAATAATTACTAAAAGTACAGAGTTAAGCAATGGTAAAACAGAAAACATAGAAGATAATTATGAGTATGACTCAAATACTGGAATTATAGTGATAAGGGCAAGTAATCAGGACGAAAACGGAGAGATTATTAACGATACAAAGCCAAGTGATAATGCAAGGGATGAATATGTAATTATTGCTTATTATGATACCTATGCAGAACAAGAAGAAAGAGAGTTAGCTATTAAAGTACAATCGACAGTTACTTTATCTACAGATGATAGACAAATTAGACAAGAGAATGAATTTAAGGGGATAGTAAAGGATAATATTGGAGAGTTAACATCTGTTACAAGTGAAGCGAATGAAATATATAACGGATATATTAAGTCAAACATTATTAATGGAACGAATTATGATACAGAATATAAAGAAACAGCAAAAATAATGGTGAGTAAAAAAGAAGCAGGGCAAAAAATAGAATTTAAAGAAAGTAATTCTTTTGAAAGAGTATATCAGAACTCAAATGGAGAGGAGATAACAGAAGAATTTTCAAACAATGGTGATTTAGTTTATAAAAGTACTAAAATAAAACAACAAGATATGAAAAGACTTTTAGGAGAAAATGGAGTTATTGAAATCTTAGATGGCAGTGAGAATTTAATTGCTACAATTGATGAGAATACACAATTTGCAGAAGATGGAAGTATAGTTATTAGCTATGAAAATGAACTAGAATCTATTATAATAAAAACAAGTAATATAGAAAACGAAGGAATATTAGCAATAGAAAATACTAAAAAAATAAAGAGCACAATGAGAAACATTGATTATACAAAAATAAAAACATCAAATCAAATTATAGGAATCAATGAAGAAACTGTAATGAATGATGAAGAAGAAACCATAGAAGAAAAAGTAGTATTTACAAATAGCTATGAAAATACAACTGATATTAAAGAATCAACGAATAATATAAATATAGATATAAGTAATACAGAATGGACGAATAAAAATCAAAATGAAATTACATTTAATGTATATATCAGTAGTAATTCGACTAAAGATAATATGTTAAAAAATCCAAGTGTAAAAATTGAACTTCCAAGCGAAGTAGAGAAGGTTATATTAGGAGAAGCTTCGGTTGTTTATGCAAATGGATTAGAATTGCAAGATCCATATTTAGAAACAAGTGAAAATGGAAATATTGTAATTGTAGCTAATTTGATTGGTACACAAACTGAGTATGATGGAAATACTTTGGAATTAGTAACAGATGTAAAAATATCTGCAACGATTATTTTAAAGAAGGATATTGAAAATACAACAGGAAATGTAAATTTGACATATACAAATTACTATGCTGTGAATGGAAAAGCTGAGATAGAAAATAGAAGTAGTGAGATAAAAATTGCAAGCTATAAAGAAGAAAGCATAAGAGAGGCTAATCCATTAATTGCTACCTATGCGAATACCTCATTACTTACTTCTACAACAGAGAATATAGAAGGTTTAACAGTAGAGGTAACACCAGTAAGAGGAGATACCGTCTTAAAAGATGGTGACACAGTTTATGAAGGCGAATTTATTAAATATAATATCACCGTAACAAATACATCAGATGAGAAAATAGATAATATTAAAGTAGTAGGAACTGTGCCAGAAGGGACAACTTATGGGGAGTTAGAGGCAGATTATTATACTTCTACTGGTAAGTATCAATATAATTACGATGATACTATTACTGAGAAAACAATAGAAATAGGTTCATTGGAAACAGGAAAAAGTGTTACCAAGTTTTATGAAGTACAAGTCAATGATTTATTAGAAGGACAAGACGAACAAGAAATTACAAGCAATGTAAAAGTTTATGCAGAACAAACACAAGTAATGGATTATTCTATGACTAATGTGATTAAAAAAGCAGAAGTAAAAGTTTTCTTGGGAGCTTTTTTAGGAACCGATAAAAATGCATGGGATTATACTCTTTTTGTGTCAAGTGATGAAATAGATGAAGTAACAGCAACAGTAAAAGTTCCAAACGAATTTAATTTAGAGTATATTCTTATTGATCCAAACTATGAAGGTGGAGGTTTAAAATTAGATTTAAATGAAATAGCAAGTGTAGAGGAAGATGGCATTAAGGTAAAAGTAGAAACTAATAAAAGGTATTTAATTGCAGGGTACATGAATTGTAGAGAATCAGAAGTAGAAACAGAGGGGGAAGAACTCGAACTAACAGCAGTTGCAAATGTTGAAATAGGAAATGTGACTTATTCTTCTAATGAAAATAGAATTTTATATGGTTATGATAGCGTATCCATATTAATGACTTCTGAAAGTGAAGGCGAAGAAGTAAGATATGGAGATGAAATTAATTATGAAATAGTAGTTACAAATACAGGAAGACCCAATTTTCAAGACGAATCTACTTCTTCTATAGGAGTTCATGTAATAGACTTTTTACCAGAAGATGTAGAACCAGTAAAGATTACATATAATAAATATACAGAAGAAAAAGCAAGTGAAGAAAAAGATACAAATGAACAACTTTACAGTTTTGAATCAACAGGAATATATAAAGAAGAAACGGTTATAGAAGATATTGGTGTATTAACAGATGAAGAAGGCAATAGATTACCAAATGTTGATCTATACCTTACTATACCTTATGAAAAAAGTGTCACTATAAAAGTAGAGACAACAGCAGGACTTGTATTCGAAAAGACTAAAATAGAGAATAGCGCAACCGTATCTGGAATATTAGAAGAAGATAATATTCAGTCCAAAACTTCCAATACGATTGCCCATACAATACTTCCATACAATTATGATGAAAGTGAGGAGCCAGATATACCAGATAATCCAGATGATCCAAGTGATCCAGACGAGCCAAGTGATCCGTCAGATAACATAGAAAAATATAGTATAGCAGGAGTAGCATGGTTAGACGAAAATGAAGATGGAAAAAGACAAATAAGTGAACCATTATTAAATGGAATTACAGTAATGTTAGTGAACACAGCTAATTCAAGTGCAATACAAGCAAAGGAAGTAACAGATTCTAATGGAGCGTACCGTTTTTCAGAATTAGAAGAAGGAAATTATATTGTAATTTTTAATTATGATACAGATATATATTCCGTAGCGTCATATCAAAAAAGTGGGATATCAAGTAGCTTAAATTCAGATGCTATTGATAAAGAGATTACCTTAATGGAAACACAGATAAAAGTAGGAATAACAGATACAATCACTTTAAATGCATCGATTTCTAACATAGACATTGGATTGATAAAAAATAAAATTTGTGATTTAAAATTAGACAAATATATTTCTAAAGTACAAGTAAAAACGACAAGTGGAACAAAAGAATATACATATGATAATACTCAGCTTGCAAAGGTTGAGATAAAAGCTAAAGAAATCCAAGGGGCTACTGTTGTTGTCAATTATAAGATAGTAGTAACAAATGAAGGTGAATTACCAGTATCTTCTATAAAAGTTGTTGATTCTATACCAGATGGATTTAACTTTTCATCAGAGCTAAATAAGAGTTGGACAACTACCAATAATGGAGAAGTTGTAAATATTACGAATCAAGGGATTAAGGCTGGAGAAAGTGCAGAATTAACGTTGATTCTTACAAAATCAATGACATCAAATTCCACAGGAACTTTTACGAATATGGCCGAAATAGGAGAGATGAGCAATTCTTTAGGAACAAGTGATACAGACTCAACGCCAGGAAATAAAGCAGAAACAGAAGATGATTTTTCAAAAGCAGATTTAATTATTTCTGTTAGTACAGGTGTTATGGTATATATATCAATTGGTATATTATTGCTAGCTTTGGTAGGTATTGTTATTTTTCTATCTTATAAATATGGTATTTTTAAAATAGGTAAAATTTCTTTATTTGGAATTGTAATTATGGTGACTCTTGTTGCGGGAAATAACGAAGTAGACGCTGGAGCACCTGAATCAGCACAGTTTACGTGGACTTCAAACAGTCATGGATATTCTAATATCTATGGTAGCCGATATTTTTATGGAAATGAAAATACAGGAGATGCTTTGTGCATTCAAGCAGGAGTTGGGGTTGCTGGCGCAGGTAGTACATATAGTTTCTATGGGTATGGTGGAAGTACAGCATATGACGAGATTGAGGATGAGGCACCAGAGTTAAAGTTCGATTTAACTAATTTAAATGATGATGGAGTTATTGAAGTTGCAGAGCAACATCCAAATGGAATCCCAATGAAAGTGTTAGGACCATTTAAATTTAAGTGCTCTAGTAGTAAGGCGGAGTTTGAAATTCAGCTTTATGATTATAATAAGAACAAGGTTTATTGTGAACCACATCATATGATAAATAATGGTATAGTACCTGAAATAGGAACAACCAAATTTACTATTCAAGAAGGCTATGAAAATAAAGAAATAGAGTTTTATGTTTATGTGAAGCCTGAAGATTATGACAAAAAAATTGCATATGTTGAGCTTAAAGCTGAAACTAGTGCAAATGTCAAAGAAGGTGTAAATGTTTATAGACAAGCAGAATATACTCATAATTCATGGACTCAAGATGTGCGTACATTTAGAAAGTTTTTAGATGAAAATAAATCGAATGTAGAGAAAAAAAAGATTACTAATAAAAAATCAATAAAATGGATGAATTTTACAGGTAACTTAAAAATAATAAAGAAAGATGAAGAAACTGGTGAAAGATTAAAAGGAGTAAAATTTAGTGTAAAAGGACCTGATAAAACTTTAAACAGATCTTATACTACAGATGATAATGGAGAAATAAATCTTGAAAATATCAGTGTAGGGGAATATACCATAACGGAAAGCTCAAATCCTAATTATGGCTATACTGTTATGGTAGAGGACTCAATAAAGGTAAAAACAGCACAAACAGTAGAATATACAGCAAAAAACCAAAAGCAAACAGGTAATCTGCAAATTATAAAAAGAGATACAGATTCAAATCTACCATTAAGTGATATAAGTTTTAAAATTAAAAATTCTGATGGAGAATATATAATTGCAACCGACAGTAAAGATACATACACAGGAAAAGAAGTGATAGGAACGATTGGTTTAACTAACATGACAACTACGACTAATTATGATGAAGCAACAACTTTTACAACAAATGATAGTGGACAAATCAATATACTAAATATGTTAGTAGGTGACTATTTCTTAGAAGAAATGTCAGTAGGTGACAATTTTGGATATGCGGATCCATCAGATGCAAAAGATAAATCAGATGGTTTTGAAGAATATATAGAATATGAATATACAACAATAGATAAAGAGGGAAAAGAAAAGAAAACATCTGGAAAAGGAAATGATATACCATTTACAATAAACAGACAAAGTTCAAGAGAAACAGGAGTAGAATCAGATTCTACAGATATTAAATATAATAACAAATTAAATGTTTACAACAAGAAAAAATACATTAAACTAAGTGGATATGCTTGGGAAGATATGTATTATGGAAAACAATCTAACCGTAACAATTTATATAATAGTGGAGAATTGAAAGATGAAAATGGAAACTCGATAGCAGATAATAACGATAAAAGATTAAATGAAGTAAGAGTAACATTATACAAAGAAGATGGAACAAAACTAGACGAAACTACAACGAAAACAATAACTAATACAAAAGGCGAAAAAGAAGATGGAGCTTATATCTTTGGAGATTATCTAAGAGATACTTCAGCAAAGAAAATATTGATAAAAGATTTAGAGGGGGCTTATATACAATTTACATACAATGGATTAAATTATGAAACGGTTGCACTAAATTGTATAGATGAAGAAGGCAAAAAAGTACAAAATGGAAATACTGCAAAAGAGTTTACTAAGATAAATGACATAGAGGAAAACGAAAGAGAAAAATATAATGCTAAGTACGAATATGTAGATAACGAGGGAATTTATTCAAAAGATGGCACATGTATAGGAATGGAATATGATTATGATAGTGAAAATTATAGTAGTACATTACATTATAATGCAGGATCAAAAGATGGATATGAGGGTGCAAAATATCCTGTTAGAACATCTTATTATACAGGTGAAGAGTTTTGGAAAATGTTAGATATAACAGCCAGAACAGAAACGAATACAAATACTAAAAATAAAGAAGATTATCGACTACTAGGACAAAATAGGACTCTTGAGGAAATTTTAAAAAGCGGAGAAGATGAAATTACTAATATTAACTTAGGATTATACGAAAGAGAACAACCTGATTTAGCGATAGCACAAGATGTCTATAATGTGAACCTAGAAATTAATGGATATAGCCATACTTATGAATATGCAAATAGATTTAGTGATGAATATCTAAATCAGAATGATATATTTAATGTTGGTGTAAAATTTGGAACTAAATATGGATCTGAATCATACACAAGAACTGTATACGAATCAGACTGTAAATATACAGGAGATAATAAACTAAAAGCATATGTAACCTATAGAATAGCAATAAACAATCAAGCGACAACATTAAATTCAAGGGTGAATAGCTTATTAGAGTATTATGATAAGAAATATTATGATAATCCTAAAGCTTATCTTAATGGTACAGAGCTTCATTGTGAACCAATTAGCTATGACAGTAATGAATATGCGAAAGTGAGAATTGATACTTATGATGAAAGTAGGAATGCAGACTTAAGAGTTGGAACCACAGGAGGAGACACAGAATATGTTTATGTGAAGTTTGAAATTAAGGATATTGGAGCAATATTCTTTGATGAATCTGGCAAAGAATTAACGAAGGAAATAGTATTAAAAACTTATGTAGAAATCAATTCATATTCTACTTTCTATGATAAAGATTATGGAAAAGAAGAGAATGAAGATAAAAATTATGCAGGAAAAATATATGCAGGAATCGATAAAGATTCAAACCCAGGTAATATAGAAGAAGGTAAAAAAGAAGATGATAGCGACTGGGCACCATCATTAATCATAACGGCAGATAAAGCAAGAACAATATCTGGTACTGTATTCTTAGATGAGTCAGTATTGGATAAAGTAACAAGTAATCCTGATACTTACACAAGAAATGGAAACGGTGTATATGAAGAAAATACAGAAAATACAATTTCAGGAGTTAAAGTAGAGTTGTATGAAACTAAAAAAGATAAAGATGGAAATATTATCTATGATGAAGATTCAAATATAGTAATAGCTGATAGTCCTTCAGGAATAACTAAATATAATAATGGACAAAATGGTGGAACTGGAGAGGATGGATATTTTGAAATTTCAGGATTTATACCAGGAGATTATGTGATAGTTTATACGTGGGGAGATAAAACATATATTGAAGGAGATCCAAATAATCCTATTAATGTAAATGACTATAAAGGAACAATTTATAACGAGTCATCAAGAGCAACATATGAAGATTGGTATAGAGATTATCCTGAGGAGCAAAAATGGCGTAAGAGTAGATATTCTGATGCAACAGATGATTATGGAACAAGAAAAATAATTGATAGTTATGAGAATAATACTAATATTAGTATGAATTCTATGACTCCTAATATGAAATTTGGAATCGAATATAAAGATGATATTAAATCTTATACAGGAACATCTATGCATTTTCTTAATAATGAAAATAAGATAGAACCAGAAGATAGTAAGTTAATATTCAATATTCCATATGTGGATTTTGGTATAACAGAAAGAGCAAGGCAAGTACTAGAGATTAGTAAAAATGTAAAAACAGTAAAAATCACATTAGCAAATGGACAAACAATA
The DNA here is from genome assembly GCA_051891395.1 of Clostridia bacterium. Lineage (GTDB taxonomy): Bacteria > Bacillota > Clostridia > TANB77 > CAG-508 > CAG-269. Next base: position 63,585 of record JBJFFC010000011.1, on the reverse strand, counting down.
GTAGATGCTCAAGTAGAAGAGAAGTTAGACAGAGAAGGAAATCCAGAGCGAGATGAGAATGGAAATATTATATATAAATTAGTAGGAGAAACTGTAAAAGGAGTAACCTATATGGGACCTTCTAAGAATAATACACCAAAAAATGGATATTTAAAATCAGAAATTGACAGCGAATTAATACAAGGTTCAACCATAGAAATTGGCTATGAAATAATAGTCAAGAATAATAGTGAAGTAGATTATGACTCATTGAATTATTATAAATATGGATTTAAGGAAGGTAGCATTATAACGATTACACCTACAAGAGTTTATGATTATCTAGATAACAGCATGGTTATAGATAAAGAAAATGAAGAGAATAGCGAATGGACAATGACAGAACAAAGAGATTATGAAGATGAGTATCAAACAGAAAAAACAATAATAGAAAACTATTTATCTTATGCATCAACAACGATAGAAGATGATAAAATTATAGATATAACAGGATATACATCATCTTATGAAGAATACTATCAAGAAATCACAGAATGGTCATCTGTAAATGTAAAAATAGCAAGACAAAAGAGATTGGCAGACAAAACGATATTGAATAATGTAGGACTTGAAGATGAATTGGCACCAGGAAAATATAATACAGCAAGTCTATATGCAACAAAAGTATTGGCAAATAATGACGAAATAGATTTAAATAATGACGTTGAAGTTACACAAATTGAACGTACAAGCCAAACAGGAAGAAAGGTAACACCAGTTAGTTCTATTTTATATGACAAAGGTGAAACAGTAACCGTAACACCATCAACAGGTGAAAACAGAGACTATACATCAATTGTAATACTTGCAATATCTTCATTCATTATATTAGGAACAGGAATTATATTTATCAAAAAGAAAATACTAGGGTAAAATATTAAGACTATTTCAAAGAGGGGCCTATTTTAGGAAATCCTCTTTGAAATAATAAATATTAGGATAGATGAAAGGCAATAAAGGAGGATATAGAAATTGCTAAAGAAGAAAATTTGTTTTTTATGGATAATCATTATGATACTGGGAATTCATATAGATGTCTTGGCATTTGATTTGGATACAAGTATTAACACTCAAATTCTTGAAGAAAAGAAAATAGAAATTACTTTAAAATTATCTGACCTTGAGGATTATACTAATGGAATTAATGTAGTAAGTGGTAAACTTAAGTATGATTCTGATGTATTTGATAATGTTTCTTTTACCGGCATGAACAATTGGACTTGTGCCTATAATAACGAAAAAGGAAATGATAATGAGGGAAAATTCATATTAATGACAACAGCGGGTAATGTGAAAGCAGATACAGAAGTAGCCAAAATAAAATTAGAATTAAAGTCAGATATCAATAATTTAAAAACAAAAATTAAAATTCAAGAGATAGAGACAAGTTATCAGGCTGAAAAAATAAATACAGAAGATAAAGAATTTAATTTTATTATTGTTGATAATACCATAAAATTAGCAGAAAATAATAAGGAAGAGGAAAAGGCAGAAGAATCCATATCAGAATCAGAAAATGTATCAGTACAAAATGACGTAGTAGCTCAGAAAAAAGATAATTACTATATAGTGATTTTTTTAGTATTAGCTATTATTCTATTCATTATACTAGTGATTTTAATAATAAATAGAAAAAGGAGGGGAAGAAATGAAAAGTAAAAAAATAGCTATTGCTATTATTATGATAATGTTTATAGCTTTTATGACAAAGATGATGGAAGTAGAAGCTGCTGACTATACATTCAATCTTACAGTAAATCCATTAGAAACTAGTGCAAAAGCTGGAGATACCGTAACAGTTGATTTAGGAATAGCAGATATTGACCAAAGTAGTGATGGTATTAATGCAATACAAGGAGACCTTGCTTATGATGATAGCGTATTTGAAAGTGTAGAGATTGTTGCAACAGGAGAGAATTGGACAGCAAAGTTAAATCAAATAAGTGACAGTGACTTAAAAGGAAGATTTGTTATCAGTAATATGAATAGTGTAAAAAACGCTGGAGTAATAGCACAATTAAAAATCAGAATCAAATCAAATGTTTCAGCGTCTAAAGGATATGTATATTTAAAAAATATATTCTCTAGTTATGGAACAACAGATACACCAAAAACGAACAAAACGATTACGGTAAATATAGCATCAACATCAAATGGTAATAGTGGTTCATTAACAGATAGTAAAAACACAGCAACTCAAGGGTCAAACAAAAATGAAAATATATCTAAAAGTAGTAGTTTACCAAAGACAGGATTAAATCCTTGGCTTGGTATAGGAATTATCATTGCTATCATAGGAACTGTGATTGGATATATAAGATATAAGAAAATTTACTAAAATCTTACGGACTGGATTTATTCCAGTCTTTTTTTGTTAAAAAAATAGATCTATGCAAAAAATGTTGCAGAAATGTAATATATATTTAATATTTCGATTGAAAATTCATAAAGATGATTTCCCTAGTTATTTATGAAAAAATGCCTGTAACAATTGAAATACTGGCGAAAAGTTCCATTGAAAAAAATAGAAAAATATGAGAAGATGTAAACAGAGATATTATGAGAATAGGTAGAGGGAGACATACGAATGAAGCAAAAAATAGAGAAGGTAATTAGAAGCAAAAAAGTAGCAATAGCCTTGATGGAATTTGCAGTAGCCATCGGGTGTATTCTTATTTTTTGTTTATTCATGGTACCGAAAGATAGAATACCAGATACTACGCATTCTTATTCAAAAGTGGAGAAAGTAACGAAATACAAAGTAGAGGGAAACTATATGACTAGAGTAATGCCTCTTACGGATTATAAAACATTTAAAGAAATAGCAGAAAATACATTGAATAACATTTTGGGCGAAGAAAAATATACGGTAAAAGTTTATTTAGATGCAGAAAAGACACAAGAAGTGACAAGTGGTTATATAGCAAGTGGAATGATAGTAGAAGGTACTGTAGAAAATGAAAGTAGAGTAAGAGAATCAACAGAAGTAGCAGGCGAAACAGAAGTAGAAGCAACAGAATTAGTAGTAGAGAATGAAGAGGAAAAAGTAGAAAATGGACTAGAAGAAGTGGAGAATGACACAAGAGATGAAGCAGATGGTAAAGAAGAAAGTGAAGTAGAAGAGGATGACAAGGAAATTGTTAGTTATAGAATTAGTGTAATAGGGGATATGACAAAAGATGGAGATATCAATGTAACAGAACTAACAAAGACAATAAAATGTGTAATAGGACTTAGTAATTGGAATTTTACAGAAGAAGAAAAATTATCAGCAGACTTAAATGAAGATGGACAAATTGATATAACAGATATAGAGACTTGTATTAATTATATTGTATTTGGTGAGTTAGATATACAAGAAAAAGAATATACAGTAACGTTTAAAAATTATGATGGAACGGTAATAAGTACGAAAACAGATTATCATTATGGCGATACAATAGAAATTCCAGATGATCCAACAAGAGAGTCAGATGAAATATACATATACAAATTTGCTGGATGGAGTCCGGAAATAGCAGAAACAGAAAAAGTAACAAAAGATGCAGAATATGTAGCAACCTATAAAGCAATAGAAGATAAGTCTGTATATAAAGTAGAACATTATAAAGAAGAATTGGATGGAACTTATATATTAGCTGAAACAGAAAATTTAGAAGGAACAACAGGAGAGGAAGTAACAGCAATAGCTAAAACATATGAAGGATTTACGGAAGATCAAAGAAATAGCGAAAGAAAAGCAACTGGAACAATAGCAAAAGATGGAAGCTTAACGTTGAAGTTATATTATAATAGAAATGCCTATACAGTTACGTTTAAGAATTACGATGGAAGTATAGTCGGAGAAACAAAAGAATATTTTTATGGTCAAACAGTATCCGTCCCAGATTCACCAACAAGAAAAGCAGATGAAACATATACTTATGAATTTTCTGGATGGAGTCCAGAAGTAGTTGAAATAGTAACAGAGAATGCAGAATATATGGCACAATATACAGAAACCTATATAGAATATAGTGTAATGTTTAAAGATTATGATGGAACCGTAATCAGCGAAAAAACAGATTATCATTATGGAGATACTGTAGAAGTACCAGAAAGTCCAATGAGAGAAGCGGATGATAATTATGAATATGAATTTGCTGGTTGGAAAAAAGAGGAAACAGAAGAAATAGGAGTAACAGTAGTAAAAAAAGATGAAGAGTATATAGCTACTTATCAAGAAATTGCTTATAAAATATTAATTGAAAGAGAAGATGGAACACTTGAAAAATATGTTTCATTTGAGAAGGCCTTTGCCACAATTACAGATGAAAATATAAAAATACAATTAATTGGAGATGTAACAGAAAGTATTACAATTTCCGAGAGCAAAAATATTACTCTTGATTTAAACAACCATAAAATAACTTCAAACCAAACTAGTACCATTACCAATAATGGAAATTTACTAATTGTAGACAATAGTATAGAAAAAGAAGGAATGATTGAAAATACAGAAAATACAGTTATTATTAATAATAGGAGTTTAACACTAGGCTATGATGATGGCGTAGTAGAAGAGAATATCCTAATAAAAGGACAAACAACTGCCATACAAAATAATAATAATTTCTATATGTATGATGGAACTTTAATGGGGAAAAATACCATTACAGGAAATAATGCGATTATACCAGAGGGAGAAGAATATGGTATTTCCATTCGAGAAGAAAATGGTATACAAATAGCAACCATTCAGATTATAGAAATACCACAAGCATTAGTAGGAGAAACCTATTATACGACATTACAACAAGCCATTGATGAAAATAATAATGAAATTATTTATGTGGTGAAAAAGAATATTGAATTAATTGATGTTTTAACAATAGATGAGACAAAAAATTTAACGATTGACTTAAATGGAAACAGTATAACAAAAACAGCAAATACAGGATATGTAATTAGAAATGCAGGTACATTGACAATAACAAATACAAATGAAAGTAATAAGGGAACAATTATCAGTACAACTGGAAGTGCAATTTATAACGATGGAAATTTAATCATCCAGAATATTAGCATTGATAGTTATTCTTATGGAGTTTACAATCAGAAAGATTTGACGATTGAAGATGTTAATATAAAGAGCAATAATGGAAATGGAGTATATAATGCAAATTCTTCTGGTGGTAGCAATTTTAATATGATAAGAGGAAATATTATAGGTAGTGTTGCAAATTACGGAAATATTACTAAAATTACAGATGCTACTATAAATGGAAAATTAAGTAATAATACAAGTAATGCAATATTAGAATTAATGAATGTAACGATGAAATCTTCAGGAGGATTTGGAATATCACTTTATGGAGGAATATCAAATCAATTAATATTGAAAAATTCAAAAGTAGATATAGAAAATGGTAGAGCAGCTATTTATTTAAGTGGAGGTCCAAATGTTATAAGACTGGAAAATACGGAGGTAAATATTATAGCAAATGATTTAAACCAAAATGGAGGAGGAATTTACTGTTCAGGAGAATATAATATAATAATTGATAAAAACACAAAAATCACGAGTACAAATATATCAGGAGATACTTATGGTATTTATTCAGATAGTTCAGTAAGTATTAATTCATCAATACAATTGATAGACGGAACTATTTCTGCATACACGGAAGGAGATATTAAATATCGTGTAGCAGAAGGGGTTCACCTAAATAGTGGATATTTTGATTTTTTAAGAGGTAGTGTTAACGGAACAACTGAAACTATTAGTGCAACAATTCGAAGTATAGCAGAAGGGAAACAGATACAAACTGTCCAAGAAGAAAATAAATATGTTTCTACCTTAGTTGATGCTATATCTACGAACTATGTTGCTAGTATAGGAGAAGAAAAATATTATTCACTAAAAGAAGCAATTGCGGCTTGTGAAAATACAGAAGAAGCCAAAACAATAACTATGTTAGCGGATTACGAACAATGGGAGAGCATAAATATTTCAGAACAAAAGAATATTATCCTTGATTTAAACGGACACAAAATTATTGCACATAGTGAATTTTTAAATGAAGGACAATTTGAAGTGACAGATACAAGTGAAGAACAAACTGGAACCATCGAAGAAAAAACAGGTAGAGCAATTTTAAATAAAGAAAATGGTATTTTTACATTAAGTGGTGGCACTATTTTGCTAAATAGTACGACATTATCAAAATGTGCAATTTATAACACCGATCAAGCTAGTATCAATATGAAAGGTGGAACAATAGAAGTTAACAATAGTAAAACTAGTGGAAGTCAATATATGATTTATAATATAAGTACAGGAAATATTCAAATAACAGAAGGAGAATTAAAGGGAAATATAACTTCGGGAAGCCTTATACGGAATTTATAATGTTGTAAATGCTGAAGGAGGAGATAGAAATGTAAATATGACAAAAACAAGCATGAAAATATATGTATCTTCAGTTACTTCAAGTGCTTATGGTATTTATAATTATACTAATTTTGCATCCTCTAGTACCACAGATACTTCAAGAGATACAATTAACTTAGATATAAATAATTGCAATATTACTGTTGAAGGAAATAGCCTATATAGTTTTTATGGTATTTATAATTCCACTAATTATGGTAGAGATATTATAGAAATAAATTTACAAAATACCACATTAGATGTTATTAACAATCGTTATGCAGATGGAGAAAGTTGGGCAAATGCATATGGTATTTATAATTATTCATATAATAATTCTTCTTCTTTCATTTATAATACTATAAAAGGAGGACGTATCAAAGCGACTGGAACATATAAAAGAGGTAATATGCGTTGTGGAATTTATAATAGCGGAAGAAACATAGCAATTAATTTAGGAACCAAAGAAGAAAGTGACGATGTACTAACACCTAGTATTTTTGGAGATATATATGGAATTTATAGTAATAGTTCTAATGCAATTAATTTTTTCCAAGGGATAATTAAAGGAAAAAGTGCTATTAGTGATAAGACGATTTTAAGCTTAGAAGAAGGAAAAGAAGTTAATCGATATATTGATGAAACAGATGGCTATGATACGATTGTAATACAAAATAAAACACCTGAAGCAAAAATAGGAGAGACAGAATACATGACATTGCAAGAAGCAATCGATGCTTGTCCAGATGATAGTGAGGAGTTTACGACAATTGAACTAATTAAAGAAATTAACAATAATGCACAAAATGTTACAGTAGAAGAAACGAAGAAAGTGACATTGGACTTAAAAGGATATAATCTTACATCATTAGCGGGTTGTACCATTATTAACAAAGGAGATTTAAATATTCTTGATAGTGAAGGAACAGGAGAAATTAAGAATAATGCTAATATTGCAATAGGAAACTATGGAAACTTAAATGTTGATAACATAAAAATATATGGATATACTTCTGGTATTACAAATTATTCAAATGGAAATGTTGAATTGAATCAAGTAGAGATAAATTCAACTTTAAAAGGAATAGACAATCAGACGAAAGCCAATATGATGGTTCATTCTAGTAAAATTATAATGGATAAAGGAAAATATGGAATTTATAATAGCTATGGAACTGTTGATATGATAGATAGTGAAATATCAGTAACCTATGGAGAATCAGCATATGGTATTTATAACTCTGGTAATAATACGACTACTACTTATATAAAAAATACAAATATTAGTGTTACTTGCACAAGTACGCAACCATATATTTACAGAGGATATGGAATATACATAAGCTCAGGAACAGTCAATATTGGAGAAAAAGATAATAGTGTGGATGATACGAGTATAATTACGAGTTCTCATATTGGAATATATAGAAATGGTAGCAATGATAGTAGTAGTTCAGGTATTTTGAATTATTATGGAGGAACGATTACAGCTGGAGAAAGGGTAATACAGGGAGCCATTGATGATACACCAGAAGATAAGACAATTTCTATCGATACAGAAGCTCAAAATATGTCTTTAGTAGACAAACAGAAAGGAAACGTAGTTCAGATTGGAGATATTCAATATGCTACTTTATCAGAAGCCGTTGAAACGGTTTCAGCAGGGCAAGAAGAAAATACATTAATAAAAGTAATTGCAGATTTTGATATCACTTCTATAGAAGAACAAGTGAATATTGTGGCAAATCAAAAAATAAACTTGGATTTGAATGGATATACCATTACTTCTTATATCAATAACGTGATTAATAATAGTGGTAAGCTTGAAATAATTGATACCAGTGAATTGAAAGATGGAAAACTAATTAGTGTATTTAATACCGGAATTAACAATAAGAGCGAGTTTACACTAAATCAAGGAACCATACAAGCAGTTCGAAATGGTGTATACAACAGTACAGGAGGATCAATAACCGTTAATAATGGAGCCATTGAAGTTTTGGCTCAAGATAGAGGATCTAGTGCGGCAATTTATGCGAATGGAACAGGTAATATAAAATTGTTGGGAGGAACGATAAAAGGAGTAAAAAATCAATGGTCTGTGTGGACAGAAAGTGGTTCAAGTTATATAGCTGGACTAGTATTAAATTCTTCATATGCTGAAATAGATGGTGCAAATATCTTAGTGGAGAACAACACCAATTATTGTACATATGGAATTGTAACGAATCATAGCACAATTGATTTCAAATCAGGTATTCTTGAAGTTAATACAAATAGAAGCGGAGCATGGAACTATGGAATTTCAGGAATGCGTGGTTATAAGCAGGATGGAAATGATATAAGAGTTTCAGGAGGAAGTATCAAAATTTTACGTGATGAAGTAAATTATATATATGGTATATATTTAGAAAGTTATTCCAATACAAGTCAATTAACTATGACAGGAGGAACCATTGAAGCGATTAATACTAAGGAAGATAGTTCTACAATGGCAACAGCTATTGGCACAGTAAGTGAAAGAAAGCCTACAGTTATTAATATATTAGGAGGAAGGGTTTATGCATCAAGCACTGGTGGAGGTACAGCAATAAGTGGAAGTACAAATTCTACTTATGGAACAACAACAGAAATAACAATTGGTTCCAAAGATGGAAATATGAACAAAACAGCTCCTGTAATTGAGGGAAGCAAATATGGAATTAGTAGCGGAAACCTTAAATTCTATGATGGAACTATCCGAGGAGCAACTGCATTAACGCAATTACCAGTAGATGTAGAAGCAGGATACAAAGTAAGTATAGCATCAAGTGGAGAGCTTCAATCAGCGACTTTAACATTAGTTTCAACAGCAGAAGCAATTGCACAGATTGGAAATCTATACTTCAATGACTTACAACAAGCTATTAACGCATGTACAGAATTAGATACAATTAATATTCTAACAGGTATTAAATGTAATCAAACATTAACAATAGAAGAAGGAAAAACGGTAACAATTGATTTAATGGGAAATACTTTAACTGCCAATGGAATTGAGAATATAATTGAAAATTATGGAACTTTAACGATAATTGATAGTGTTGGTGGCGGAAGTATTAACGGAGAGATCGATAATCATGGACAGCTGAATCAGTAAAAAAGAAAATTAAACAAATATTACGGACTGGATTTATTCCAGTCTTTTTTTGTTGAAAAAAATAATTAAATGCAAAAAAATGTTACAAAAATGTAATATATATTTAATATTTCGACTTAAAATTCATAAAGATTATTTCCCTAGATAGTCATAAAAAAAGGTCTGTAATATTTGAAATACTGGCGAAAAGTTCCATTGAAAATAACAAAAAAATATGAGAATATATAAACAGAGATATAATAATAATACGTAGGGGAGACATACGAATGAAGCAGAAAATAGAGAAGGTAATTAGAAACAAAAAAGTAACAATAGCCTTGATGGAATGTGCAGTAGCCATCGGGTGTATTGTTATTTTCTGTTTATTCATGATACCAAAAGACAGAATACCAGATACCACACATTCCTATTCAAAAGTGGAGGAAGTAACGAAATACAAAATGGTAGATAATTATATAACCAGAGTAATGCCCCTTACTGATTATGAGACATTTAAGGAAATAGCAGAAAACACATTAAATAATGGGGCTGAAGGAAAAAATTATACGGTAAAAGTCTATTCAGATGCAGAAAAGACACGAGAAGTAACAAGTGGTTATATAGCAAGTGGAATGATAGTAGAGGGGACTGCAGAAACTGAAAGGAAAGTAGGAGAATCAACAGAAGTAGTAGGCGAAACAGAAGTAGAAGTAACAGAATCAGTAGTGGGAAATGAAGAAGAAAAACTAGAAAATGGACTAGAAGAAGTGGAGAATGACACAATAGATGAAGTAGATGGTAAAGAAAAAAGTGAAGTAGAAGAGGATGATAAAGAAATTGTTAGTTATAGAATTAGTGTAATAGGAGATATGACAAAAGATGGAGATATCAATGTAACAGAACTAACAAAGATAACAAAATGCGTAATAGGACTTAGTAACTGGAGTTTTACAGAAGAAGAAAAATTAGCAGCAGACTTGAATGGAGATGGACAAATTGATATAACAGACATAGAGTGTTGCATTAATTACATCGTATTTGGAGAATTAGAGGTTGTAGATGATCACGAAATAGCAGAACCAACAATTGAATGTAAAGGAGAGAAAGAAGAAGCAAGTGAATGGTATAACAGTGAAGTAGAAGTAAATATTATTGAGAATGAAGAAAAAGAAAGCATACTTAAAACAGAAACAACAATAGAAACACAATTAAAAGGAACAGGAGAAATAAAAAGAGAAACGACAACTGAAAAAACTTTCCAATTAGAAGAAGACGGAATTTATGTAATATCGAGTCAAACTTATGGAAAAAATGGAAATAAATCAGAGATTGTAACAAAAACGATAAAAATCGATAAAGAAGCTTACACAATTGTATTCAAGGATGAAGACGGAACTGTAATCAGCGAAAAAACAGATTATCATTATGGAGATACTGTAATAATACCAGTAGCACCAACTAAGCTAGAGGATCAAACCTATACCTATGAATTTGCAGGATGGAAAAAAGAAGGAACAGAAGAAACAGGAGTGACAGAAGTAACAGGAAATGCAGAGTACGTGGCAACCTATACAAGCACATATAAAGAATATATAATAACATTTAAATTAGAAAATGGTAAAGCGGATATTACAACTACATATCATTATGGAGATACTGTAACAGTACCTGAGAATCCGGCAAAAGCGGAAGATGAAACCTATATATATGATTTTACTGGATGGACACCAGAAGTAGAAGAAACTGTAACAAAAAATGCAGAATACACAGCAACCTACACAAGTACCTATAAAGAATATACCATAACATTTAGAGATGAAGATGGAACAGTAATCAGCGAAAAAGCAGATTATCATTATGGAGACACAGTAATAGAACCAGAAAGACCAACTAAATCAGAAGATGAAACCTATACATACGAATTTGCAGGATGGAAAAAAGAAGGAACAGAAGAAATAGGAGTAACAGCAGTAGATGAAAATGCAACATATATAGCAACCTACACAAGCAAATATAAAGAGTACACAATAACATTCAAAAACGAAGATGGAACTATAATCAGCGAAAAAACAGATTATCACTATGGGGATACTGTGCTAATTCCAGAAAATCCAAGTAAACCAGAAGATGAAACAAACACCTATGAATTTGCAGGATGGAAAAAAGAAGGAACAGAAACAATAGGAGTAACTGAGAGTGTAGCAGAAAATGCAAGTTATATAGCAACCTATACAAGTACATATAAAGAATATACTATAACATTCAAAAACGAAGATGGAACTGTAATTAGTGAAAAAACGGATTACCACTATGGAGATACAGTAGTAGTTCCAGAGACCCCAACAAAGCCAGAAGATGAAACAAATACCTATGAATTCGCAGGCTGGAAAAACGAAGAAACAGAAGAAATAGGAGTAACAGCAGTAACAGGAGATGCAGAATATATAGCAACCTACGCAAGCAAATATAAAGAGTACACAATAACATTCAAAAATGAAGATGGAACTATAATCAGCGAAAAAACAGATTACCACTATGGGGATACTGTGCTAGTTCCAGAAAACCCAAGTAAGCCAGAAGATGAAACAAGTACATATGAATTTGCGGGATGGAAAAACGAAAAAACAGAAGAAATAGGAGTAACAGCAGTAATAGGAGATGCAGAATATGTAGCAACTTATACAAGCACATATAAAGAATATACCATAACATTCAAAAACGAAGATGGAACTGTAATCAGCGAAAAGGCAGATTATCACTATGGAGATACTGTGGTAGTGCCAGAGAACCCAACAAAAGCAGAAGATGAAACTTATACCTATGAATTCGTGGGATGGAAAAACGAAGAAACAGAAGAAATAGGAGTAACAGCAGTAACAGGAGATGCAGAATATACAGCAACTTATGAAAGTATCTATAGAGAATACACAATTATATTCGAAGATTATGATGGAACCGTAATTAGCGAAAAAACAGATTATCACTATGGAGATACAGTAGAAGTACCTGAAGAGCCAACAAGATCAGAAGACGAAACTTATACCTATGAATTTGCAGGATGGGATAAAGAACTAACAGAGGTAACAAAAAATACAACCTATATAGCAACCTATATCAATAAATATAAAGAATACACAATAACATTTAAACAAGATACAGGAAATGTTATAAGTTCTGTGGTTTACCATTATGGAGATACAATAGAAATACCTGAAGATCCAGTAAAAGAGTCAACAGTAGAATATGCTTATACATTTTTAGGATGGACGCCAGAAATAGAAGAAACGGTAACCAAAAGTGCAGAATACATAGCAACATATGAAGAACAAAACATAAAATATACTTTTATATTCTATAATGATGATGGTGTAACTGAAGTAGCAAGAATAGAAGATTATATATGGGGAGATAACCTTAAATTACCAGCTTCACCAACGAAAGAGCCAACAGAAGAAATTAACTATGTATTTTCTGAATGGAAAAACTTAGGCATGGAAGATGTTTCAGAAACGGAAAAAGTTATTAAATTTATGGCACAATATACAGAAGAATACTTTGTAGCAAGGCTAATGGAAACGGAAACACTAGAAGGAGCATCTTATATGACACTTCAAGAAGCTGTGGATGCTGCGGGAGATGAAGAAAGAACCGTAAAATTATTACGAGATACAGAAGAATCTGTATTAGTAGAAGATGTTCAAGATATCACAATTGATTTAAATGGAAAAACAGTAACAGGATCTAAAACAGGAACAAAAGCATATGCCATAAAAAATTATGGAACATTAGAAATAACAGATACGACAGAAGAAAAAAGCGGAAAAATTCAAGAAAGTGCTACAGGTTCTGTAGGATATGGAATCTATAACAGAGAGGGAAGTTTAACCGTAAAATCAGGAATGATAGTAACAGACACGGATATAGAATCAGGAAGTACTTATGCAATCTATAACCAAAGTGAAGAGGCTTTAATCATAGAAGGTGGAACAATAACAGCAGAAGCAAGAGGCATATCTTCAGCAAGTTATGGAATCTATAATTTATCAGGAAAAGAAATAACAGTACTAGGGGGAACGGTATTAGGAAATGCAAGTGCTGAAAGCTCGAAAGGATATGGAATCTATAATGCAACAGATGGGATTGTAAATGTAGCAGGAGGAAAAGTAAAAGGAGCAACTTCATTAGCTTCAGCAGTAAGCTATGGAATCTATAATGCAATTAGTGAAAATGTAACCATAAGTGGAGGAATTGTTGAAGTGAAATCAGACAGAGGAGTAGCTTATGGTGTATACAATGAGCAAGGAAAAGTAACACAAACAGATGGAACTGTTGACATTGTGGCAAGTACTGGATATGGATTCTACAATAAAAAAGGAACAATAGATATTGAAGGTGGAACCATAGAATTAAATGGATCAACAATGTACGGAGTATATAATGAAACTGCAGGAATTGTTAATATTTCTGGAGGAGAAATAGGATTATTGGGATCTAGTGCATATGGAATATACAACAGAGGAACAATGAATGTAACAGGTGGAAATATTGTAAGTAAAACAGAAAATTCAGGATATGGAATATATAACGCATCTACAATTGATTCGAATATTTCTAATATATCTATTTCAAAAACGAATTATGGTATTTATGATTCACAAGGTAATTTAACAGTAAAAGATGTTACGATAACCACTAATTATGGAATAAGAATGGAAGCAAATAACTATATGATTGTTGTAGAATCAGCTGATATAGTAGCAAATTCATATGGTATCTATTGTAGCTATGGAACGGTTGAAATAGGAATTAAAGATGCAAATGTAAGTACAACTCAGCCAAATATTTATGGAGAAACCAATGCAATTTATAATGAATTAATAACATCAGGAAAAGTTAAATATTATGATGGAATCTTGACAGGTACCATGGTAATCTATGGTGGAATCAATGAAATAGAAGACAATACGCAAATTGTTGTAGAAACAAATGAAAATAATAAAGAAGTAGCAAAATTAGAAGCAGTAGCACAAGAAGAAAGTGTAGTAAAAATAGGGAATGTAACATATTCTACATTAGCAGATGCTATTGATGCAGTGTCATCTAATAATTCTGAAGAAATTTTAATAGAAGTAATACAAGATTTTACTATATCAAAAGCAGTAGAGATTTCCGAAGGTATGAATATTAAATTTGATTTAGCAGGGCATAAAGTAACTACTTATGGAAAAGGTGGAATTACGAATAATGGAACATTAGAAATAATGGATACATCTTCTGCTAAAAATGCTGAATTCATCAGTAGAATAGGAATAGGAATTACGAATAAAGGAAGTCTTAAAATAAGTGGAGGAAATATAATTTCAAATGCATATGGAATTTATAATTATAGTGCAGGAAATATTGTAATAGAGGATGGAACAGTAACAGGAAGTAGCTATGGAATTTACAACTATGGTGCATCAAAGGCAAGCATTACGATAAATAGTGGAAGTGTAACTGGAAATAATTATGGAATCTATAATCATAACAGTTCAAATTCGACAATTAGTGTAAACGGAGGAAGTGTAACGGGAAATAGTTGTGGAATGTATAGCTCTTATAGTGGTTCAAATGTGGTGTTTTATGTGACAGGAGGAACAATAAAGGGCCTTAATATGGAAAGCGGAACAATCAATATATCTGGAGGAAACATAACAGGAACTGGGCATGGAGTCTACATAGGATCTAATGGTACATGTAATATTACTGGTGGGACAGTAACAGGAAATAAATATCATGGAGTATATATGCATAGGGGTACACTTAATATGACAGGAGGAAAGGTAGTATCTCAAGCTAATAGTAGTTATTCTGGAATACACACTTATGACGGAACTATTAATATAGAATCTGGAGAGGTAGAAGGATATAATGGTGTGTCAAGTGATTATCCAACAATTGTTATTGGTAAAAAGGATAATAGTGTAAATGTTGATAATCCTACTATTATAGGTAAAAGTTATGGAATTAGTGCAGGTAGTGTAAGTTCTATATTAAAAATTTATGATGGAAAAATATTAGGAAAAACAGATGCTATATCAGGAAGTATCAATGAACTAGAAGAAGGAAAAAGGATAGAAATAGGAGAAACGACACTTAATGAGGAAGAATATAAAATAGCAAATTTAGTTGATGATGATATATATGAAAATCCAATCGTAAGAGTTGGAAGTAATGAATATAAATCATTTAAAGAAATGAAAGAAGCCATTAATAACATACCAACAAATTCGGAAGAAATAACAGAGATTACTATATTAAATGACTTTTATATGCCAGAAGAATTAGAAATAAAGAATGGACAAAAGATAATATTAGATTTAAATGGAAAGACCATAACAACGGTATCTAAAATTTTAAATAGAGGTACATTGCAGATAACAGATAATACAGAAGAGGAACAAGGTAAAATTTTAAATACTAATAGTATGGCTATTCAAAATACAGGAACTATGACAATAACGAAAGGAAATATAGAAGCTAAATCTTATGGAATCTATAATTCCAGCGGAAACCTAACAATAGGAGTAGAAGACAATGATGTTAGCAATATACCAGTAATAAAAGGTGAGTCATATGGTGTATATAGAAATAATGGTACTGTTTCCATGTTTGATGGAACAATTATTGGAAAAAATGCATCTGATTCAATGATAGATAAAACCGAAGAAGATTATAAAGCATATTCATACCAAGAAGACGGTTATTATAAAACTATCATTGTAGAATTATCCCCAATGGCTAGAATTGGCGATATAGAGACAAGTTTGATAGAGGCAATTGCATTGGCAGAAGAGGGAGATACCATAGAAATTTTAAGAGATATCCAAGTAAAAGAAATGATTGTTGTACCAGAAGATAAAAATATAACAATTGACTTAAAAGCTTACCAAATTTCAATGAGCTCATCAGCAACAAATGTTGATGCTATATTAGAAAACAGAGGTACATTGAATTTAATTGGAACTAAATCATATGGTATTTATAATAGTACAAATGTAGGAACAACCATAATTAACAATGGAACATTGGAAATAAATGCATATATAGGTAATGGAAATTATTCTATAGTAAGACCATTAATTAATAATGGAACATTAGATCTATTAGGAGGAACTATCTATAGTCGTTGCGGTACAGTGGTTGAAAATAATGGTGTATTCAATTTAAGAGATGGATGGGTAGAAATAGGAGATAGAGGTTCCTATTATGCAATCCAAAATAATAATGAATGCAATATATTAGGAGGTTATATTAGAACATATTATTATGGAAGCGGAATCATAAATGAAGAGGGTTCAACTCTAACAATGAAAGCCGGAATGATATATGCTGATGAATATGGTATTTATAATAATAGTGATAATGAAGTAAACATATTAGGAGGTACGATAAGTCGATGGTATGCTAATGTTTCAACCAGTTATGCAATTTATAATAATACAGATGCAAATATTAATATAGAAGGGATAGTTATCAATAATAGTTTTAGATATGGAATATATAATAATGCTAATGGTAATATAGCAGTATCGAATAAAACGAATATTTCTATAGGTGATTCAAGCTACGGCTATGGAATTTACAACAATGGATCAGGTAATATAGCAATATCTGGGGAAACAAATATTTCTGCAAAAAATGGGAAATTTGAATATGGAGTATATAACAATGGTTCCGGTAATTTGATGCTAGAAAAATCGACGATATCAACAAGTGGAACCAATCAGGCATATGGAATCATGAATGCTAATCAAGGAAGATTAGAAATAGAAAATGGAAATATAAATGTGGAAAGTAATTCTGGATATGCTTATGGAATTCAGAATGGAGTGTTAGGAACAGCAACTATAGAAAGAGCCAATATTATCGTAAACACAACAGAAGGAAAATCCTATGGAATTAATAATGAGTCGAAAAACCCATTTGTTATCAAGGAAGGCATAATAGCGGTGACAGGAACACAAAGTACAGGAATTTATAGTAGTGCATCTAATATCGTATTAGGGAACAATGATGAGAGTATAACGACAGAAGTACCAATTATTCAATCAGATAATATAGGAATTTATATTAATGAAGTAGATGCAAAATTTAACTTCTATGATGGTAAAGTTATGGGAAAAATACCAATTAATACAGGAGCTAACACAGTAGAAGGATATAAAATTATTCAATATTATGATAGAACAGAAGGAACGAATGTTGCCATTCCGGTGGAAACAGATTACTATGTACTAAGCTATAGTTTAATGAATGGAAAGGAATACGATGCGTTTGTAGTAAAAGCAGGAACGAAAATTACAGACGAGGTTACACCTCAATTAGAAGAAGGATATGAATTTACAGGATGGGAAGGCGTACCTGAAGTAATGCCAGAAGAAGATGTAACAGTATATGCTATATTAGTTCCAAAAACCTATACCATTACCTATTATGTGGATGGAAAAGAATATTACAAACAAGAAAATATAGAATATCAATCAGAAATATCACCAATTGATGTACCAGTAAAAGAGGGAAACGAATTCAGTGGATGGGATGGACTACCAGAGGTAATGCCTGCTGAAGATATAGAGGTAAAAGGAGTATTTACTTATTTTGCAACCTTCTATAATGAAGATAAAACACAGGTGATTGGGCAAGTACCATTCACGGTAAATGATACAACAATAGAAGAACCAGCAATAGAAGAAAAAGAAGGATATATTCGATATTGGCCAGAATATGAGTTAGTAGCGGAGAATATAGAGATACAATTAATTTCTGTGGAAAAGAAAGCTGTAATTAATAAATCACAAGGAAAGTCATATGGTAATCTAGAATCGGCCATATCGGAAGCTAAAACAGATGGAACAAAAGATGAAATATCTTTATTAGAAGATATTAGTATGGAAACAACACTTATTATTCCTGAAAATACGAATATAGAACTAGACTTAAAAGGACATAACCTAATCAATAATAGTACTTATTGTGTAATGGATAATTATGGTACATTGACAATTAAAAATAGTGGAGAAGAAGTATCAAGTATAGAAATATCAAAAGAAGGTACAAGTGTTTATGGAATCTATAATAGAAATGAAGTAACCGTAGACAATGTAGAGATAGAAGTAGTATCAGAAAATAACTATGAGGGAATTGGTATATATAATGAAGCAAATACGATAGTTAATTTAGGCATAAAAGATGAAATAGCAAGTGAAACAATGCCAAAAATATCAGCTACAACATTTGCTATAAGCAATGAAGCTGGAATTTTCAATTTCTATGATGGTTATTTAATCGCTAATAGTGCAATCAATGGAGAAACAACCGAAACAGAAATTGGTTATGAGAAAAAGGTAGAAGTCATAGAAGGCAAGGAAAATTGTTATTTAAAGGAATTACCAAATGGAACGAAATTACAAGCTGTAGATGACAATGGAATAACTTGGAATTTTACGGTGCAAAATAAGAGAGCAACAAATGTATATTATGAAAGTGGCGATTTACCAGAAAATCTAGTTATTCCTTCTACCCTAAGAGGATGTCCAGTAACAAGCTTTAGAAGTTCATATCGAAAAAACATATTTGCAAAAAATGACGGTGCAAGCAATACTACAATAAAGAAAATAATAATTCCAGATACTGTAACAAGCATACAATATTACAATTTCTATAACTGTAATGGATTGATTGATGTAGTAATAGGAAATAGTGTGACAAGTATAGGAAGTTATGCATTTTCTGATTGTTCTGCATTAATAAGTGCAAATATACCAGATAGTGTAACAAGCATAGGAAGTTATGCGTTTAACTATTGTAATGGATTAACAAATATAACACTAGGAAATGGTGTGAAAACGATAGGAGAGAATGCATTTTATAATTGTACAAGCCTAACCAATATAGAGATACCAGATAGTGTAACAAGTATAGGAAATTCTGTATTCTATAATTGTACAAGTTTAACGAATATAAAGATACCAGATAGTGTAACAAGTATAGGAAGTAATGCATTCCAGAATTGTGATAGTTTAGCGAGAATAGATGTAGATACAAATAATACTAAATATAGCAGTAAAGATGGAGTATTATTTGATAAATACAAGTTAACTATCATAAAATATCCATCAAATAAAAAAGATATTACAAATTATGTAATACCTAAGACAGTAAATACTATTAGTGATTACGCATTCTATCATTGTACAAACTTAATAAGTATAGAGATACCAAATAGTGTATCAAGCATAGGAAGTTATGCATTTAGTGGTTGTAGTAATCTAACAAGTGTTATAATACCAGATGGTATAACAAGTATAAAATCTAGTACATTTTCTAATTGCTCTTCTTTAACAAGTGTAACAATACCAACAAGTGTGATAAGCATAGAAAGTAATGCATTTTATAATTGTTCTGCTTTAACAAGTGTGACAATACCAAATAGTGTAACTAATATAGGAAGTAGTGCATTTTCTAATTGTTCTGCTTTAACAAGTGTAACGATACCAGATAGTGTAACAAGCATAGGTGGTTCTGCATTTTCTAATTGCTCTGCATTAGCAAATGTAATAATACCAAATGGTATAACAAGCATAGAGTATAATACTTTTTATAACTGTTCATCATTAACAAGTGTAACAATACCAAATGGTATCACCAATATAGGAAGTTGTGCATTTTATAACTGTACTGCTTTAACAAGTGTAACCATACCAAATAGTGTAACCAATATAGGAAATAGTGCATTTTATAATTGTACTGCATTAACAAGTGTGACAATACCAGATACTGTCACAAGTATAGGAAGTTATGCATTTTATAATTGCTCTGACTTAACGAGTATCCAAATGGGGAGCGGTGTAACAAGTATAGGAGATTATGCATTAAATGGCTGCAATAAATTAGAAAGAATTGATGTAGATGAGAATAATACTACTTATAGCAGTATGGATGGAATATTGTTTGATAAAGAAAAATTAACTATTATAAAATATCCAGCAAATAAAAAGGATATTTCCGATTACGAAATACCATCAACTGTACAAACAATTAAAAATAATGCATTTTCTAATTGTGATGGCTTAATAAGTATCATCATACCAGATAGTGTAACGACCATAGGAAGTAGTGCATTTAATCATTGTTCCGGACTAACGAATGTGACAATTGGAAACAGCGTAACAAATATAGGAAGTAGTGCGTTTTATAATTGTTCTAAATTAACAAGTGTTACAATACCAAATAGTGTAACTAATATAGGAAGTAATGCATTTTATAATTGTACAAGCCTAGCCAATATAGAGATACCAGATAGTGTAACGACCATAGGAAGTAGTGCATTTATTCAATGTTCCAGACTAACGAATGTGACAATCGGAAACAGTGTAACAAGCATAGGAAGTAGTGCATTTTCTAATTGTATAGCCTTAACCAGTGTAATCATACCAAATAGTGTTACAAGTATAGGAAGTAATGCGTTTTCTAATTGTTCATCCTTAACAACTGTAACAATAGGAAGTGGAATTACTAGTATAGGAACTTATGCATTTTATGAATGTAGTAATATTATAGATATATATATAGATAGAATACAATCTGAAGTAACGTTTGGAAGTAGTTGGAAGTCAAGTGGATATGTACATTATAAAGATTGTACTCATAGTTTAACAAATAATGTGCAATCAGACAATCTATCAATAGTACAAACAGATGCTAGTAGCAATATTGAAGATGGAAAAATATCTTGTAGAGGAATGTATCAATTTAAATTAGTTGATGAATCAGGAGAAGTTATAAAAAATAAACTCATAAAAGTAAAAAGACAAAGTAAATTATCATCTTCTAGTACTACAACAATTTGGATAGCACCTGATCAGGATGGAATATATTCAATAGAAAATATAGTAAGAGATGTGTCGATAGAAGAAATAGGTGAACTTTCCAATGGAAAAGTAGTACAAGCTACAGACTCAAATGGAATAACATGGAATTATACTTACCAAAATGGTAATGCAGAAAATATATATTATGAAGAAGGAGCTTTAACAGCTAATGTAGAAATTCCTTCTGAAGTGAACGGATATACAGTGGTAAGTTGTAAAGAAAACATGTTTTCAAATGCTGGAGGAACAAGAAATGAGATAAAAACAATAACATTACCAGCTAGTATCAAAACTGTAAATACTTCTGCATTTTCTACATGTGATAATTTGGAAAGTATAGATATTGAGGATAACAATTACTACTATAGTAGTTTAAGTGGAATATTATATGATAAAGCACAGAAAGAGATAAAAGTAATTCCGAAAGCGATAAGAGAAGCAATCATACCAGATGGTGTAACAAATATAGGAAGTAGTGCATTTTCTAATTGTTCTAAATTAACAAGTGTAACAATACCAGATAGTGTAACAAGCATAGGAAGTAGTGCATTTTCTAATTGCTCTGCCTTAACAAATGTTACAATATCAAATAATGTAACCAATATTGAAAATTCTACATTTAGTGGATGTACTCAATTGACCAATATAACAATACCAAATAGTGCAACAAGTATAGGAAGTTCTGCATTCTATAATTGTGGCAATTTAACAACTGTAACCATAGGAAGTGGAGTAACAAGCATATTAGATAGTGCCTTTAATGGTTGCAGTAAACTAGAGAGTATTAATGTAAGTGAAGAAAATAATACTTACAGCAGTCTAGATGGAATATTATATAATAAAGAACAGACAGAAGTAATTTATATTCCAATAGCAATAAAAGAAGTGAGAATTCCAGATACAATAACAACTATAGAAAATGGTGTATTTAATAGTTGCAGTAGTTTAACAAGTATAACAATAGGGAAAGGTGTAACCAGTATAGGAAATATTGCATTTTATAATTGTGGTAAATTGGAAAGTATCAATGTAAGCGATAGAAACGATACTTATAGTAGTGTAGAAGGAATATTATATAATAAAAAACAAACAACAATGATAATGGTGCCAAGAGCAACCAAAGAAGTAGAAGTTCCAAATACTGTAACCAAAATAGAAAATTATGCATTTTATAATTGTGACAATTTAGAAAAAATAACAATAGGAGATAGTGTGACTAATATAGAGATAGAGGATATATCTTTCTATAATTGTAGTAAGTTAAAGAGTATAGATGTAAGTACAGGTAATACGGTTTATAGTAGTATAGATGGAATATTGTATAATAAAGAACAAACAAAATTAGTAAAAGTATCAAGAACAATTAACCAAATAATAATGCCGTCTACAATAGAAACAATAGGAAGTTATGCATTTAACAATTGCACTAACTTAAGTAGTGTCATAATAAGAGATGGTGTAAAAACCATAGAAAGTTATGCATTTAATAATTGTAGCAATTTAAGTAGTGTAACGATCCCAAATAGTGTAACTAGAATAGAAAATTGTGCATTCAATAATTGTAACAATTTAACGAATGTAATAATAGGAAATGGTGTAACTTATATAGATAATGATGTATTCAATAATTGTACTAAGTTAAAGAGTATAAATGTAAGTGAAGATAATACTGCTTATAGTAGCTCAAAAGGAATATTGTACAACAAAGATCAAACAACAATAGTAAAAGTACCAAGAACAACAACTAGTTTAGAAATACCAGATACAGTAACAAGTATAGGAGATTATGCATTCTATAATTGTAGTAATTTAGCAAGTATAACCATACCAGAGGGAGTAACAACCATAGGAAATTATGCATTTTATAATTGTTCTAAATTGGCCAATATAACAATACCAGCAAGTGTAACAAGTATAGGGGAATATGCATTCTATAATTGCGATGCTTTAACAAATATAATAATACCAGATAACGTAGTCAATCTAGGAGATTATGCATTTTATGATTGCTATAGATTAGCCAATGTGACAATAGGAAACAGCATAACAAATATTGGAAATTATATGTTTTACAATTGTACTAGTCTAACAAGTGTAACCATACCAGAAGGAGTAACAGCGATAGGAAATTATGCATTCTATAATTGTTATAAGATAACGAGTATAACCATACCAGAAGGAGTAACGACGATAGGAAATTATGCATTCTATAATTGCTATAATATAACAAGTATAAGTATTCCAGAAGGAGTAGCAACAATAGGAAGTTATGCATTCTATAATTGTTCTAATGTAATGAATACAACAATACCAGAATCAGTAACGCAAATAGGAGATTATGCATTTTATAATTGTTCGAAATTAACAAATGTAGTAATCCCAGATACTATGACAAGTATAGGAAAGGGAACTTTCTCTAATTGTCGTAATCTAACAAGTGTAACAATACCAAAAAGTATAGCAAGTATAGGGGATTCGGCATTTTCTGGCTGTTCTAACTTGACAAATATAATAATACCAGATAGTGTAACAAGTATAGGAAATTCGGCATTTTCTAACTGTTCTAATTTGACAAGTATAGAAATACCAAATAGTGTCACAAGTATAGGAGGTTCTGCATTTTGGTATTGTAGAAACTTAACAAGTGTAACCATAGGAAATAATGTAGTGACAATAGGAAATTCAGCATTTTATAATTGTTCTAATTTGACAAGTATAGAAATACCAAATAGTGTGACAAGTATAGGAAATTCTGCATTTAGTAATTGTACAGGATTAACAGAAATAACAATACCAAGCCGTGTGACAAAAATAGGAAATAATGTCTTTTATGAATGCAATAAACTAACAAAAGTGGAAATACCAAATAGTGTGACAAGTATAGGAAACTATGCATTCTATAATTGTTATAATTTAAAAGATGTAACTATCCCAGAAGAAGTAACAGGTATAGGAGATTATGCATTTTATAATTGTAACAATCTAACAAATGTAACCATACCAAATGCAGTGACAAATATAGGAGAATATGCATTCTACAATTGTTATAATATAACAAGTATAGAAATACCAAATAGAGTAACAAGTATTGATAGATATGCTTTCTATAATTGCTATAAGGCAACAGAACTAATAATTGGAAATAATGTCAAGACAATAGGAGATTATGCATTTTACAATTGTGATGGCTTAATAAGTGTAATCATACCAGATAGTGTAATGAGCATAGGAAATAATGCATTTAATCATTGTTCTGGAATAACAAATGTGACAATAGCAGATAGTGTAAGATGTATAGGAAGTTATGCATTTTATGTTTGTAGTAATTTAACAAGTATAACAATAGGAAATGGAATGACAAGCATATCGGATACTGCATTTGATGGCTGCAATAAACTAGAAAGTATAAATGTAAGTATGGAAAATAATACTTATAGTAGTGTTAATGGAGTATTATATAATAAAGAACAAACGAGGATAATAATAGTACCAAAGGCAATTAAAGAAGTTGAAATACCAGATGGAGTGGTAAGAATAGAAGAGGGTACATTTAGTAATTGTACTAGTTTAACAAGTGTAGTAATAGCAAGTAGTGTGACAGATATACAAAGTGGAGTATTTAGTAGCTGTAATAAATTAGAAAGCATAAATGTAGATGAGGAAAATGATGTTTATAGCAGTAAAACCGGAATATTATATAATAAAGAACAAACGGAGATGATAATAGTACCAAAGGCAATCAAAGAAGTGGAAATGCCAAATGGAATAGTAAGTATAGAAGCTGAAACATTTAGCAATTGCACTAGCTTGACAAGTGTAATTATACCAGATAGTGTAACAAGTATAGAAAGTTTGGCATTTAGCAATTGTACCAGTTTAATAAGTATAACATTAGGAAATGGAGTGACAAGTATATCAGATAGTGCCTTTAATGGTTGCAATAAACTAGAAAGTATAGATGTAAGTGAAGAAAATGATACTTATAGTAGTGTTAATGGAATACTATACAATAAAGAACAAACAACGATAGTAATGGTGCCAAAAGCAATCAAAGAAGTTGAAATACCAAATGGAATAATATCTATAAAAGATGGAGCATTTAGTAATTGTACTAGCTTAACAAGTGTGAGAATACCAGACAGTATAACGAATATTGGAGATAATGCGTTCTATAATTGCTCTGCACTAACAAGTTTAGAAATACCAAACAGTGTAACAAGCATAGGAAGTTCTGCATTCTATAATTGTTCTGCCTTAACAAGTATAACAATACCAAATAGTGTAACCAATATAGGAAGTTCTGCATTTTATAATTGTCGTAATTTAACAAGTGTAACAATACCAGATGGTATAATAAGTATAGAAGATAATACATTTTATAACTGTTCTGCCTTAACAAGTATAACAATACCAGATGGTGTAACAGACATAGGAAGTTTTGTATTCTATAATTGTTCTGCCTTAACAAGTGTAACAATACCAGATGGTATAACAAGTATAGAAGATAATACATTTTATAACTGTTCTGCCTTAACAAGTATAACAATACCAGATAGTGTAACAAGCATAGGAAGTTATGCCTTCTATAATTGTTCTGGATTAACGACTATAGCAATACCAAATAACGTGGCAAATATAGAAAATAATGCATTTAATGGTTGTACTAAACTGGAAAGTATAAATGTAAGTGAAGAAAATAATACTTATAGTAGTGTTAATGGGATATTATATAATAAAGAACAAACCAAAATAATTATGATCCCGTATGCGATTGATGCAAATATGTTACCAGAAGGTTTAGAGATGATAGAGACAAACCATCCTTATTCTAATAATATGTCGGAAATTTATACTAAGACTATAGAAGGAGCTTCAGCACTTAGTCTAGTATTTAATCCAGAATGTCAATTAGAAGATTCTTATGATTATATAGAAATATATGATATAAATGATAATCTTATCTATACATCAAAGGGAAAAGGTAGAACAGCTTTAGCAAACAAAGAAATAATCGTAGAAGGAGACACTGTAAAGATAAAATTCCACACAGATGGTAGTGTTACTTATTGGGGATTTAGATGTATTGTACAAGAGAATGTTACATAGCATAGTAAAAATAAGAGGATAATTTCTGTTTAAAAGAGAGATTATTCTCTTATTAAATTTTAGAGTATCATTTATTATATTGGAGAAAACAAAAAATTTATAATTTTGAATCAAACTATTTTAACCCTTTTTTAAAATTATATTGCAATTTTTGACATTATGTAATAAAATAAAAATCAAATATGATAAAAAGATGAGAAAAATAAAAAATATAAATCATAAAATGTAAAAAAGTTTTTTAGTATAGCCTACTAAAAAAGACAAAAACCACAAAGGACAAGTAGTAAAATGAGCTTATCAAATGGAAGAGGTGGTAAGGATGTTTCAAAATATAAATGAAGATACCATAGATTTAGATAGCAAAAATACAAGTAATAATACAAATAAAGTAAATATATTTTCAAATGTATTTACAAAAGACAATATCGTATTATACCTTGTTTCTTTTATGCTATCTTTTGTTGGTCTAAATGGGGAGTTTTCTATTTTTAGCATTAGTATGTTAGGTGCATGTTTTGCATCTTCTGTTCCGGCATTAGGAATTGTTTTAGTATCATTATTAGGTAATTTTATTAAATTTGGTACAGGAGGACTACTTGGCTATTTTTTGACTGCTTTAATGATGATCGTAAGTTTATTTATCATAAAGCCACGTTATAATGAGCAAGAAAGAAATGAGAAAATAAAAATAGGAAAAAATATTTTTATTTCGGTTTTATTAATTCAAGTTGTTAAATTTGCAATATCTGGATTTACGATATACGATATTTTATCATCGATTACTTTAGCTATGATAGCATTAGTATTCTATAAGATATTTGTAAATTCAACAGTTGTAATACAGGAATTTTATTTAAATAGGGCATTCTCAATTGAGGAAGTAATAGGTGCAAGTCTTTTACTTGCAATTAGCGTAGGAGGACTTGGAAATTTAGAAGTATTTGGATTTGGAATTAGAAATATACTTAGCATCTTAATTGTTATGATATTGGGATGGAAAAATGGTATTTTAGTTGGAACAACTTCAGGTGTTACCATTGGTGTGACACTAGGTGTAATATCTGGATCAGAACCTATTATGATAGCAGCATATGCAATATCCGGTATGCTTGCAGGTGTTTTAAATAAATTTGGAAAAATAGGAGTTGTAGTTGGTTTTGCTTTAGGAAATGTGCTGTTAGCTTATGTTTCAAACGGATATACAGTAGAGTTGATTCATTTTAAAGAAATTCTAATTGCATCACTTGGATTATTACTAATACCAAAAACTTTGAAAATCGATTTAGAGGAATTTATAGGAAATAACAAATTCTTACCAGGTGTACCGAGTAGAGCATTGAATAAAAGTAAAGAAGTGGCACAAAATTTGAACAAGGTTTCAGAAGCAATTCAAGAGATGGCAACAACTTATAGAACGATAGAATCACAGACTTTTGAAGAAAATATAAGTAATCAAGAAAATAAACAAATATTTATAACGGAATTATTAAACAACTTAGAACCATATAAAGAGAATATGTTATATGAAGATATTTCTGATACAGATGGAAAAATTGTAGATGAAATTTTTAATTTTTTACTAGATAAGCAAGAAATTAATAGACAGGACTTGTTAAAAATATTTGCAGATTGTAACAGCTTTATTGTCGGAATTGATGATAATGAAATTAGTAAATATTTAGATGAAAACATTACGCAAATGGTAAGAGCAATAAACTTAGCATATAAAGTTAGTAAATCTGATTTTATATGGAGAAAGAAAGCCCAAGCAACTCAAAACAATATGGAAAAACAACTAAATGGAGTTTCCAAAGCAATACGAAATATGGCGAAGGACTTAGAAAAAGACTTTGAAATAGAAGAGAAATATGAAAGAGAAAAAGCAGAAATAATAGAATTAATAAAACAGAAAGATATAGAAATACAAGATATGTCAATCAAAAAAGAAAATCGATTTATCATTGAAATTTATTTTAATCAAATATTAGAAACTTGCAAAATAGAAATAGTAGAAAAAATATTAACAAAGATATTAAATGAAAAAATAGTATTAAATGATGAAGCAAGTATTGGAAAGAAATTAAGCTTTTTATCAGATGATAAATATGTGATGGCAATTGGTAAAGCCGAAACAACAAAGGATAAAAGTGAAACTTCAGGAGATAGTACACTGAACATTAGATTAAAAGATGGAAAATATTTAGTAGCTATTAGTGACGGAATGGGAAGTGGAGAAGAAGCAAGAAAGAGTAGTATGAAAGCTTTAAGGCTACTAGAAAATTTATTACTATCTGGATTTGATAAAAAGACATCATTAGATTTAATTAATACAGCATTAATCAATCAAAACAAAGAAATATTTTCAACACTAGATATTGCAATTATTGATTTGTATATGGGAAATATTGAATTCATAAAAAGTGGAGCTTGTCCAACCTATATAAAAAACAAGAAAAGAGTTCAAATGATAAAATCAAACTCTTTACCAACAGGGATTATGGAAGAAAACGGTATTCAAACCTTTGATAAGGACATAGAATCAGGGGATATTATGCTTATGTGCTCAGATGGAATTCTAGATTCTAATATTGAATATAAAAATAAGGAATTATGGATAAAATATATGCTTGAAGATATTGAAACGAATAATACACAAAAGATATCTGATTTAATTTTAAACGAAGCAATTGATAATAATTTTGGAGTTGCTAAAGATGATATGAGTATTATTGTTTGTAAATTTATGAAAAAAGATTAGTTTAAGCTTTAAAAAAGAACGAGAGTTAAAAGGTGTAATATATTATTTTTTGAAAAATAATATATTACACCTTTTTGGACTACTCAATATATCGCAACCTAAATATTAATATTATTTAGGTAAAAATTATAAAAAAACTTGTTGCTAGTAGTTATAAAATATGATATATTGTAGATGAAAATGAAACAAATAAAAGGAGGCTAAATAGATGAGCAGAGGAAGAAGATATGAAGAGCCAAAATTAAATATGAAAAAGGTATTTGCGGTGATTATAGCAATTATTGTTGTAATCATGTTTGTGTTTGTAATAAAAGGAATATTATCAAATGAAAGTGATAAAGGGAAAATAGCAAGTAAAGACTATTTTTCAGTATTTAAAGATAACAAATGGGGCGTTATCGATGAATCGGGAAATATAGTAATTGATCCATCTTATGCAGAAATGATAATAATACCAGATAGTAAAAAGGATGTATTTTTATGTACATATGATATTGATTATGACAATAGCACTTATAAAACGAAAGTATTAAATAGTAAAAATGAAGAAATTTTTACGGATTATGAACAAGTAGAAGCAGTTCAAAATATAGATGAGAATAATAATTTATGGTATGAAACAAATGTATTAAAAGTAGAAAAAAACGGAAAATATGGAATTATAGATTTATCAGGAAAAGAGCTTTTATCATGTGAGTATGATTCAATAACTGCACTAGAAGGAGTAAAGAATTCGTTAAAAGTTTCAAAAGAAGGTAAGTTTGGAATAGCAAATACAGAAGGAAAGGTTATAGTGACGATTGAATATGCAGACGTTCAAGGACTAGGAACTGATAATAAAGATGGATTTATTGTAAAAAGTGATGATGGAAAATATGGTGTTGTAGACTTCTCGAATAACAAAGTTTTAGAAGCTAAATATGAGGGGGTTACTAAAATATATGGAAACAATTTTTATGTTGTAAAACAAAATGGAAAACAAGTTTTATTGGATAAAGATGGAACAGAAGTATTAAACAGTGGATTTGATGAAATAACAGCTATTTTGAAAAATACGGAAAATGGAGTTATTTATAAAAAGAATAATAAATATGGAGTTATGAAAACAACAGGAGAAGTCACATTAGAGGCAAGTTACGATGAATTAAAGGAAACAAAATCAGGAATATTTATTGCCAAAAAAGATGGAAAATATGGTGTTATTGATTTAGAAAAAAATTCAAAGATAGAATTTAAATATAATGCTATCTCGTATAATGAAAAAGCAGATTTATATATAGCAGAAGATGAAAAATTCAATAACGAAATACTTGATAACACCTATACTGTAAAATTAACGGGAATATTAGTTGATTTAGATAGCGAAAAGGGATACTTAGAGTTAAGACAAGAGGATGAATATAAGTACTATAACTTTAAATTTGAAGAAAAGAAAGAATCTGACATATTTACCTCAAACACATTATTTTTAAGCAAGAAAGATGGAAAATATGGATTTGTAGATAAAGAGGGAAAAGTAGTAGTAGATTATATATATGATGATGCAACAAGTCAAAATACATATGGATATGCAGGCGTTAAAAGAGACGGAAAATGGGGAGCTATAGATAATAAAGGAAATCTTATACAAGAACCAACTTATGACTTAGATGACTATTTGAAAATTGACTTTGTTGGAAGATGGCATTTAGGAAAAGACCTTAATATGAACTATTATAATCAACAATGAGACAAATGAGGGACAGGTCTTTGTGTCTCATTTAGGGAAAGGAATTTTTAAATGGAACTAAAGATAAATTATCAATATACTTATTTTATACATCCTTTTGTTATAAAAGATGGAAAATATCAAAAATACATATTAAAGATGCTAAAGGACAAAAATTGCAGATTAAAAATTTTTCAAAAAGAAAAAGACTTGAGAATGTATAAATACTTTTTGCCTAAGACTAGAGAATTTTTATTTTCTAGTTTTAGTATTGGAAATGGCAAATTAAAAAAATTAGAAGATTTACCAATAGAAACCAGGGCGGCGCTTCTTAGTAAATACCCATGTAATATTTTTGAATATACACTAAAAAAGGACATACAAGCTAAGTTAGATGATAAAAAGGGGATTTTCTTTACGATACCAAAAATAGAAGTGGTATGCTTCCATACAGGGATTTGTTTTTTACTAATAAAGACAAATTTAGAGGACTATACTAGCTTTTCAAATATATTAAATTTTAATTATAAATTTAGAGATATTAATCAAGATATTTCAAACTTGGATGCTTATGATAATATACGTTTGCAAACAGATAGTTTTTCGGATGTGGAGACATTTAGAGAAGTTATAAAAAATATTACAGGCTCTAATATAGAGGCTACAAAATTAGACCTTGATACAGAGAGATTTTTAACTTATTCTTATGTATGTGTGGATCAAGAGGCATGGAATAGTACAAGTGAATTTGATAAAGTAAAACATGATTTTGTAAAATATGCTAATATATTGCCAGCAGATAATAGTATGATTTTACAAGAAGAACCAATAGTAACATTTTCAAAATGGAAATATGTAAAATTAGCTTTTAATAAATTAGGAGTTACATTATTCTCTTCAAGTAGCGACATGAATAATTATACAATACTTCCAGATGAATTTGAAAATCAATACCTTTATACCTATTTATTAAATTTGTATAAGAGGATATATTTAAGAAAATTGCAACTTAAATTTAAAGATCCAAAACAAGTAAAAAAGGCGAGAAAGGATTTTATAGAATTTACTAAAAATCTGTGGATACAAGAAATATCAGAAGATGAAACAGGTACAGCGTTAAATCATAAAATACAAGATGTACTAGAATTAGAAAAAATATACGGAGACACTAAAAATAAGTACGATATTTTGTATAAGGAATTAAATATTGAGAAGAATAGAAAATCAACTATAATAATTGCTATAATTTTAGTCGCATCCTTAGTATTTAACGTACTAAATTTTATAACTTTAATAAAAGAATAATAAATAGAAACAAAACTAAACCTATAATGAAAAGTAGATTTTTAGTTTTGTTTTATTTGTTGAAAATAGAAGAGTTTTCATGAATGTTAAGAAAAAGGGCGAAAATTCCACTTGGAATTGCTAGACTTTTTTTAGTCAGCATACTATACTTTTGATAGGTCGAATATGACAAAAATAAAAAATGAAAGGGAGAAATTAAAAATGGAAAAGGAAAAAAGAAACTTAATTATAGCGATAGTGATAATTTTGGTCTTATTATTATTAGCTGGAGGAAGTATATTTGTATTTTTTATAAATAACAATGAAAAAAATGCAAGAGAAATTTATAAAAAAGGAGTTGAACTTCAACAAGATTTGAGAGAAAATGTTATGGAAAGGCAAAATGAAATATTGGAAAATAATAGTATGGAAGAACAAAAAGAAGTAATAAACGAAATAGAAGAACAAGTAAATAGTATTCAGGCTCCTACTAATAATAAAGTAGAACAAAAAGTTGAAGAAATTCAGAAACAAGTAGAAGAACAACAAACAAAAATAGAATCTCAAATGACAGATTCACAAAAACAATTATTAGATGAAACGAAACAAAAGCAACAACAGATGTTACAAAAAATGCAATAATGTTATGAGGAGGAAAAATAAATGAAATTCAATGATAAATTAGTAAAACTAAGAAAGGAGAATTTATTATCACAAGAAGAGTTGGCAGAAAAATTAGGAGTTGCAAGACAAACAATTTCTAAATGGGAATTGGGACAAACAACACCAGATATGGACAAATTGTCACAAATGGCAAGGTTATTTAATATTTCAGTAGATGAATTATTAAATGAATCAGAAGAACCAATTAAAACTGAAGCAGACCCTATCAAAAACAATGAAAGTTCAAAAGAAAAGAAGAATCTTAGACCAGTTATAATAATATCAATATTAGTAGTTTTGCTACTAGTAATAATAGGAAGTTTAGGATTTATGGCAATTAATAAAATTGGAAATGCAGCAATGTCTTCTAATGAAAAAAACCAAGGAATATTTGAAAAAATATTTGGTACAGTTAGTAATATAATTGATACTGAATTACAAGAAATGCAAGAAGAGGATGAAAAAAATAAAGAAATAAAAGAAGAGTTTAAAAACGCATCAGAAAGAATAGAGAATGCTTATAATACAATGGAAAGTGATTATAAAACATATGAAAATAAAATTGTAGATACATATAATAAAGACACAATAAATAGCAAATATGAAGATTTATATACGGGATTACAGAGTAAATTTTTCACAGAAACAGCAATTAAATATGTAATACAAGATAATATCAATAATGAAAAAAAGATTACAGTTAAATATAATGATATTACAGCAATTGAAAGTGAAGAATTAACAAATTTAAAATCAAGTCTTAATAAGAAAGAATATCTTATTACATATGATTATGATGCCGATGGATACATATGCCAAATGAATATTAAAGATGTGTAAAAGGAGTATATAGAAATGATAATAGTAGGGATAATATTAGCGATTGTTATTATATATGTTTTATGTAAGTACAATAAATTGGTAAAATTAAGAAATAGAGTAGAACAATCTAAATCAGGTATAGATGTATATTTAAATCAAAGATTTGATTTAATTCCTAATTTGGTAGAATGTGTAAAAGGATATACCAATCATGAAAAAAGTGTATTAGAAAATGTTACAAAAATGAGAAGCGAATATATAAGAGCTAACAAAAGTTTAAAAAAGGCTGAAGAATTAAACAATAGTATGAATGGTATATTAGCAATAGCAGAAGGATATCCAGAATTAAAATCAAGTGAACAATATCTGAATTTACAAAAAAACCTAGAAAAAATAGAAAGTCAACTTCAAGCTGCAAGAAGAATATATAATAATGACGTAACAAAATATAATATAACTATAGAAACAATACCTACAAACTTAATTGCAAGTATTTTTGGAATGAAAAAAGCTGAATTATTCCAAGTAGAAGAATACAAGAGAGAAAATATTGATATTGGAAGTGAACTAAATTAATGAAAAATGATTTTGAAAGTTTTTATAATAGTATAAATCAGGATGAAATGAGAATACACTGGGAAGAAGCGAGAAAAGAGAAGAAACGAAAAACAAAAATCGCAATTATATTAATACTTATAATTGATTTAACTATAATCTGGATAGTTTCAAGACAAATAGGTGGATTTAATACGAGTGAGTTTGGCATATTCCCATGGATAGCTATGTTTATACCAATAATTGTAATAGATATAATTATATTTGCTATAACATCACTTATATTTTCTAAAAATACTATTAAATATAACGACGTATTTAAGGAGAAAGTAATTAATAGTATATTTGAAAATTTTCTATATGATGTTGATTATATACCTAAAAAACAAATGCCACAAGATATTTATAAAGAAGGAAAATATGATGGATATTATAATAGATATTATTCAGATGATTATTTAGAAGCAATTATAGATAATAAATATAATATAAAAATGGCAGAAATAACAACAGAACATGTTGAAACAACAACTGATTCGGATGGTGATACACATACAGAAACAACTACAATATTTAGTGGCTTGTTTGCTAAAATTAATATCGGAAAATCTATAAATAGTGAACTTAGAATAAAACAAAATGGGACATTATTTAAGAAAAATAAATTAGAAATGGATTCTCAAGAATTTGAAAAATATTTTGATGTTATTTCTACTAATCAAATTATTGGAATGCAGTTATTAACACATGATATAATGGACATATTGGTTGATTTTAGAATTCAGTTAAAAATGCCTCTAGATATTTTAATAAGAGAAGACATTATGTACATAAGATTACATACTGGTAAGATGTTTGAGACCACTATTAACAATAAATCAATTTTAGACAGAAAAACAATTGAAAAATATTTCAATATAGTAAACTTTATATATTCATTATCTAAAAAAATGATAAAAGTAGTTGAAGAGACTCAAATTTAGATAAGGATATAAAGATATTAATGCAAGAAAGTGTTATAGATACACTTTCTTTTTTCTATTATTTATGATATATTACTTATAAATTAATCAAATAGGAGATATACATTAATGAAAGTTACATGTGGTACAGATATTATTGAAATTGAAAGAATAAGAGAAAGTATAGAAAAATTAGGAGAAAAATTCTTAAATAGAGTTTTTACGAAAAAAGAAATATTATATTGTGAAAGTAAAAAAAATCAGAAGTATCAACATTATGCGGCTAGGTTTGCAGCAAAGGAGGCAGCTTTTAAAGCCTTATCTTGGAAAATAGAAGACAAATATAAGATTGAATGGAAAGATTTTGAAGTTGATGCAGATGAACAAGGTAGACCATCTATAAAAATTGTGAGAATAGATTTAAGTGATATTGAAAATATTGATTTAAGTATATCACATTGTAAAGATTATGCTGTGGCTAATGTGACAGTTTTAGGAAGATAGTTTGAAAAATAACAATTCTTTTCCAAACTAGGTTTGTGCTTTAATGATAGAATGAGAGGTGATTTGAGATGGATTTTTTTGATAGTCATGCACATTTAGATGATGAAAAATTTAATGAAGATAGAGATGAACTAATTAATAAAATACACTTAGAAAATGTAAAAAAGTTTGTATCAGCAGGTTATGATTTAGAAAGTTCTAAAAAATCAATTGAATTATCTGGACGATATAAATTTATATACTCAACTTGTGGTATTTCTCCAAATGATATTCCACAAACAGAAGAAGAATTGTGGAAAATATTAGATGAAATACGTGAAATAGTGAAACAAAATCCAAAAGTTGTGGCCATTGGAGAGATTGGTTTAGATTATCATTGGAATACAGAAAATAAAGAATTGCAGAAGAAAGCTTTTATAGAACAGATAAAAATAGCAAATGACTTACAACTTCCTATTCAGATTCATACAAGAGATGCTGTTATGGATACATTAGATATATTAAAGCAAAATCCAGTAACTAAAAAGGGAATTTTCCATTGCTGCCCGTTGAATAGAGAATTAGTTAAACAGGGATTAAAACTTGGTTTTTATATTTCTTTTGCAGGACCTGTTACTTTTAAAAATTCTAAAAATGCAAATGAAATTATAGAAATGGTTCCAAATGATAAGATACTAATTGAAACAGACAGTCCATACTTATCTCCAGAGCCTTTAAGAGGAAGAAGAAATGATCCTAGAAATGTCAAATATATAGCACAAAAAGTAGCAGAAGTAAAAAATATTGCTATAGAAGATATTGCTAAAATAACATATGATAATGCAAAGAGAATATTTAAAATATAGGAAGAAGGCACTCTAACTTAGAGTGCCTTTATTGGAGAATTTTAGCTAAGAAGAGCTGAAGTATCAATTTTAGAAAGCAACTCTGCTAAATGTGACGAATCTTCTTTTAACAGAATTCTATCTCTATAGTCTTTCAACACTCCTGATAAACATGATGATGCTGTTTTTTTTGTAATTGTAAGTTTTTCAGAATGATGAATTATTCTGAAATCTAAATTGGAGTCAATTATCGTTGAAACAAATGATGGATTATCAGGAAAATTACCTTTTTGACAATCTTCATTAAGCCTTTGAAGACAGTTTATAAAACTAAAACCTTTTACTACTGAATGAATTTTACCGTCTTTTGTTTCAAGCCGAACTACACGTATATTAAAATTTTTGGAATACAATTTTAATATACAGGAGCCGTTCAAAATAGATTCCTCCAAATAAGAAAGATTTAGGCTTACAAAATTATTTGCAGTAGTCATAATATTCCTCCTTAGTACTATTACTACTTTTTAGTATATTGACTGACAAATGGATTATATCTAATTATGATACAAAAGTCAATCAATTATGTCGAATTATGTCTGTTTATGTCTATTTTATATTTCTCAACGCCTCAATTCGGTCTTCTGTACTAGGATGTGTAGACCAAATACTAGAAGTTTTCTTTTTGCCTTCTTTCGTATCCTTTTTAAAAGGATTTACAATATACATATTGGCAGTAGCCGAATTTGCTGTTTCTAATTGATTTGGATCATTTTCTAGTTTTTCAAGTGCAGAAATTAAGCCATCTGGATTGCGAGTAAATTCTACAGCAGTACTATCAGCTAAAAATTCTCTTTTCCTAGATAAAGCAAGTTGCATTAAAGAACCGAAAATAGGGGAAAGGATTAAACAAATTAGACCAATAATCATTAGGATTCCATTTCCTTTACTATTATCATTGTCGCGGTCTTTTATACCACCCAAAAAAAGCATTCTAGAGAACATATCAGAAAGCATAACAATAAACCCAACCATAACAGAAACTACACAACTTAATCTGATGTCATAATTTTTTATATGGCTCATTTCATGAGCAATTACGCCTTCTAATTCATAGTAATCTAATTTTTCTAAAAGTCCAGTTGTAACACATATAACAGCATTTTCAGGATTCCTTCCAGTAGCAAATGCATTTGGTTGAGCATCTTCTACTACATAGAGTCTTGGTTTTGTAGTTAAACCAGATGCGACCATTAACGAATCCAATATATTTACTAATTTTAGATCTTCTTCTTTAGTAGCAGGCCTTGCTTTATTAAGAGATAACACAATCTTATCACTATAATAGTAAGATCCCCAAGCAGATGCTATTGAAAAAATAAGTGCAATTACAATAGATATAGTTCCTAATCTTAGGGCATTACAAATATAATATACAATTAAAGTAATAACTAGTATAAAAATTCCAATTATAAGACCTGACTGAAATTTGTTTTTCTTTATATTTTCAAACATAATATTTTCCTTTCATTAAAATAAAAAAGGTTAGAAGAAAACCTCCAACCTTCCATTTTTATAGTTTTTATTAAGCATTATTTCCAAAATCAACTTTTACATTCTTTCTAGCTTCATCACTTTCTGCTTTGAATAAATCACGGGATTTGAAATTAAACATTCCAGCAATGATGTTAGAAGGGAATACCTGTAGTTTTGTGTTATACATTGTTACAGTATCATTATAAAATTGCCTAGAAAAAGAAATTTTATTTTCAGTATTTCTTAATTCTTCAGATAGCTCTGAAAAGTTTTGATTTGCTTTTAATTCTGGGTAGCTTTCAGAAACAGCCATAATTGTTTTTAAAGATGTAGATAATTGATTATCTAAGTCAGCTTTTTCAGAAACACTAGATGCATTAGCCCAAGATGTTCTAAGAGCAGCTATTTTTTCAAAAGTTTCTTTTTCGTGTGTCATGTAACCTTTTACTGTTTCAACAAAATTTGGAATTAAATCAAATCTTCTTTGTAATTGTACATCTATTTGGCTCCAAGCATTGTCAACTTTTACTTTAGATTGAACCAAACTATTGTACATTCCAATAATAGAGATTACAAGAATTACTACAATTGCTAATATAATCCAACCAATCATTATGATTCCTCCTCTTTTAATATTATATACATATTAATAATAACATATTAAATAAATTTATACAATAAAAATGTGTTAAATTTGTGAAAATCGTGTTAACATTTAATAGTAATATTTGTAAACAAAGGAACATATAATATAATAAGGCTTTTAAATTTAAATATATAAGAGAAGGACAAATCATGTGCCTATTCTATATTTATGTATCTTGCATAGGAGTAAGAGAACAGCAAAATTTGACAAATTGACTAAAAAATAGTATAATAAATGTGTTGCCAAAAAGGAGGTAATAAATTTTTATGAAAAGAGAAGAAAAAGCTTCAATTTCTATTATAAAAATTATTTGTGTTAGCATAATTTTAATATTAATAT
Organism: Clostridia bacterium; assembly: GCA_051891395.1. Classification (GTDB taxonomy): domain Bacteria; phylum Bacillota; class Clostridia; order TANB77; family CAG-508; genus CAG-269. The sequence goes on along the minus strand of JBJFFC010000011.1, from coordinate 24,400 downwards.
CAGGAATAGGAGTTATGGCGGTTAATACGAACTTAAAAGACGTAAAGATTATTCTTCAAAATGGATATGAAATGACAGCTTTAACATCAAAAGCAACTGTTTCAGAAATATTAGAAGAAAATAATATTGTATTAGAAGAAAATCAAAAGACAATACCAGATTTAAGTGATGAAATATCAGAAGGTCAAAGTATTCAAATCACAGATAAATCATATAACGAAGTACAAATTGCTAAAATATCAGAAGAAGGTGTAGAAACATCTTTAGATGAATTATTGCAAAATTATGCACCGATAACTGAAAAAATAGTAGTAGAACAAGTTACAATACCTTATGAAACGATTACAAAAAATACGGTAACTACGGATTCTAGTACAACAAATACAGTATTACAAGAAGGAAAAGACGGGATAAAAGAAGTAACCTATAAAGTGAAATACCAAAATGAAATAGAAATTGAAAAAACAGTTATATCTGAAGTTGTAGTACAAGAACCAGTAAATAAAATTGTTCAAGTACAAAAGAAAGCTCAAACATCAAGAGCATCTGATATGCCAAGAACAACTACAACAGCAGTTATTGATGGAGAGACATATAAAATTACAGCATATTGTTCTTGTAGCAAATGTTGTGGTAAGTCTACAGGAAGAACTGCATCTGGAACACAAGCAACAGCTGGAAGAACAGTTGCTGCACCAGCCAAATTTGCTTTTGGAACAAAATTAAATATAGGTGGTAACATCTATACAGTAGAAGATAGAGGAGGAGCAATTCAAGGTAATAGAATTGATATCTACGTAAGCTCACACTCTGCTGCATTACAATGGGGAGTAAAATACTTACCTGTTAGTGTGGTTCAATAATAATTAAGTTGTATAAGAGAATAGCAAGTGATACCAAAACTTGCTATTTTTTGTGTTTTATAGTAGAATAAAACAAAGTTTGTGCCTTAAGAAAGGAATGAGGGTTAACATGAAACTGATTTCGTGGAATGTAAATGGGATAAGAGCTTGTATGAACAAAGGGTTTGAAGAGTTTTTTAAACAGATGGATAGCGATATTTTCTGTATTCAAGAAACAAAATGTATGCCAGACCAAATTGATTTAAAATTTGATGGCTATAAGAGTTATTGGAATAGTGCAGAAAAGAAAGGCTATTCGGGAACAGCTATATTCACAAAACAAGAACCAATATCTGTAGCATATGGAATCGGAATCGAAGAACATGATAAAGAAGGAAGAGTTATTACGCTAGAATATGATAAATTTTATATGGTAAATATTTATACGCCAAACTCAAAAAGAGAACTTGAAAGATTAGAATATAGACAAATATGGGAAGATGAAATTAGAAAATATCTATTAAAGTTAAATAAAACAAAACCAGTTATTATGTGTGGTGATTTAAATGTAGCACACAAAGAAATAGATTTAAAGAATCCAAAAACAAACAGAAGGAGTGCTGGATTTACCGATGAAGAAAGAAAGAAAATGACAGAATTACTGGAGGCAGGATTTATAGATAGCTTTAGATATTTGTATCCAAATAAAGAAAATGCCTATACTTGGTGGTCGTATATGAGGAAAGCAAGAGAAAAGAACGTTGGATGGAGAATCGACTATTTTATTGTTTCAAAAGATATTGAGAAAAAAATAAAAGAAGCAACAATCCATTCAAATATAATGGGAAGTGACCATTGCCCTGTAGAATTAGAAATAGAAATAGGGACAAGTGGGGACAGGTCCATATTGTCCCAATATGGAAAAGAGGTAAAGTATGAACGAGATTAGAAATCATTGGAAAAAGTGGATTTACTGGTTTTTGCTAGGAGTAGCAATTATTATAGTATATAAAGCACTTGATAGCTTTGGGGATGTCATGAATGTGGTAGGAAAATTCTTTAGTATTTTAAGCCCATTCTTTGCTGGAATTTTTATTGCTTATTTGTTCTTTATGCCATGCAAAAAGATAGAAGGAGCATATGGAAAATCAAAGAGTAAATTTGTGAAGAGAAAGGCAAGAACATTAAGTGTTGCAACTGTTTATCTAATAGTGATTTTATTAATAATGATACTATTTAGTGTAATTTTACCAGTGGTAGTAGAAAGCATAACAGATTTACTCAATAACATACAAGGCTATTTTGAAATAGCAATAGACAGATATAACGAATTACCAGGAGATTCGGTGTTAAAAGGAGAATTGGTACAAGAAACTATAGGCAATATACAAAATATCAATATAAAACAATATTTTAACTTAGATAAAATATTAGAATATGTTATAGGAGCAGTAAATGCAGTAACTAGTATATTTAACATATTTGTGGCTGTTATTGTATCGATTTATATTTTAGTAGAAAGAGACCAAATATTAGGATTTTTAAAGAGGTTTGCAAGTGCTGTATTGAAAGACAAAACTTATAAAAATATTGATAAATATTTTAATGATTCAAATGAGATATTTTTTAAATTTATAGCAAGTCAATTTTTAGATGCTATCGTGGTTGGAATCTTAGTAACAATAGCTATGAGTATTCTAAAAATAAAATTTGCGCCATTATTAGGATTTTTCATAGGATTATTTAATATGATACCATATTTTGGAGCTATCATTGCAGTAGGAATATCAGCTATTATTACACTAATAACAGGTGGTTTAACACAAACTATTTGGATGTTAATCGTAGTTATTATATTACAGCAAATTGATGCTAATATTATTAATCCTAAAATTATAGGAAAGTCATTAAAAATAAGTCCACTACTTGTTATATTTGCAGTAACAGTTGGAGGAGCTTACTTTGGAATATTAGGAATGTTTTTAGCTGTACCAGTTATTGCGGTGGTTAAAATATTAGTGGAAGACTATGTTAGTTTGAAGTTAGCAGAGAAAAAGATAAAGAAAAATAAGGAGAACTAAATTGTTGCAAAATTTAGTATTGCCCACTTGTTTTTTTTAATAATATGATGTATATTATTTGTCATAGGAAATGAGGATTGCAGATGTGGTTGCCACTTTTGATTCGCAACAATCGTTGTGAGAATGGAGGTGGTGCTATGATAGAAGCAGTTTTATTAGAAATAATATACTTACTTTTATTTACATTAATTGTCGAAACTATTATAGTATTTGCCTTAATTATATTGATTATAATTTTTAGCAAATAGACAATAAAAAAACACATCTGTAACTTGCTGGTTGGATGTGTTTTTTATACATAACTGGTAACCACGTTTGTGGTTTTTCATTTACTAAATATATTATACAAAAATAGTGTTATTTTGTCAAACGAAACAGGGCAATTTATAGTTTAATATATAATTTATAAATAGAAAAAAAGGAGTTTAATATGTTAAAAAAGTATTTACTAGTATTTCTTATATCAATGGTACCACTTATAGAACTAAGAGGAGCGGTTCCTGTTGGGTTAAGTGGGCTATGGGGTGATCCACTTCCAATACTTCCACTTTATATAACTTGTATTATAGGAAATATGTTACCTATGCCATTTATATTCTTTTTTGCTAGAAAGGTTTTAGTATGGGGATCTGATAAGAAATTTATTGGAAAGTTCTTTACATTTTGTTTAGAAAAAGGTGAAAAGGGCGGTAAAAAATTACAAGAAAAGGCTGGACGTGGTTTATATTTTGCACTATTTCTTTTTGTAGGTATACCTGTTCCAGGGACAGGAGCTTGGACAGGAACACTTGCAGCAAGCTTGTTAGATATGGATTTTAAAAAGAGCGTTATTGCTGTTATTGCAGGTGTAATCTTAGCTGGTATTATAATGGGACTAGCTTCTGCTGGAGTATTTGGTGCAGTTGGTGCGATTTTTAGTTAAAATATTGCTAAAACCTTGACATCCGTAAGTGAAATATGATATGATATTATCAATTCGTAAACGAAACATGCCCAAAAAGAATGAAAAGATACAATAAGGGTGATTAAAATAAAGAAATATAGTCAAAGGTAAATTAAATAAATTCTTAGAGCCGGTTGAAAAACAAGAGTTTTTTGACAGCTCTTTTAATGCCGTTTATGAAAGATGCGAGTTTAAATTTAAAAATCAAAATATTTTAAAAATTCTAAGGTTAAAAATTAAAAGGAGAGGAATTAAATACAAGGAGCCCTAAGTGATTTTATTTGTAAAAGCAGACAAATTGAAAACTTAGACAAGCAAATTGTTATTTAAGAGGGACTTCTTTTAAATAATATATATTTATTTCTGCTTAATATTTTTTATGGGGTGATTTTTTTGAAGATTAAAGAAGTTAACTACGAGAAGGCTTCTCGTAAAGATTTCGCAAAAGTTGGCGACTACATTGAAATGCCAAATCTTATCAAAGTTCAAAAAGATTCATATGACTGGTTTGTAGAAGAAGGTCTAGGAGAAGTATTAAAAGATATTTCACCAATTGAAGATTATTCTGGAAATTTAGTTCTTGAATTTTTCGATTATTACATGGAGGAAAAAACAAAATACACAGTAGAAGAAGCAAAAGAAAGAGATGCTACATACTCTACAAGACTACACGTAAAAGTAAGATTAATTAACCGTGAAACAGGTGAAATTAAAGAACAAGAAATTTATCTAGGTGATTTCCCACTTATGACAGATAGTGGAACATTTGTAATTAATGGTGCAGAAAGAGTTGTAGTAAGCCAATTAGTACGTTCACCAGGATGTTATTATGGAGAAGAATTCGATACAAAAACAGGAAAAAGAACATATAATTCTACTGTTATGCCTTTAAGAGGAGCATGGTTAGAATATGAAACAGACGGAAATGACATATTCTGGGTGCGTGTCGATAGAACAAGAAAAGTTCCTGTAACTACATTACTTAGAGCAATTGGTGTAGCAACAGATAGCCAAATATTAGATTTATTTGGTGATGAAGAAATGTTAAAAGCAACGATTAGCAAAGACACTATTAAGGATCAAGATGAAGCTTTAATAGAAATCTATAAAAAATTAAGACCAGGAGAGCTTCCAACTGTAGATGCAGCAAGGAACTTATTTAATGGATTATTCTATGATAATAAGAGATATGACTTAGCAAAGGTTGGTAGATATAAGTTTAACCAAAAATTAGCATTAGCTACAAGAATCAAGGACAAAGTAGCAGCGAATGATATCATAGATAGTGAAACGGGAGAGGTTTTTGTACAAGCAGGAGAAGTTATCTCTGAAGAAGTAGCAGAAAACATCCAAAATTCAGGAATCAATATGGTAGACGTTATGGTTGGAGAGAAAAAAGTAAGAATTATAGGAAATGGAACAGTAAATATCCATCAAGTTTTGCCAACAGTTGATTTAAGTAAATTACATTTTAAGGAATTAGTAAATTATAATGTATTAAAAAATATAATGGATAATACTGCTGAAAAGGATTTAGTAAAAGCATTAACTGAGAGAATGGATGAATTAGTACCTAAACATATAACTACAGAAGATATGATAGCATCTATTAACTATTTATTAAATCTTTCACATGGATTAGGAAAACCAGATGATATTGACCATTTAGCAAATCGTAGAATTCGTTGCGTTGGTGAATTATTACAAAATCAATTTAGAATTGGCTTAACAAGGCTTGAAAGAGTAGTTCGTGAAAGAATGACAATTCAAGATTTAGATGTTGTAACACCACAAACATTGATTAATACAAAACCAATAACATCAGCAATTCGCGAATTCTTTGGAAGTTCACAATTATCACAATTCATGGATCAAACAAATCCACTATCAGAATTAACGCATAAAAGAAGAATTTCAGCATTAGGACCTGGTGGATTAACAAGAGAAAGGGCAGGATTCGAAGTTCGTGACGTTCACTATACACATTATGGTAGATTATGCCCAATTGAATCCCCAGAAGGACCAAATATTGGACTTATATCAGCACTTTCATCTTTTGCTCAAATTAATGAATACGGATTTATTGAAACACCATATAGAAAAGTGGATCCTAAAACACATAAATTAACAGATATTGTTGAATATATGAGCGCAGATGTAGAAGACAATTATATTATTGCTCAAGCATCTGAACCAGTAGATAAAGATGGAAAATTTATACATAAAAGGATTAGAGTTAGATTTAAAAATGAAGTAATTGAAGTGGATAGTGATAAAGTTCAATATGTAGATGTTTCACCAAAACAATTGGTTTCTATTGCAGCAGCCATGATTCCATTCTTAGAGCATGATGATGCAAAAAGAGCTCTAATGGGTGCAAACATGCAACGTCAAGCAGTTCCACTTATGATTACAGAAAGTCCAATTGTTGGAACAGGAATTGAATACAGAGCAGCAAAAGACTCAGGAATTTTAGTATTGGCAGAAGATGATGGCGTTGTTGAAAAGGTAACAGCAGAAGCAATTACAGTTAAATATAAAAATGGAAAAACAGTTGTACATAAATTACGTAAATTCAAGAGAACAAATGGTGGAACTTGTATTAACCAAAAACCAATTGTTAAAAAAGGTGAAAAAGTTAAAAAAGGTGATGCTATTGCAGATGGTCCATCTACTCAAAACGGAGAAATGGCACTTGGTAAAAACGTATTAGTAGCTTTTTCTACATGGGAAGGATACAACTATGAGGATGCTATTTTGCTTAATGAAAGATTAGTAAAAGAAGATGTATTTACATCAATACACATAGAAGAATATGACTGTGAATGTCGTGATACTAAATTAGGAGCAGAAGAAATTACTCGTGATATTCCTAATGTTGGAGATGATTCATTAAAAGACTTGGATGAAAATGGAATTATTCGAATTGGTGCAGAAGTTAGACCAGGAGATATATTAGTTGGTAAAGTTACGCCAAAAGGAGAAACAGAATTAACAGCAGAAGAAAGATTACTTCGAGCAATTTTTGGTGAAAAAGCAAGAGAAGTAAGAGATACATCTTTAAGAGTACCACATGGAGAAGCTGGAACCATAGTAGATGTTAAAATTTTTACAAGAGAAAATTCGGATGAATTAGGACCTGGAGTAAATCAGATTATCAGATGTTATATTGCTACAAAGAGAAAAATATCTGTTGGAGATAAAATGGCAGGACGTCATGGTAATAAGGGTGTTATCTCAAGAGTTTTACCAGAAGAAGATATGCCATTTATGCCAGATGGTACACCAATTGATATCTTATTAAATCCATTAGGTGTTCCTTCTCGTATGAACTTAGGGCAAGTTCTTGAAGTTCATTTAGGTGGAGCAGCCAAAGCCTTAGGATGGAAGATATCTACACCAGTATTTGATGGAGCAACAGAAGAAGATGTAAAAGAGTTACTTGCACAAGCTGGTATGAGCGAAGATGGAAAAACTATTTTATATGATGGAAGAACAGGAGATCCATTTGATAAACCAATTACAGTTGGAATTATGTACATGTTGAAACTTCACCACTTAGTTGATGATAAGATTCATGCTCGTTCAACCGGACCATACTCATTAGTAACACAACAACCTTTAGGAGGAAAAGCACAATTTGGTGGTCAACGTTTTGGAGAAATGGAAGTTTGGGCACTAGAAGCATATGGTGCTGCCTACACATTACAAGAAATGTTAACTGTAAAATCAGATGATGTAGTAGGAAGAGTGAAAACTTACGAAGCAATCGTAAAAGGAGAAAATGTTCCAGAACCAGGAGTTCCAGAAAGTTTCAAAGTTCTAGTAAAAGAATTACAATCATTAGGATTAGATGTCCGTCTATATTCTGAAGATAATGAAGAATTAGAATTAAAAGAAAATATCGAAGAAGGGATAGAATATGATCCTAGTAAAGAGCAAAAAGTCTTACAAGAGGAAGAAGTAATTGCTGATGGAGATTTAGATAGCTATGTAGAAGAAACAAGTGATGATGTTTTACTAGAAGATGATGAAGATTCTTTAGATGATGAAAATGACGAATTATTTGAAGGATTAGATGATGAAGGAGAAGAATTATTATTTGATAATGACTTAGCAAATGATAATCTTGATAATGATGATGATATAATTGAGTAGAACATAGGAGGTTAATATGAAGAAAAAAATATTAATAATATTTGGAATCATATTAGCGGTAGTTATAGTATTGTATATACCAATTCCAATTGGAGAAGATATACATGTATATTCTAAGTTAACTACATCAGCAAGAAGTTTAGATGCAGGAAAAACATTTATCCCAGAAGGAAATTGGACACCAGATAATTATATTATAACTAAAGAAGGTATTATATATAAGTCTAATAGTTCTTTTGAAAAAGAAAAATTTATCAAATATTTGAATCTTCTTGAAAAAATTAATATACAATTTAATAAATCAAATGAGGAATTTATCTGTAAATTATTAAATATAAATAAAACAACTAATACAATTGTAAGAATTTTTTGATAATATAAAGTGATAATTAAATAAATTTTAAAAAGATAAGAGGCGACCTGATGGAATTGCAAGAGCGGTGGTTAGACCTCTTGGTCTGTTTTGAAATTAAGTTAGCCGTATGAAGCAAAGCAAATTACGGATAACTTATGCAATCTAACGAAGTTAGGTTGCATACCTATAAAAAATTAAATTGAGAGATGTGTTCCCAATTGGACATTTTGTTCAAAAAGGAGACGTCCCCAATTGGACATAGGGAGGAAAATAGTGGACGAATTAGATATTTTTAATAAGTTAAAAATAGGTGTTGCATCAGATGAAAAGATAAGAGAATGGTCAAAGGGTGAAGTAAAAAAGCCTGAGACAATCAACTACAGAACATTAAAACCAGAAAAAGATGGGTTATTCTGTGAAAGAATATTTGGACCAACGAAAGACTGGGAATGTCATTGTGGTAAATATAAAAGAGTTAGATATAAAGGAATTGTATGCGATAGATGTGGTGTAGAAGTTACAAAATCAAAGGTTAGACGTGAAAGAATGGGACATATAGAGCTTGCTGCACCAGTTGCACATATTTGGTATTTTAAAGGAATTCCTAGTAGAATTGCTTTAATGTTAGATATTTCACCAAAAAATCTGGAAAAGGTAGTTTATTTTGCATCTTATATTGTTGTGGATAAAGGAACTTCTGGATTAGAAAAATGCCAAGTATTAAATGAAAAAGAATATCATGAAGCAGAAGAAAAATATGGTAAAGGTTCTTTTAAAGCTAGAATGGGAGCAGAAGCTTTAAGGGAATTATTAGAAAAAATTGATGTAGAAAAATTAGCATTACAAATTAGAAAAGAATTAGAAAGTGCAAGTGAGCAAAAAAAGGTAAAACTTGTAAAGAGATTAGACACAGTAGAAGCATTTAGAATTTCAGGAAATAGACCTGAATGGATGATTATGAATGTGGTACCAGTTATTCCACCAGAGTTAAGACCAATGGTTCAATTAGATGGTGGTAGATTTGCTACATCAGACTTAAATGATTTATATAGAAGAGTTATTAACAGAAATAACAGATTGAAGAGATTATTAGAATTAGGAGCACCAGAGATTATTGTAAGAAACGAAAAAAGAATGCTTCAAGAATCTGTAGATGCATTGATTGATAATGGAAGACGTGGAAGACCAGTAACTGGAGCTGGAAATAGGCCATTAAAATCTTTATCTGATATGTTAAAGGGAAAACAAGGTAGATTCCGTCAAAACCTACTAGGAAAACGTGTTGACTATTCTGGACGTTCTGTTATCGTAGTTGGACCAGAACTTAAGATTTATCAATGTGGACTTCCAAAAGAAATGGCTGTTGAATTGTTCAAACCATTTGTTATGAGAGAATTGGTAGGCAGAGGAATTGCCCAAAATATTAAAAATGCTAAAAGAATGGTAGAAAGATTAAGACCAGAGGTATGGGGGATTTTAGAGGATGTTATCAAAGATCATCCTGTTATGTTGAACCGTGCTCCGACACTACATAGACTTGGAATTCAAAGTTTTGAACCAGTATTGGTAGAAGGAAGAGCTATTAAACTTCACCCATTAGTTTGTGAAGCTTTCAATGCTGACTTTGATGGTGACCAAATGGCAGTTCACTTACCATTATCACCAGAAGCACAGGCAGAATCAAGATATTTAATGTTATCTACAAACAATTTACTAAAACCACAAGATGGAAAACCAGTTGCTGTACCTAGACTAGATATGATTTTAGGAAGTTATTATTTAACAATGGTACTAGATGGCGAAAAGGGAGAAGGAAAATACTTCAAAGATCCTGATGAAGCAATTATGGCATTTGAAAATCATGATGTTGCAATTCATGCAAAAATCTATGTAAAGATTACAAAAGAAATTAATGGAGAAATGAAATCAGCAAAAGTAGAAACAAGTGTTGGTAGAATTATATTTAACCAAGGAATTCCTCAAGACTTAGGATTTATAGATAGAAGCAAAGATCCATTCCAATACGAGATTAGTTTCCCAGTTATGAAAAAGTCTATGGGACAAATTATTGAAAGAGTAATTAGCATTCATGGATTAACAGAATCAGCGGAAGTAATAGATTATATTAAAGCATTAGGATTTAAATATTCTACTTTAGCAGGTATTACCTTCTCAATGGATGATGTAAAGGTGCCAGAAGCTAAAAAAGATTTATTAAAAGAAGCAGATGACAAAGTAGAAACAATTAGAAAGCAATATGCTCGTGGTTTAATTACGAACGATGAAAGATATAATGCTGTTATCAATGTTTGGGAAGATACAACGAAAAAAGTAAGTAATGCAATGGAAGAGAACTTTGAGGAATTAAACCCAATTTATATGATGGTTAAATCTGGGGCCCGTGGTAATATGAACCAATTAAGACAAATTGCAGGTATTCGTGGACTTATGGCAAGTACAACTGGTAAAGCAGTTGAAATTCCAATTAAGTCATCATTTGCAGAAGGTCTAGATGCTTTGGAATACTTTATTTCAGCCCATGGAGCTCGTAAGGGACTTTCAGATACAGCCTTAAGAACAGCTGACTCTGGATATTTGACAAGAAGATTAGTTGATGTTTCACAAGATATCATTGTTAGAGAACATGATTGTGGAACAAATGAGGGAATTATTGTTTATGATATTAAAGATGGAAATCAAATTATTGAAAAAATGCAAGAAAGACTAGTAGGAAGATATCCTGTAAATGATGTAATTAATCCAGCAACAAAAGAGTTGATTGTAGATACAAACACAATGATTAATGATGAAATAGCAGAAAAGATTGTGGCATCTGGAATTGAAAAATTAGAGGTACGTTCTGTTTTAGGATGTCGTTCAAAACATGGCGTATGTCAAAAATGTTATGGTATGGGATTAGCAAGAAGAGATTTAGTTTCTATTGGGGAATCTGTTGGTATTATTGCAGCACAATCTATTGGAGAGCCTGGTACACAGCTTACAATGAGAACAATTCACTCTGGTGGTGTTGCCGGTGTTGCCGATATTACACAAGGTTTACCAAGAGTTGAAGAATTATTCGAGGCTAGAAAACCAAAGGGACTTGCCATTATAACTGAAATTGATGGTAAAGTAAAAATTAAAGAAACTAAGAAGAAAAAAGAAGTAATCGTAACAGGTAAAGATAATTCTAAGTCGTATACAATACCATTTGGTTCAAAAATGAAAGTAAAAGATGGAGATATGGTAGAAGCCGGAGGTTCTCTAATTGAAGGTTCTATTAATCCAGCTGAAATTCTAGAAATCAAGGGACCAGAAGGAGTATACGAGTACTTAATTTCAGAAGTACAAAAGGTTTATCGAAACCAAGGTGTTGATATTAATGATAAGCATATTGAGGTAATTGGTAGACAAATGCTTAAGAAAGTTAGAGTGGAAGACAATGCCGATACAGATATGTTCCCAGGTTCTTTAATTGATATGTATGAATTTGAAGATAAAAATAACCAAGCAATTGCCGAAGGTAAGCGTCCGGCATCAGGTAAGAGAGTATTACTTGGAATTACAAAGGCATCTCTTGCAACAGATAGTTTCCTATCAGCAGCATCTTTCCAAGAGACAACGAGAGTATTGACAGAGGCGGCAATTAAAGGAAAAACTGACGATTTAATAGGATTAAAAGAAAATGTTATCATCGGTAAATTAATCCCAGCAGGAACAGGAATGCAAAAATATCAAAATATTCATATTAGTACAGAAAAAGAATTGGAAGAGACAACTGAAGATAATAAAATCGAAAATAATGAAATCGAAGGCAATGAAATTAAAGATAATGTAGAAGCAAATGCTGAATAAAAAAATAAAAAAATACTGCTATTATAATTAGCAGTATTTTTTTATTTTTCTCTTTTTTACTACGGATAGGCACAAATCACGGCTTTTTTGTAAAAAAAGAAAAAAATTGTCACATAAAAGTAATTAAAAATTAATAAAACAAGCTAAAGTATCTTCCGCAAGCACATAGAAATTTATAAGAAAAACTGGAATTGAATATAAGCGAAAAATATGTAATGATTAAATATAGAAAAATAGTAAAATTAGGAGGAAATTATGAGAAGTATTAATTTTCTAAAAGCAAACAGAAAAAAAGTACTAATAGGATTAATAGCAATAATTTTGCTTATTGTAATGGCAACAATAAGTATTTTTGCAAAAAGAAATACGAAAAGTACTTTAAGTGAAGGAGAGCTAGCAGAACTTGCAGTAGCACAAACATATGATAAGGTCCAAGAAGGGGATAATGACACACAAAGTAGCTATGTCAAGTTCGATGCTTTTGTGTTAAAAGACTTAGATGGAGATGGGGTTGCCGAAAAAATCAGAGGTACATGTAAAGCAATAGGAGAACAAGATACATTATATATGGAATTAAGTGTAAATTCTGAGGGAACGCTAAAGAATCCAGTAATAATGATAAATGGAAAAAACTTTAATTTGGCCACTTCTTTAGTTGCAGATAATGTAATAAAAGAAAATTATATATCAAATGATGCTAAATCGATATCTTTAAATGATATAAAAGATGGAACAATAACATTATTACAAGGAGAAATAGTAAGTGGAAATTATGCTTATGCTACCTCAAAGGCCTCTGCTATACAAAATGGTAATGTTAACAATTATTCAATTAAAGATAATACAATAACGTTAAAAGGAACTTATGTAGACAACAACGGAGAAGAAACTGAAATAGTAAAAACAGTAAATTTGGCAGTAGATTGGCATGGAAAAGTAGGCACTAGTATAAGTGGAAGATATCAAAAGTCTAATTTATATGCTGGCAATAGTGCAATAAAATTTCAGGTAAAAACATCAGAAACAAAGAAAGAATTAATGCTATCAGGATTATATGTAAAAGGTACGATACCACAATTAAATGGTTATGACCCTACAGAAGTAACGGTAGATGGCGGAGAGTATAATAAAGAAACAAGAGAATTTTATATAGAAAAGTCAAGTGAATTGTTACCTGATGGTAGAATTGCTAATGAAATAAATGATGAACATGTTTTTGAAGTTAAAGTAGAATATCCAAGAGAGGCAATAGAAAGTGTAGGCGAAAATGCTGATTTTACTTTGAATGTGCCGGTAACAGCTTGTTATAAAGCTTATAATAATTTGAACGTATGTGAAGAGGGGATTATAACAAGTAAAGAAGAATCAGCAGAAATAACTGTAGTATGTTCTTATCCATCAACACAAAAAGGAGAATATGTATATACAACATCAATGGATAAAAGATCATTGTCACAAAGAAATGTGCTAAATGTATATGATAATGCAGAAAATGCAATTAATGATAGTTATGAAGTAAGTTGGCAAGTAGTACGTGTAGAAGAAACTGAAGGAGATAGTGTTATAGTAAAACAAAACAGATTAGATCAAATAGGAAGTTTACAGACAGATGCTATCAAAAATAAAGGAATTTATTTTTCAGGAGATATTACTGCATTACTAGGGGAAGAAGGAACCCTTAAATTATATAACGATGAAACAAATGAACTAATAAAAGAATTTACTAAAAATGATTGGAATACGAAGTATTATTACGCAGACGAAGTAAAATTTATAAGAATAGAAACAAGTAATACAATAAAAGGAAGTTATGGAAAATTAACAGTAAATAATATAAAAGAGATTGATTCAAAAAGTCTAGCTAATAGTGTTACTAGAGATCAATTGATGCAATATAAAGACATATATAATTATAGTACAGCAATTACAACAGGAGATACTCTAACAGTATTAAGTCGTATGAGTTATATCTCAGCAGCATCTATAGTAGGATTATCAAGTGATGCAAAACCAATTTCTAGTCAGGTGGACGAAAATATTAATTTAAAAATTAATGCAGGAAATAGATCAGAAGAAAGTTGGAAAGATGGTAAGTTTTTAATAAAAATACCAAATCAGATATTACAGGTTACTATAAATAAAGTTACAACCAATAATTCACAAGTAGAAATATCAAAATATAATACTTATAAAGCAGAGGATGGATGCACATACATAGAAATAGAAACTAGAAATGAAATTCCAATAAATTTTGAAATTGAATTAAATATGAAAATAGTATGTGACCCTATGACTAAAACAGGACATTATAATATAGAAGTATATGCAAGCAATCCAGAAAATCAAATATATGACTTAGATGGAAGAGATATTGATATATATGATGTTAATAATAATGGAGATTTTAATGATTATGTAGCTTACTCTAAAATGCCTATAAACATAATTGCACCTAATAACTTAATAACACTTGAAGAGATCATTGATGATAGTGGAAACGTTTTAGCTAAGTCACCACAGAATTTGGAAATTGACAAAGATGAGTTAGGAAGCAGTAAAAATGTAGAAATAAAACTATTTAATAATTATTCTAATGGAAACATATTAGATACTGTAATAGTAGGAAAAGTGGCTTTTAAAGATAATACTTATGTAATAGATGGAGGAAATATTGGGTCATCTTATTCGGTATCAATGACATCACAAGGAATAGAAATTCCCGATGAACTAAAAAGTCAAGTAAAAGTATATTATTCTGAAAAGGACAAAGTTAATAAAGATTTAAATGATAGTAACAATGGCTGGACAGAGACTCCAAGAGATTTTACAAAAATAAAATCATATATGATTGATCTAAGTAGTGTAATCTTAAAAATGGGAGATACATATTCATTTACATATGAAATATCTGTACCAGAGGGACTAGAATATAATGATAATTCATATTCTACTCATGCTGCATATTTCAATTTAGAAACAAATGAAGGTAAGTTACCTCAAAAAGTAGAAAGTAGTAAGTTAGGTATATTGATTGCTAAAAAGTACAACTTAGAGATTACAGACTATAAAATACTTACAGAAGAAACAGTTGAAGGAATTACATATAATATAATAGATAATGAAGGAAGTACAATAATTGCAACAACAGATGAAAACGGAAGAATTACTATAAAAAATTTATATGTAGAAAGAGATTATACAATAATAAAAACAAATGTACCATCTTCAGATTACGAGCTAGATGAAGAAACAAGGATTATAAAAGTATATGCAGATGGAGAAGACATGAGGATTGAAAATGTATTAGGAGAATTTAGAACACAAGAAATAAACAAGGAACAACAATTGGTAAAATTATCTCTAAATAATAAGCAAAGATATGTGTTAAATTTAAACAAAATAGATAAAAATACAGGAGAAAGAATTGAAAACATTAGATTTTTGCTAAAAGGAAAAGGATTGCTAGAAAGTGGTATTACATTAGAAAGTGTTAAAGATGGAGCTATACGTGTAGCAGGCTTATACGAAGATGAGGTTTATACATTACAAGAAATATATGCTAAAGGATACAAAGAAATTACAGAAGAAATCAAGTTTAAAATCTCAATAGAAAATAACCAATATGTTGTACATGATATTAATAATCAATTTAGCGAAATATATGTAAATAATGAAACTGGAAGTGTTCCACAGTTAATAGCAACTTTACAAAATGAAAAGGAAAATTCATATACATTAGATCTAATAAAATACCAAAAAGATAGTGACCAAACAGTGCCAGGTACAAAATTTAACTTAAAAGGAAAATGGATAGCTGAAAATGGAGAAGAATATGTAACTGACAAATGGGGAGGAATATCAGTAGAATTATATGAAGGGTATGAATATACATTAAAAGAAGTAGAGCCAGCTGAAGGATATGTTTTAAACGATACAGAAATCAAGTTTATAGCAACTAAAAACGCAGATGGAAGTTGGAACTTTACAGTAACACAAGGAGCTTTTAAAGAAGAACCAAAAATAGAAGGAAATACAGTAAATGTCAGATTAGAAAACGAAAAGATATTTTCTATAGTAAAAAAGGACGAAGATACAGGAGAATTATTAAAAGGTGTTAAATTTGTAATATATGAAGTAAAAAGAGATGAAAATGGAATAGAACAATTAAGTGAGGCAAAAGATGTAGAAGGAAATGCAATAGGAACAGAAGAAACCATAAATGGAATAACATATCGAGTATTAGAAACAGATGAAAATGGTACAATTTCAGAAAGATTAAAACCAGGATTATATAAAGCAATAGAAATAGAAGCTTTAGAAGGATATTATTTAGGAGATTTATCTGAGCATACGTATTATTTTGGAATAGATAAAAGTGAGCTAGGAGACAGTACAATAACATTGGAATACGAAAATTCGGAGATTTTACAACGTTGTATAATACAAGCAGATGATGGTGGATATGTTGGAGTAATAGGAAATAAAATAACTAAATATAATTCGAATTTTGAAGTAGAATGGACATCTAATAGTGAGTTGTTTAGTGATGAGTCACAAAACTATGATAGTTCTAGAATGGAATATGTTCAAGTTTGTAAAACAAATGGTGGATATATTGCAGTAGCAGGAGGTAACACTGCAGATGGATATAATATCGAATGTGTACTAACTAAATATGACTTTAATGGAAATATAGAGTATGACAAGAAATTACCTGTCGAAGGGAAAATAGCAGGTGCTATTGTTACTAGTAATAATGATATTCTAATTTCAGTTAATCCTTCGAATGACGGAGATCAAAATGACGGTCTTGCATACTATAATAATAATTTTGCAACAGTGATTTTGCGTTATAATTATAGAGGAGATTTGTTATGGACAAAAACGCACTATTTTGTAGGCTCTAGCTCTGGCGTAGACTATGCATCATTTATAAGAATGATGGAAGATAATGACGAAAATATTTTATTATATCAAGGAAGTGGTCATTCTCAAAGTACAAATTCTGGAATTATGAAACTAGATAAAGAAGGAAATAGACTATGGTATAGAACACTTGATTCCCTTGGCTTAGAAAATTATTATAACGGAGGAACAGTGACTAGTTCGTCAGATGGAATTAATGCATCATGTTTAGATTCAGATGGTGGTTACATTTTTGTAGGTAGAGTAGATGAGATGAATGAATATGGCGCATATAGTGATAAACAGTATAGTGATTATATCGGATGTGCTATTATTGCTAAATATAGTAAAACAGGAGACTTAGAATGGATAAAAACAAATGAAGAGGAAACAGGGTATTATGGAATTATCAAATTACAAGATGGAAGTTTTGTAATTCAAGGAAAAACAAAAATATATAAATACTCTAAAGATTTTGAAATAGAAGCAATATATGATTTTGAAAAGACATGTCTTCAATATTATGATATAAAAAATGGTGATATAACTTATAAAGGAAGCGTTTACTATTCAGATAGATCTTTTCCATCTTATAACTTTAATTTATTAAATGATAATAAAGTAATTATTGCAGATGATGGCTATAGTAATAGTTATTATGGTGAAGTAGCTCCAACATCAATTTTAAAAATTGATACTCAATCTGCTAGTATTCCAGCAAAACAACAAATAATTGCATACAACAGTTTAAAAGAATTTTACATACAAACATTTGCTGGAGAAGGTGGAACAATTTCAGGAAAAGATGAAGAAACATATGAAATTGTAAAATATGGACAAGACTCAAACAAGGAAATTATAGTAACACCAGATGAAGGATATGTAGTAGCAGGTATAGAAGTAAATGGAAGCAATATAAGCTTTACAGAAGAAAGTGATAACACAGTAAAGATTCCTCAATTTAAAGGAGTAAAAAGAAATATAACAGTATGTGCAACATTTGTAGAAGCTTCTAAAGTAGGAGAAGTTAAAGTTAATCATTATAAAACAGGTACAGAGGAAGAAGTAGCTGAACAGGAAAAAATAAGAGGGAATGTAAATGAACCTTATAGAACAAGTCCAAAAACTTATATATCAGGTTATAGTCTAAATGTCGATAAATTACCAACAAATATGTATGGAAATATTACAGAAGGAGAAACGACAGTAACATATTTCTATGATGAACAGCCAATAAAAGTAGTAACTCATTATATAGATTTCGAAAATAATACTTCTATAGTAGATGATAATATTCAATATAAAAATTCAGGTGAAGAATATGCAACAACTGGACTAACACAAGAAGAAATACCAGAAGGATATGAATTAGTAAATGAACCAGAAAATAAAACAGGAACTATAACAGGACAAGAAGAAGGACTAGAAATAAATGTATATTATTATTATAGACTAAAACAATATACCATAAAGACAGAATTAGTAAATGATGGAGGAACTATATCAGGACAGGGAAAAGATGCTTATGAGGTAGTAAAACATGGACAAGATGCAACAAAACAAATAGAAATCATCCCAGACAATATACATAATGTTTTAAATATAAATATAAATGGAACGAAAATAGAGTTTGAACAAAAAGAAGATAAAACTGTAATTTTACAACCATTAACTAATATAACAGAAGATAAATTAATAACAGTAGAATTTGAAAAAATAAAATCAAATGTAATTATAAAATACATTGATAAGAAAACAGAAGAAGAAATAGAAAAAGAAACAGTGAAAAAAGGCGAAATAGGTGAGGAATATATGGCAGTACCAAAAGATATTGATGGATATAATTTGGTAGAGCCAACTCCAGAAAACGCTATTGGAAAATATGAAGAAAGCGAAATAATAGTAAAATACTATTATGAAAAAGAAGCTAGTGAACCAGAAGAACCAAAAGATCCAGAAGAACCAGAAAAACCAGGGGATCCAGAAAAACCAGAAGAATCTGAAAAAGTAGAGGAGAAATCTCCTAATATAGTAGTAGAAAAAATAACTAATATTATAACAAATCCGAAAACAGGAGATTATATTATTACCGCAATTGTAGTATTAATTTTAACAGTTTCAATTAATATCATAATAATTGTAAAAAGAAGAAAGGAGGGGTAAATATATGAGAAAAATAATAGAGAGATCATTATTTATAATAATGTTTATGTTAGGTATTATCATATGTAAAGGACTTAGTAACAATGTATATGCTGACACAGCAACAGATGAAAATGGAA
This sequence comes from Clostridia bacterium, assembly GCA_051891395.1. Classification (GTDB taxonomy): domain Bacteria; phylum Bacillota; class Clostridia; order TANB77; family CAG-508; genus CAG-269. The sequence continues at coordinate 4,979 of JBJFFC010000011.1, read as the reverse complement.
TAACTTGGACTTATGATATATGGGGTGCTCCTCCCATTATTCATAACTTAAAATATGAATCCGGAAATATTAATGGAGAACTTATTATACCAAGTGAACTCGAAGGTCAAGCAGTGACTAATTTGGATTATTATGGTAGTTTCATTGAAGACACAGCCTTAAGAAATAGTATAACAAAGGTAATTATACCAGATAGTATAACAAGTATAGGAAGTAATAATTTTTCTGGCTGGACATCATTAACAGAAGTAATAATTCCAGAATCAGTAACAACCATAGAACGCAATGCATTTAGCAACACTCCATTTTACAATAATATGGAAGATGGTGTTATATATTTAGGAAAAGTACTATATACATACAAAGGAGATATGCCAAATGATTTTGAATTAGTAATACCAGAGGGAATAGTAGGTATATCACCATATGCATTTTATGAGCGTTCTATGCCCAAAAGTATAAAATTACCAGGAACACTAAAAACAATTGGTTCATATGCATTTTATAATACTGGAATAGAAAATATTGTTATTGGTGATATAGATACGAAATATAACCATTTATTGATACTTAATAGTAGTTGTTTTAATAGGGAAAACATGATAAGTTTTGTTTCCTATGTTCCTGTGGGTGTTGAGAGCTCTATTGGTGGTACGAACTTGAAGAGTGCCGAATTTCTAGGGGGAATTTCTGGAATAGGTAGCAATTGTTTTAGTGGTTGTACAAATTTATCTAATATCGTTTTTGGAGAATTACCTGATGATATAGATACATCTGAAGATAATTATTGGGTAGGAGGTATAGGAGAGTTAGCATTTTATAATTGTAGTTCATTAACAAGTATAACGTTACCTAAAAATATTGATACTTTAGGTGCTGGAGCGTTTAGCATGTGTAGTAATTTACAAGAGTTTATCGTAAATGGTACATTGACATCTGTAGCAAAAGATGCATTTAAAGGAACAAAATTAGTATCATCAGAATTATTTTCTAACGATGATACAATCACAAGTGCTATTGTTCCAGAAGGTGTTAGTGTATTAGAAGAATTTAGTTTTTATAATTCAAAAAATCTAAAAAATATACATTTACCATCAACACTATCTTCTATATCAAGTAAAGCGTTTTATGGATGTAATAGCCTAGAAAATGTGACAATTGCAGAAGATAATCAAAATTTTTCCGTAGAAGATGGAATTATATATAGTAAAGATAAGACAGTTTTAATAAGATGTCTTCCAGGAAAAGATAATAGTGTTAAAATTCCTAATACAGTTACTACAATCCAGCCTTTTGCCTTTAAGGCTTGCTCAAAATTAAAAGGAGAGATTATAATACCAGGTAATGTAACAACTATTTCTAATTGTGCTTTTCAAGGGTGTACTAGTGAAGTAAAATTAGTAATAAGTGAAGGTGTAACTACAATTGGGTACTCTGCATTTGCTAATTCAAAATTTACAGGTGATTTAATTATTCCAAATAGTGTAACAAGTTTAGGACGAAAAGCTTTCTTTAATTGTTATAATTTAAATGGAAATTTAAGAATAAGTAATAATATAAGCTATATCCATGAATATACCTTTTATAATTGTTACAATTTAAAAGGAGATATTATAATTCCAGACAAATTAACATCTATAGATCGAGGAGCGTTTAAAAATTGTAGTGGATTTGATGGCAGTTTAATATTAGAAGAAAGAAACGAAGAAAGGTATGCAAACCAACAAGCATTTGCATATTGCGCTGGTATACAAAAAATTATTGGGAAAATAGATTCTGTCAGCGAAGGAGCTTTTTACGGATGTACGTCTCTAAAAAATACTGGAGAAGTTGGAAGAGCTCAGAAGTATTGCTTTGCAGAATGTACAAATTTGGAGGAAGTAAATGTTACAAATTGGGGTGGAACAGCTTTTAACAATTGCAGTAAAATTGAGACTTTAAGGGTAGGCGAAAGAACTTATATGGACAATTATATGATTGCAAGATGTGAAAACTTAAAAACAGTATATATACCTGCAAGTGTAACAAGCATTTCAGAGAAAGCAATTTATAAATGTAATAATTTAAGAGACATATATGTAGAAAAAAAGAAATCTGAAGTAAACTATGATGAGATTTTAAGAGGCTTTGGAGATAATATAACAATACATTACTTAGATAGTATGTATACTATAGAAAAAACATTAGACGAAAATATCGAAATAGAAGATGTAACAGATGGAACTACTGAAACACAAAATGCTGAAGCACAAAGCACTCAAATACAAAACGTTGAGGCTGAAGATGTTAAGACAGAAGAGACAACGGAACAAATAACAGAAGAAAAACCAGAAAAAGATCAAAAATATTTATTTGGAAGCACATATAAATTCAGGGTTGTAGCAAAAGACGGATATATATTAAATAATGTAAAAGTTATATTAAAAATAAGAGACAAAGAGCAAGAACTTACTCCTCAAGTAGTTGATGGAGAAGAAATCTATATGATAGAAAATATAGAAAATGATATGGAATTAATTGTAACAGGAGATACAAGTGTTATAACAATATAATGAAAACGAATGAAAGTGGGCTGTAAAAAAGTCCCACAGAAAAATAAGATTTGAGTCAAAATTTTAGCTCAAATCTTATTTTTTTGGATTTATTCACTCATTTTTCTGTGAGACTTTTTTTACCCTATCTTCTATTCATTATCGCTGGAATAAAAAATGCAAAAAAGCATAAAAAAACAAGAAAAATAGAAATATTATTTTAATAAATGAATAAAAAATACAAAATAGATAAAAATAATTTTAAAAAGTGTTTACAATTTATGAATTCTATAATATAATATAGCAAGGAGGAGTTTATATGTTAGTAGAATTTAGTGTTAAAAATTTTATGTCAATAAAAGATGAAATTACATTTAGCATGATTGCTGGTAATGGAGATGAAAACATAGAAAACATTATAAATAATGAAAATACAGGTGAAGCATATTTAAAATCAACTGCTATTTATGGTGCGAATGCATCAGGAAAAACAAATTTTGTGAATGCAATAACGGCAGCTGTATTAATGGTTAGAAAATCTAATTTAAGAAATATAAATGAACCATTATTAGAAATGAGACCTTTTAAATTTGATCTAAAAACGATTAATGAGCCATGTGAATTTAAATTCGTATTTATAAAAAATAATATTAAATATATATATGGTTTTTCTGCAGACATAAATAGAATATATACAGAATATTTATACCAATATTTATCAGCTAAACCAAGTTTGGTTTTTGAAAGAAAAAATACAAACGAATATAAATTTACTCAACAAGAACAAAGCAAATTAGAAGAATTAGCAACTAAAAATACAGAAAAAAAATTGTTTTTATCAACAGCTACAGAATGGAATTATGAAAAAACTAAGGATGCATATATATGGTTTTCAGAAGATATAGATACTTATAATGATTATATGAATGTTGGATATGCGTTTGATAAATTTGAAAAAGATAAAGATGGAAGCCAAAAGAAATTTACAATTAATTTATTGAAACAAGCAGATATTTTAATAAAAGACTATAATTTTGAGGTTAAAGAGGTAGAACCCAATAATATAATGGCATTTGACAATCAAATTAGAATTTCAAATGGAAAAATAGTACAAAAAGAGGTTAGAATATCTACATTACATGAAATTGAAAATGGAGAAGGAAATAAAACAGATTTTGAATTAGATTTGCAAGAAGAATCATTAGGAACGCAAAGTTTATTTTTCTTTAGTCCTGTTTTAAAAGAAGCTTTTGAAAAAGGAAAAGTAATAATCGTAGATGAAATAGATAAAAGCTTACACCCTTTATTAGTAGAATTTATAATAAAATTATTTCATAATAGCGAAATAAATAAAAATAATGCACAATTAATATTTAATACACATGATACTAATTTATTATCATTAGATAATTTTAGAAGAGATCAAATATGGTTTACAGAGAAAGAACCAAAGAAAGGAACTACTGAACTATACCCATTAGATGATTTCTCAGTGAGAAAAACTGAAAATATTCAAAAAGGATATTTAAACGGTAGATATGGGGCAATTCCTTTTTTGGCTACAGGTAATAGCTTATGGGAAGACTAGAACAGAGAAAAAGAAATTGCAACCAAAGAAAAACAAAATCAATTATTGCAATAGGATGTGAAGGAAAAAATAAAACTGAAACGACATATTTGAAAAACTTTTCTAGTAGAGAATGTATTATAAAGTTCTCTACTGGAAGGCATACAGATCCAGTTGGTATGGCTAATGACCTAGTTGATTTTATAAAAAGTGAAGATATTAAAACAGAATATGGAGATAAAATTTATCTTCTAATAGATACGGATGTAAATCAAAATAAACAAGACCAGATAAATGTAACAAAAGAAATATGTAATCAAAATAATATAGAATTGATAACTTCAACGCCTACATTTGAATATTGGTACATATTACATTATGGATATACATCAAAAAATTACCAAAGTAGTAAGCAAGTTAAAAATGAAATAAAAAACAAAATAAGTAATTATTCCGAAAGTATGAATGTGTATCCTATAATTGAAAATAAAACAGATATTGCAATAGTAAATGCTAAGAAAATTGAAAAATATCAAGAAGAAAATGGACAAGATATAGATAGTGAAGAAGCAAATCCTCATACAAGTGCATATAGAGTAATTGAAGAATTAAAAAAGAGAAGAAGATATTATTACGAAAATAATTGACCGAAACAATTTAAATGAAGCAAATTGGGCTATTAGAGGCTGAGTAAATTATTTTAGAATATCAAAAATGAAGACATTTCTAAAAGAAACAGATGAACACTTACGTGCAAGAATTAGAACAACTATTTGGAAACACGGAAAATGGATGGCTTTAGCCATCCATTTTTCTTGACAAATCCTATAGGTTTAAAATAGATATGTCACACGTAAATTGAAAATAAAATATTGAAAGAG
>JBJFFC010000010.1:0-3782 GCA_051891395.1 Clostridia bacterium | reverse complement strand
TCAATATTTTATTTTCAATTTACGTGTGACATATCTATTTTAAACCTATAAATGACTAGAAAAGTGCTTGGATTTTAATAAAAAAAGTCCAAGTATTTTTCAAAATAGAGAATAAATTTAATAAAAATAAGTACCAAATTAGGCACTTATAGTAGTGAATAATTGTATTAGCAAGCAATGAATTTCGTCAACTCGAAATTCTATATGGGGAAAATCCCCAATCCCCTTTTTAATATGAAAGTGAGGTGAAAATTAGAATGGCGACAACGAGTTTATGGAAGGTAGAAAGTAGAATAGATCATGTTGTAGATTATGCTACTGATAAAGATAAAACTAAAAATAAATATTATAATCAATTTAATAATTTTTCTAGTGTAAGAGATTTACTTTCGTACGCTACTAATCCAGATAAAACTGAAAAACAATTTTTTACAACAGGAATTAATTGCAAAGTAGAAGATGCAGTTAAGCAAATGGAACTTGTAAAAACATTATATGGAAAAGAAGATGGAATACTTGCTTTTCATGGTTACCAATCTTTTGATAAAGGAGAAGTTACTCCAGAAATTGCTCATGAAATAGGAGTTAGACTTGCTGAAGAAATGTGGGGAGATAGATTTCAAGTTGTAGTATCAACTCATTTAAATACAGAGCATATCCATAATCATTTTGTAGTAAATTCAGTTTCATTTAAAGATGGACTTAAATACTATAGTAATTTAAGCAATACAGCTTTATTAAGAAAAACATCAGATGATTTATGTGATGAATATGGATTAAGAGTGCTAGAAGAAAAGACATGCAAATCTGGAATTAATTTTGAAAACTTCTATAAAAAATCTATTAGAGATTCAGATTATTATAAATTTGCAAAAGAAGATTTAGATTATGCAATAAAACATTCTTACACTCAGAAAGAATTTCATCAGTATTTATCATCAATGGGGTATAGCTATTATTATAGAGCAAATAAATTATGTATAAGAAAAGAACCATATAAAAGAAATATTAGAGTTGAAAGAGCTTTTGGAGAAGAATATTCAGTAGAAAATATTAAACAAAGAATAATAGCAAATGATTTTATTCCAAAACAGAAAATAATTCCATATAAAAGAACGACTTTAAAGTTCTATGGAAGGAAAAGTATTTTTAGAAAGGCATATAAACCTAAAGGAATAGTTGCTTTATATTATTACTATAGATTTTTATTGGGATTGCATAAAAAAAATAATGTGCAGCATAAGTTAACACCTAATATGAGAAAAGCTATTGAAAAAATGGATCATTATTCAGAACAAATAAGATTCTTGTGTAAATATAAATTGGAAACACTAGACAATGTAGATGAACTGAAAACAAAGAAGTTAAGAGAAAAGCAAGATATATTAAATGCTAGAAATAGATTGTATTATAAAAGAGGTAAAGTAGATAATGAAACAGAGAAAAATGAAATCACAAAGCAAATAATTGCAGTTACAACTGAACTAAAAAGAGTAAAAAAGGAAATTAAAATGTGTGATGAAGTTACAGATAATGTTCCTAGTATGAAAGAGCAAATAAGAGAAACTGAAGAAAAATCAAAGGGAAAGGAAAAACAAAAGAAGAAAGATAGAAGGTATGAAAGATAGTAATTAAATCTATTTCTTGAAATTTATATGTTTTGAGAAATAGATTTTTTTGTCGAAAAAAGTAGAAATAATTATAGGATTAAATTGTCGAATAATGTTGTGAAATTTATGGTTTTATGATATAAAATATACTAGAGTTTTTATAAGCAATTAGGGGGCAAAAATGGATACAGATTTAAGAAATAAAATAGATAGAATATGGGAATATTTTTGGACTGGCGGAATAACAAATCCTTTATCTGTTATAGAACAAATTACATATTTGTTATTTATTAAAGGATTAGATGATATAGAAATTAGAAATGAAAAAGATGATATATTTTTAGGAATTACAAGCAACAGGATATTTGATAGTGAACATCAAAATTGTAGGTGGAGTGTATTTAAGGACTATGAGGCAGGAAAAATGTTTAAAAATATGCAAGAAAATGTTTTTCCTTTTATTAAACAATTAGGAAATACAAAAAATTCTAATTATGCAAAATATATGCAAGATGCATTATTTTTAGTACCAACACCACTAATGTTACAAAAAGTAGTTACAGGTATTGGTGGACTACCAATGAAAGACAGAGATACTAAGGGAGATGTTTACGAATATTTACTTTCAAAATTATCTACAGCAGGAACTAATGGACAATTTAGAACGCCAAGACACATTATAAGAATGATGGTAGAACTTATGAAGCCAACTTCACAGGATATTATTGTTGATCCAGCTTGCGGTAGTGCAGGGTTCTTAGTTGAGGCAGGAGAATATTTAAGAGAAAATCATAAAGAGATATTTAATGATAAAGAAGAAAAAGAGCATTTTAATAATACAATGTTTTACGGATTTGATATTGATACAACAATGTTGAGAATAAGTGCAATGAACTTAATGCAGCATGGAATTGAAAATCCTAATATTGAATATAAAAATACTATTGGTGATGATAATGAGGACAAGAATAAATTCACACTAGTTTTAGCAAATCCGCCATTTAAAGGGTCTGTTGATTTAGAAACAATCTCTAAAGATTTATTAGGAGTAACAAATAAATCTAAAAAAACAGAATTACTATTTTTAGCATTATTCTTAAAGATATTAAAAACTGGTGGTAGAGTAGCATCAATAGTTCCTGATGGAGTTTTATTTGGCAGTTCAAATCAACACAAGGCAATAAGAAAAGAAATTATAGAAAATCATAAATTAGAGGCAATTATTTCAATGCCTAGTGGAGTATTTAAACCTTATGCAGGAGTTTCTACAGCAATTATGATATTTACGAAAACAGGACAAGGCGGAACTGATAAAGTATGGTTTTATGATATGACAGCAGATGGATTTAGCTTAGATGATCAAAGACAACCAATAAAGGAAAATGATATTCCTGATATTATAAATAGATTTAATAACAGAAGTTCTGAAGAAGAACAAGCGAGAAGTAGAATAGAAAAATCTTTCTTTGTTCCTAAAGAAGAAATAGTAGAGAATGATTATGACTTATCAATTAACAAGTATAAAGAAATAGTTATAGAAAAAAAGGAATATGAAAATCCTAAAGTTATTCTAAAAAAAGTAATTGAAATGGAAGATGAAATCCAACAAAAATTAAAAGAGTTGGAGGAAATCTTATGAGTGAAAAAATATTGAATTTTTGTAATATATCAGGTGATTCGGTAAAAAAATACGAAGGTATAAAAAGATACATAGCTACAGGAGATATTATAGATAATAAAATTATTAGTTATACTGAAGTCGATTATAATAATAAACCTTCGAGAGCAAATCAAAATGCTCAAATAGGAGATGTATTATTTGCAAAAATGAAAGATACAAAAAAAGTTATAAGTATAAATGAAGAAAATGCTAATTATATCTATTCTACAGGATTTTATATAATAAGACCTAAGGAAAATGTCTTGACAGACTATTTATATTGGTTGTTTAATTCTCAAAAATTCAATAGGGATAAAGACAAATATTGTAAAGGTGCTACACAAAAAGCATTAAATAATGATGGATTGAAAAAAATTGAAATAAAAGAATTGCCTAATATTGAAGAGCAAAAAAGTATCATTTGTAAATTGAATAAAATAAGTGAAGTAATAGAAAGAAAAAAAGAACAGTTAGTTATACTTGATGAGTTAATCAAATCTCAGTTTGTCGAG
>JBJFFC010000009.1:0-17068 GCA_051891395.1 Clostridia bacterium | reverse complement strand
TAAAGAATATCAATAACTCTTTTATGTGTTCTCATTTCAAATTGTTCTCTTGAATCTTTGTATTTGTGTGGAGAACGTAAAATTGTTACGATTTCTTTTTGTGTTGGTAATGGAATAGGACCTGAAACCTTTGCTCCTGTTTTCTTAGCAGTATCTACTATCTTTTCAGCAGACTGATCTAAAACTACATGGTCATATGCTTTTAGTCTTATTCTAATTTTTTCACTTGTTGCTACTGTGTTTGCCATTGTAATTTTCCCTCCTTCAAATTTTATTTTTGCTTAAGATAACTATGTTTAGCTATCTAAATTACCGTGGCAAGTTAAAACGCACTCTGGTGTTTTGATTTTCACCCATATAAAAACCCAAAATATGCATGATAATTCTGGGATAAGTGCTATTTTATAAATGCGTCTTTTGACGCATAAGTTATCTGTAGTTTGCTTCGCTTCACACAGCTAACTTAACTTACCGCCTGGTCTTTGCCATGACATACTCCGCTGAAGTTCCCTCCATCCTTACGGAATCGTAGGATGTAGCCACATTCAGTTTCATCGCTTAATTCATGCTTATATATTATACAACGCTTTTATCCGTATGTCAACACCTTTTTGGTAAAATTTCCTATTATACAAAAAATCAACTCTTGCATTATAACAAGAGTCGATTTCTTATTAATTAATAGTTAATCATTCACATCATTTTTGTTCCTCTATTATTTGGTCTATTGATGTTTCTCTCATTTCTTTTATTAATTTGCAACTATTATCTAGCTTAGCTTGCTCCTCTTCATTTAAATCCAATTCTAATAATTCTCTTACTCCCTCACTATTAATAATAGCAGGTACTCCTATATAAATGTTATCTTGACCATACTTACCATCTTCTAAATAGGTTGATACTGTTAAGATAGCATTTTCATTATTCAATATTGCTCTCACCAATCTATTTAAAGCCATACCAATTCCATAATAAGTTGCTTTTTTCTTTTCAATAATTTCATAAGCTGCATCAACAACACCTTTATGAATTTTTCTTAAGTCTTCCATTGGATATCCATTATCTTTCATAACATCTTTTATTTTTTTGCAACCAACATAAGCATGTTCCCATGGCACAAAAGATGAATCGCCATGTTCTCCCATAATATAAGCATGGATATTTTTGCTTGATACTTTTAAATAATCTGCCATTAAATAACGAAGTCTAGCTGTATCTAAAACGGTTCCTGATCCAATCACTCTATTTTTCGGAAGCCCTGATACTTCGCTAACTACATATGTCATTAAGTCAACAGGATTACTTGCTACTACTATAATCCCATCAAATCCACTATCCATAATGCTCTTTGTTATTTGTTTCATTATTTTTGTGTTCACTTCTGCTAGCTCTAATCTAGTTTGCCCTGGCTTTTGAGCGACACCTGCTGTTATAACTACAATTTGTGCATCTCCACACTCTGAATAATCGCCTGCTTTTATAGTCATTTTTTGTGGCGCATAGGGTAATCCATGTGATAAATCCATTTCCTCCCCAATTGTTTTCTCCTTATCAATATCAATTAAAACAAGTTCATTAATACCTCCTTGATTAAGCATAGAATATGCCATACTCATACCAACGAATCCTGTTCCTACAAGAACAACTTTTCCTTTTTTCATAGCATTCAACTCCTTAATATATAATATATTTTTCTTTTTATTTTGCTAATATAGTATAGCACCCTTTTGATGTTTTTTAAACATTTTTTCAATAATTATTTTACTTTTTTTGTAAAATATGATATAATCAGAGCAAATCGCGTAAAGTAAGGAGTGCTATTTATGAGTTCAAATTCAGATAATGCTACTACTTTGGCCGAGAATAAGGTTTTAATCTTATATATATTAAATCTAATTGATAACGATATCAGACAAGACGATTTGTTTAAAATAATTACCTCTATTAATAACATTAATTACTTTTACTTTAAGCAAGTCTTAACAGATTTAATTGATTCAAAGTTAGTAGGTCCAAACACAAAAGAAGAAGAACAATTCATCAGAATTACTTCTAAAGGAAAAAATGCATATATTCTTACCAAAGATGTACTACCAGGAATCATGAAATTAAAAGCAGATAATATTTTTAAAAAAGAATTCGCATCAATCGAAGAAGAATCTTCTGTTATTGCTGAATTCATCCCTAAAAACGAAAATAATTACACAATCAAATGTAAAATTGTAGAAAATAATGAAACTATTTTTGAAGTTAAAACTTTTGCAGGTTCTAGAGAAAGGGCCAAAAGAATTGTTGATAATTGGAATAAGAATGCTAAAACAATTTACCCCAAAATGTTAAATTTATTATTAAAAGATGAATAAAAAATGTAGATGCCTAACACATCTACATTTTTAGTTATTATCTAAAGATACAAATTAATGAAAATACTAATAATTTTATGATAATATTTAAAAAAAACTTATAATTGACACACTTTATTCCCAAAGTATTTATTTTGTCGAATCCTTGTACTATTTTATTTATTTCCTCAGGAGTTGATATTTTTTCTTCTTCCATATATTCTTTAGCTAAATATCTAGCTTTTATCATGGCATCATTTTCTAAATAAATTCTAACCATATAATATACCATACTTAGTAATAAGTATATACTTAAAAACAGCATTTTATTGGGTAACATTTTAAACATAGCCAATATACAAATTGTAAAAAAGTATAAAATATATAAATTAGAAAATATAAAATTAAAATTCAAAATTTTTCTATCTTGAACAGAATGTAAACATTCATGTGCTATTGTCTGTATCCTAGTATAAGTATTTGCTATATTAGCAATTAATATTTTATTGGTAATTGCTATATACAAGCTAGCCTCTGATTCTTTATTTTCTTCAATTTTTACATTTGAATTATTTAACTTTTTCAAATACCTTATGCATATTTCTATATTATTGGGATATTTAATAGCTAAATTATCTAGTTCTTTATCATCTGCTATATGCTTAATTTTATTCATATTATAATCAAATAAATACCCTAAAACTATACTCAATATTATTGCAATTATTCCTATTATTATAAACTCCATTTTCACTACCTCTTTTTAATATTTATTCAAATTTCTTATTAAAAAGTTATATAGTAACAATCCCTTTTATTATATCACATCGCGAATAGCTTCTCCAATTATCTTATTTACATCAGCAATAATAATATTGAACTTTGTTTCTGCCTCAAAAAATCTTTTTGCTTCATCATTTTCTACTAATTCTGCATACAAACCTTGCATTTTCTTGTATTTTTCTTCATCGTTTTTTCCGGTTTGCATCATTTCAAGTTGTACTTCATATCTTGCCTTTTCAAATTCTTCCATTTTTTCTTTTAATTTAGTATTTAAATTTAACGTTTGCTTTGCCATTTTATAATTCAAATATTCTTCCGATTGTTTTATCTCTCCTGCCAATCTATTTGCTGTATCATAAACGTTCATCTTTACCTCCTTTATTCAAAAATTACATCGCTATTAATTGGACAAATATTTACAAAAGTATTTCCATCATTTACTTCTATCACATTTCCTTCTAAATCGTGATATGTCGTCTTTTCATCCCTGGCATTTTTGATACATTTAATTTTAATTGCTCTGCCATTTGTAATATAATATCCATCAAAAGTTCCTATATTTTTTAATCCTTGTCTTCCTTTATTTTCACTATCAGACAAAGTATAATTATCACAAAAAGTAATAATTATATTTTTGGTTGTGATAACATCTCCTGATGTCCAATCTGTCTGTTGCTTATTTCTAGCATATCTTTCATACACTTTTTCTTCTTCATTATATATATACTTTACCGTTTGTAATGTAGAATGTGGTATAGTAACACTAGTAGCTTCTTCACCATCTTCCAAGTTAACTTCATCTGTTACATAATTAAGAATGCTAGTTTCTGATGATGTTGTTTTGTACTTTTTACTCTGTGCTGACTTCAATAGATTTTCTGTACTAGTTACAGCATTATGTGGAGATGTCTTATCTTTTACTCTCCAAAAAGTAGTTCCATCTTCTGCTATACCATTGATATCATTGATGCTATATTTTTTAATATCACTTTCAGCCTGTGGGCTTTGTCCAAAATGTACATATATAGCATCATTTTCCATTGCATAATCAATAAAATAATGTCTTGCACTTCTAACAGGTCCTATTTTTTCTACATTAACTCCTTTAAATAGAGCCATTAGTCTTGTTTCTCCACCCTCAACAACGATTTCATATACCATATAAGCATCTTGCAATCCTGCTTGTGGCCATGCATCACTATGATTATCTATCATAACAGCAATTGGTCTGTCATTTCCATTAAATATTTGTACTTTCTTCTCTTCAACTGGCACTGTCATTATATTATTCTCATCAGCAACCGTCTCTTCTATATTTTCTTTATCTTTCGTAATTTTATAGGCTAGTACTCCTCCGGCACAAATAATCAATATTACTAATATTACAATTAGTACTTTAGCTCCGCCTTTTTCCATAGTACCTCCTCTATTCCCTTCCAATTTTTAAATCATTTAATATTTTTTCTTCTTTTGGTCTCATTTTCTTCTTATCTTCTTCTTGTATATGATCATAACCCATCAAATGGTAAAATCCATGCACTACCATATAGCTTAGCTCTCTTTCAAAACTGTGACCATATTCTATTGACTGTTCTTGTACTTTTTTAATGGATATAATAATATCTCCTAGTACATCTTCATGTTTAAAATCATTTGTCTTTATTTTTTCTTCTAACTCCTCTTTTTCAAACATAGGAAATGATAGAACATCAGTTGCTCTATCTATATTCCTATATTCATTATTTATTCTCTTAATATTTTCAGGATTCGTTAATGTAATAGTAATACATAATTTTGAATTTTCAATTTTTTCTTCTCTAAAACACTGTCTTAGCACTTTTTCAATTACTTTTTCACATTCTTCCTTTTCTTCTATATCTTTATATATTATTTCAAACATTTATGCTACTTCCTTGACTTTTACATATTTTCCATTTGATTGACATGAATTTCTAATTACTCTCATAACTCCATAATCAACTAATTTTCTTTTATAGTATTTTAAAAGTTTTGTATAATCTGTTTTTCCTTTGTTCAAATTCTTTATGTCATTTTTGATAAATAAAATTTCTTTTTGTTTAATATATTCTATAAAATCTGTTTCTTTTAGTTTTGATATATCTTTATATTGGCTCCAGAATTTCTTATATTCATCCCTTTGCTTTGGTGATTCCCAATATACCTTCGTTGATAGCAATTTTATATTATAGTCTTCAATTAGATTAATTAGCATAGAATATGCTTTTTCTCTTTTAGCTGCAAGTTTAGTATCTTGTACCAAACTTCTAGCATCTTTTAACAATTTTTCATAACATTGTTCAGCAACTATTAAAGGTAAACTATGTGTAAATAACTTTCTGCTTAGTCCTAATAGTACCATGTTTTTTTCAATATTATCTCTTGTATCTAATTTCCCAACAGTATAAGATTCATATTTTTCATATTCAGAAACAATATCTTTTAAGTTTTCATCATAATTCATACTAATTTTTAATGACAATATATTTTCAATATATTCTTCTAAAGTATAGAAAATTTTAGTATAAATCCATTCTTTCGTAGAATCATATATATTTGTGTAGTCTGCTACTTTTATCGAATAATTCTTTAAAATTGATTTATATAATGAATCCATTTTAGAAATATAAAATTTATTATATCTTTCTATCAGTTTTTCTTTTGCTCCTGCTTTTATTCCTTCGTAATCAAGTTCTATTAAATATTTTTGTTTTCTGTATTTATACTCTATATATTCGTTTTCTTTTAAGCTTGTAACCTCATAGTATTTTGACATAGCATTCTTTTCAAATTCTGATGCTGTTCCATTTTTTACTTTTTTATAAATAGAATCCATAACATATTTATCCAAAGAATCTAAATACGCCTCATATGTTGTATCATATTTTTTTTCTAATTCTTCCTTATCATAATTTCCATTATCTGATATATAATTTTCAAATGCTTTTAATACATTATTTCTTTTAATAGAAATAAGCATCCCATTAATTCCTATTTTGGTAGGTATCAATATCTTTGTTAAAGTATTTGTTAGTTTATTAAAAAAAGTTCTGTCTGCTCCAGTTATTCTAAGACTTCTTTCTTCCATCTATCTCATCCCTTCAAAATACAATTTTTTCATTTGTCCCTATGTTTTCTAGTACTTCATATGTAACATAAATATCTACACCATCTTCTTGTTCGTAAGTGTTAATATTTTTGCTTACAATTTTATCTTTATCTTCAATTTCTTCATCTAGTTCTTCTTGTAATTCTTCAACCCCTATGCTTTTTGCTTCTTCAATATCATATGTTCTTTGTACTTCTTCTAATTCGCTATTAGTCGTTTTTATGAATGAAATTGGCAAATAAAAATCTGAAAATAACTTAAATTTATTTTCTGTCTCTATTGTATCATAAATTTTAAATTTTGAAAGACTTTTCTGAAAATTTATTTTAAAATTATTTATTTTTATCGAATATTTATTTTCAGTATTTCCCGTTTTCTGTGCTTGCGTAGTATTGTATAGAATTTTCTTCTCTTTTGTATACCATACTTTTGCTTCTACTTCTCCTTTCGCATGAACATATCTAATTCCTGTATATTTTCCTTCCATCCATCCATTAATTAAAACATCACCTTCTTTTATGGTATCTCCGACCTTAACATTGGCAGTTCCTGTTTGTGCATTTATTTTTGTTATAATTCCTGCTTTATCTGAAACAATACTGCAATATTCATTTTCATCTATAATATCTGGTTTTTCGTTTGCTTTTACTACTTTTACAATTGCATTCGTTCCTTTTAGTTCAATCCCCATCCAAGCCACATCATTTCTTTGTAATCGAATCTTATTTATTATTTCTTTTGTATCTATTCCTGATTTTAATTCGCCAATTTTTAGTCCAGCATTTTCAATATCTAGTGATAAATTTTCCAATTCTTCTCCATTTTCCTCTATGATATCCACATTCCATACAAAATTTGAGGATAAAAAGATAAGAAATACAACAATAAGCAGAAAAATCATAAAAGCTTTTCTCTTCTTATATTTATGCAATAAAAATGGAACTCCCTTTTTATTATTTATTTTTATCTTACACCTTGTCTTTTTAGCAATTTTACATACCTCTTTAAATTCACTAACTCTTACATTTAAATATAATTGTATCTCTTTTTTTCTTTTCAAATTCCAGATTGTTATTTTTTCATTTTTACAGATATTAATAAATCTTTCTATATAATATCCTTCTATCGATATTCTTAAATAACCCAATAAATAACTCAATATTATTTTTATAAACATATTTATCTCCTTTAACTTTCGTCTACTGTTCTTTCTATGTCTAAACTTTCTATTTTTCCTTTTACTTTAATATCATCATCTGTCATATTTTCCAAGCTTAATCCATATCCATTTATATTAACTATCCCCACATGTGTATTAATCCTTACAAAAAATTCTTCATATTCTAATATTCCCTTGAAATTTTCGATAATCATTTCGTCAAATCCGGTAATAATAATTTTTGGTACGTTTGAACATACCTCCTTTGGTAATTCTAAAAGTTCATCAATTTTTCTCATATTTTTTTTGTTCATATTTTTCCTCCTAAAAGACTTTATAATATATGTATATTATAATTCTAATTTTTTATGAACTTTTATTGATTCGCCTTTTATTTTATGTTGACTATTGTTAAAAAATGTTGTATAATTTATATATGCTTCGGCAAATAAAGTAGTATACTCGAAAGGAGAGTTTCTTTTGACACCAGAAAAAAGACGTAGAGCGCGTACATTAGCTGAGCGAAAAAAGGCAAAAGCAAAATCTGAACGGACGGGTCTGTCTTATTCGGAGTGCTTGCCTAAAAACCAGCACAAACCCAAAAAGAAGAAATAACAAACCAGCCTAAGAGAGTCTTTATGACTCTCTTAGGCTTATATTTATTACTTTTCAAATTCATCTAAAGATTTAAATTCATATCCCATATTTTTCGTTTCTTTTATTATAGAATCTAAAATATCTGTATTTGTTTTTGAATTTCCGTGTAAAAGCATAATTTCACCATTGTGCAAATTATTTAATATCTTAGTTTTAGCTTGTTCTTCATCTGGTTGTTGCTTTTCATTCCAATCTTCAT
Organism: Clostridia bacterium; assembly: GCA_051891395.1. GTDB lineage: Bacteria > Bacillota > Clostridia > TANB77 > CAG-508 > CAG-269. The sequence goes on along the minus strand of JBJFFC010000009.1, from coordinate 8,801 downwards.
AGGCAAAAGACCACATAACATTTTCATATCCTAATGAATTTGTAATGGATAAAGTTCTTTCACTGAATTCCCCTTTAGGTGGTCTAATATACTTCATCTCATAATTAAATTTCTCATACATTACATTATGCAAATCCATTACCTCAGATTTTACTTCATCATCCGAAAGATCTGGCATACTTTTATGGTTTACAGTATGATTTCCAACTATATGCCCCTCATCTATCATTTGTTTTACTAACTCGGGCTCTGTATTTACATAGTGAGCTGTAATAAAAAAAGTTGCTTTTATCTGATTATTTTTTAAAGTTTCTAATATTGATGTTGTATATCCTGCTTCATATCCTTCATCAAAAGTTAAATAGATATATTTTTTTTCAGCATTTCCCATTCCAATTCCATTATATTGCTCCAATAATTTTTTATTTTCAGATCCCAAATCTGGTTGTTCATGATTATCCACTCTTTTAATTCCCCAGCCAATTTTTTTATTGCTTAGAGACCCGCGAACTTGTAATCATAGACTTTTCATTATCAATTTTAGAAATTAGAGAGAGTGAAAAAATAATTACCAATAAAGCTAACGTTTTTAAAATTTTAGTTATATTTCTCTTTAATTTTTTCATTATTATACCTCCCAATATTAATATTAGTTCTTTTAATTAATATGTTTCTTTTAAACTCATTATTACTTATCTGTTTTCTGATTTTTATCAAATATTACAAAACTATTACACTATCGTTACATTTTTATTACATTTTTATTTTTGTATTGGATTTTCTATTTTTTTTTGCTATTATAATATTGATTTTGTATAAATTTATTAATTTTTTTTATACTATTATTATAAATTAAGGAGTGAATATTTTATGAAAAAATTACCAAAAACAACAAAATCTTTTTTTATTGTAATATTAATTATATTTATGATTTTTTCTATTAAATATAATGTTAATGCATCTGGGGACGTTTATTCTACAACCAATACTACTAAAAGTGGTGATGTAGTATATTTTGAAAAACCAGATTCTTGGGGAGATGTTACACCTTATTTATATGCATGGGATAACTCTACTCAACAAGGAGAAAATGCTAATTGGCCAGGTATTGCTATGACACAAGTAAAAGAAAATCTATATCAATATAAATTTTCAAGTAATATACCATATACGCATATAATTTTTAATAATAATAATGGAACAAAAACATCAGATTTAAATTTTATATGCAATGAATTTGTTTATAATTCAGAAACTATTCAAAAATTAGAAAACTTTCCATTTTCCTTAAAAACTGTAACACTAGGAGATACAATTTATTTTGAAAAACCTAATACATGGAGTGAAACAGTCTATATTTATATGTGGAATAGTGTAACCAATACTTCTAATGCCGATTGGAATTCAAAACCTTCTATGGCGCAAGTTTCTGATAGTTTATATTCTTATACATTGAGTGATACAGATAACAATGCTAGTGATGGTTTTGATATGGTCATATTTGCAGGATCTGAAGATGGTAATAAAAAACAAACAAAAGATTTATCCTTTGTAAATGGATCATCAACTTTTATAGCTAACAATTACGAAGATAATGGTAAGTATGACGGTCATTGGATATATGAAGATAAATCAACTTTGTCAACATTAGTACAAAACACTACCTTACCTACTGGTGATGAATTATATTACACTGAAGATTCTTACAAGAATTATAAAGAACAATTTAACCTAGCTAAAACAGTTATTAATTCAAAATATGTTCCAATAACATTTACTGATTTTATAAGTCAATATGATATATCTTTAATGGCTTTACAGTTTGCTTATGACAACTTAAAGATAAACACCCAAATATTAAGTGATAAAATTAATGAAATGGAAAACGTTGACACTTCAAGATATGAGCAAAGCTTAGTAGATGCTTTTGATACTAGTATACAAGATGCTAAAAATCTTTTAGCAAATCCTGATAGTATAACAGTATCCAACATGAAGGATGCTATTGCAAACATGGAAACAGCATACAACAATTTAGTTGTTGATAAAACCGAATTAGAAACAGTAATTAACAATGCAAAAGAAATAGATACAACACTTTATACTGATGAATCTGCAAAAAACTTACTTGATGCATTAACAAAAGCCACTGAAATATACGAAGATGAAAATGCAAGTTACGCTGATGTTCAAGATCAAATTACAAAATTAAATGATGCAATTTCAAAATTAGTATTAAAAGAAAATGAAAAAGATAAGAATAGTACTGATAATCAAAACACTTCTGTTGCCGAAGAAAGTAATACAAGTTCTAATCCTTATACAGGTGATATGATATTAACATTAGTGGTAATCTTATCAATGGCGGTTATTGTATGTACATGTACAACTATATATCTGAAAAAACATAAAGTAAACAGTAAACATTAATATAATTAATTGGACAAAAAGAAAAAATGAGATGATTTTATTAATAATCATCTCGTTTTTTCTTTTCTAAATTTATTTTTTAATTAGTTTTGCATGCACTACTGTTCTACCTTCTCCAATATTGGTACATGTTGAAAGTGTTAATATTTTATCATTTAGTGTAACATTAACATTAAAATTATAAATGCTTCTATTTTTTATAGTTTTTATAAATTCTTCATATTCTGTATCTGATGAAAAATTAGTTTTTATATAGTAATCCTCACTATCAATTGTATAAGTAGAAAATACCTCCCATAACATACTTTCATTTAATGTTGAAAAGTTAATATATTTATTTTTTTCAATATCTCTCCACTCTTTTTTTAACGTATTAGATAAAGTTCCAAACATACTTCTATTCTGCCTGTTATGCCCATATATAACTGTATTTTTATCTAATTGATTATCCTTTAAAGCCCCATTCGTATAATCTGCAAAAATCCATCCTGCTTTATTATAAGTTTTATCAAATGAATGCGTAAGATAAAAGCTATTATCATTTGTTTGTACAACAGGATAATTTATATCAGTCCCCCATACTCTTATCCATCCAATCGTATCTGAATTTAATGAAATTAGATTATCAAAATCTATATTTAGCAGACTAGTTTCTATCGTATCAATACTTACATCTTCAGAAGAAATATTAGTATTATTAAATATATCTTCTAGTATCTTATCTGTATTTTTATTATCAGCATTCCAAACATAAATATAATATGATGCCACGACTATTACTATTATTGAAATTAGTTGTATTATTAAAATTAGTCCATATAATCCTTTACTTTTCTTTTTTGACATACTTACCTCTTTCTTTGGTTATTTTATAAAATATATTATAGTATATATTATTCCAATTTTCAACTAATATATTTATCTTAAATCTAGAATTCATATTTCTATTTTCGAATTATATTGATATCATTAGCTTTACTCGTTGGATAATTTTGTAAATTTCTATTGACAAGATACATTTTTTAGATTATATTGTTATTATTGCTGGAAAAATAAGGTAATTAGTTTATTTTTGTCAAACCTTGTTTTTTTTGCTTTTTATTATATAACAAGGGAGATAAATATATGTTAAATTTTGCTATATGTGATGACAATTTAAATATTTTAGATCGATTAGAAAAAATGTTAGAAAGTATATTTGCAAAGAATAATTTTGATGCCTCTGTTTCTTTTAGATCAGATAATACGGATGATATACTTAATTTTGTAAGTGACAATAAAGTTGATGTAATTATGTTAGACATTAATTTAAAATCTAACAAAACCGGATTACAATTAGCTGAAGAAATTAGAAAAATAAATAAAAACGCATATATTATTTTTACAACTGGTCATTTAGAATATGCAATGATTGCCTATAAATTTAAAACCTTCGATTATCTTGCCAAACCAATTACTTATGACAGATTAGAAGAAACGATAAAAAGATTGTTTGAAGATGTAAAAGGATTGCCTAAAAGATATCTAAAAATTGATAATAAAAATACTATTATTGATGAAGCAGAAATTCAGTACATAAAAAGAGACGGAATGAAACTTGTTTTCCATACTCCAACTCGTGATTATGATACTTATAGTTCTTTTAATAAATTTCAAGATAAATTACCCGAAACATATAAAAGATGCCATAAATCTTGCATTGCTAATATTACTCAAATAAAAGATGTTGAACCTGTTTCTGGAATTATAACTTTTAAGGACAATAGTACCTGTAATATAGGTCCAAAATATAAATCAGATTTAATGGAGGTTTTAAAAGATTATGGGAATTTTGAATAATTTGTGGCTGGCTATTAGTATGCCAAATGAGGGACTAATAAGTTTTTTATCTATTCCTCTTACATTTATAGAAAACTTTTTAACTATGTACTTATTCATTTCTATATTGAATGTTAATTCTAATAAAACTCAAAAATTCACTTATGTAATACTAATGTCTTTTATTAGTTTATCATCTATGTATATTCTCCCTAATCCATTCAATGTATTTTTTAATTATTTTATGATGATATTACTAATTTTTATAGTATTTAAATTATCTATATTAAAAAGTATCATAGCGGCTGTATCTTCTGCAGCAATATACAGTTTGGTAGGTTTCTTGGTATTGAATCCCTATCTAACTTTACTTAATCTATCTTCTGAACAATTAATGATTACACCAATATATAGACTAGGATATTTATGTATTATGTACTTATTTGTTCTTCTTCTAATTTTCTTTCTTAAAAATAGAAATTTAAAGTTAAACATATTAGATGATATCGATAATAAAAATAAATATATAATTTTTATAAATTTTGCTTTAGGAATATTAGCATTAATTATCCAATCATTTATCACTTTTTACTATTTAGATAAATTACCTATTGTGATGACTTTCTTAAGCTTCATCTCATTATTGGCGTACTTCAGTGTAAATATATATAGTTTAACTAGGGTTATGAAATTAAACTTAACTACTAAAAAGCTAGAAAGTGCAGAAGAATACAATAATACTTTACGCATTTTACACGATAACGTTAGAGGATTTAAACATGACTTTGATAATATTGTTACAACAATTGGTGGATATATAAGAACTAATGACATGGAGGGCTTGAAGAAATATTATGAACAATTAGAAGATGATTGTCAAAGGGTAAATAATCTATATATTTTAAATCCTGAAATAATAAATAATGATGGAATATACAATTTGCTAACTAAAAAATATCATGAAGCAGATGAGAAAGATATCAAAGTAAATATAACATTCTTACTAGATTTAGCTACACTGCATATGAAAATTTATGAATTTGCAAGAATATTAGGAATTCTTTTGGATAATGCAATTGAAGCTAGTTCAGAATGTAAAGAAAAAATTATTAATTTAACTTTTAGAAATGATACCAAAAACTCAAGACAACTTATCATTATTGAAAATAGTTATAGTAACAAAGATATTGATATGGAAAAAATCTTTGAAAAAGGTATTTCTGAAAAAGAAAATCATACCGGTCTTGGTTTATGGGAAGTTCGTAAATTAATAAAGAAAAACAATAATATTAACTTATATACCTCTAAAAATGATAAATTCTTTTCTCAACAATTAGAAATTTATTATTAATATAATAAAAAGAAAGTGATTTAAAAATCACTTTCTTTTTTAGGATTGCATTTATATAACTTTTAAGTTATATCATTGGTAAAAATATATATTTCGAACTACTTTTACCAATGTTGTATATTTACTAGTCTTTCTTTATCATACTTGCTGGCATTTTAGGTTGATGAAATAACCACATAACCATACATGATGTATTTGTTGCCTTTGCATATTTTTCTGCTGTTTTCGCTAAAAATTTTAACATAAAAATCTCCTCCTTGGTAAATTTATATAATATAAAATATTACCGGTACATATTTTATATTAAACTGATTCAGTTGAAGTACTTCCATATACTTCATAACCATATTTGCTATTAGTTAATTTATAAGCAAATTTTGTAATCATTATTGTTTGAAGGAAATTAGCTAATATCAATATATTTGAGATTACATTACTATCTATAACTACTGCAATCAATAAACCAAGTGTAAATGTAATATAGGATACAATTTGTTTTTTCTTTCTAACTTTTATTTCTAGAATTGGTATATCTTCTGTATCAGCTGGTGCGTAAAGTTTTATCATCATAATCCCAAAAATCCATACACATGCTACAACTATGTATTTGACTATTGGTAATAATACAAAATATTGTGCTATAAAGGGTATTCCACAATAAAAGATTGTTGTGAATAATATACATCCGATATGTGTTTTTAAATGTACTCCTCCAGATGCTCCTTTATAAAGAAATAAAGCTATAAATGTAAATAAAGCTAGTCTAAATACTCCTAAAAGATATGCTATGCCTAACATAATAAAAACTTTTGGTACTTCTCCTATTATATTTTGTAAGCCATAATTTATTACTTCCGCTCTTGCATCATCTATTTCTGGCATTTCTTTTCTCATTCTATTTGTCAAAAAGGTACAGATTTTCTCAATCATTTCTCTCACCTCTTTTATCAACTGAGGAGATTTTATCATTAGTTTTTACTTTTTATACTTTTATTTTACAAAAATGTATTTTTAGTTTATAAAAATTTTATTAACTTTTTTCATGGATATTTTTTGATTTATTATTAGATAAAAATAACATCGAGATTTTAAAATAAAACTATGATCCTAAAATAAAAATTCTCAAAAAGGTTTTGAACAAAAAAATAACTCATTTATATGAGTTATTTTGGTACTGACGACGTAGACATTTACAACTCGTCAGCTCTGTTGACGATTGATATAATAATCAATCAAATTATAAATATATTAACAAATTATTTAATAAAAATCAAGTAATTTTGTAAAGAGCTTTTACGAAAATTTGTTTCTTTTTGTTGATTTATTGTAAAATGTATGTTATACTAGCTGACATAGGAAATGATGATAAACAGATGTGGTTTTGCCACCAATTTTACGATTCTTCGTAGGAAGGGTGGTGATGTTTATGGTTAAAGTAATACTATTTTTTATAATATCCTTTATGTTATCTTTAACATTAAACGTTGCCTTAGCAGCAGTTCTGTATAAGAACTGGGTTGATAAGCAACTACATAAATAAAAAAGCTCACATCTGTAACTTTGGCGAGTTAGGTGTGAGTTTTTACAACTAATTTCGGCAAAACCACGTTTGTGGAATTGTCATTTCCTATATTTATTATACAAAGTTTTCATCTTTCTGTCAACAATTTTGTTGCTTTAATTTTTTGAACTCTGTATTTACTTTTTTAAAAATTTATGATAAATATTATAATATGGTGAGGAGGTTTGTTGTATGGATGATAAAAAGTTTGTTATTGCAAATAAGATAAGTTTTATGTTTTTTACACTATATCTACTAACATATGTTCTGCTTCCTATAATAGAAAAAAATGCAAATTATTTATTGTTTCTTATTTTTCCATGTATATTTTTAATTAGTTTAATTATAAATTTGTTAATTAAATATAATGAAATGAAACCAAATAGTATGGGAAGTGTATCAAAGATAGCAGCTATTGCAAATATACTATTTAACGGATTTAATTTAAATACAGTATCAGGTTCATTATATGTTGGGACAGCAGATTGGAATGAGAAAAAAAAAGAAGAAATAAAAAAATATCCTTCAATTACACCTACATGGCTATTTGTCTTATTATTGGCAACTATATTGAGTAATTTTATAATTTTTATGTTTTCTCACGTTCCAAGAGTTGATACACATATGGCAGATAATGTTATATTAACAGTAAGTATTATTTCAATTGTATTTATTTTGCTAGCACAAATATCATCTACATTTGCTTTATTGTATAACAATGGTAAGAAAGAAACTTTTAAATTTTGGAGAACTATAATTATTATTACCATAAGCTTAATAATTATAACTATTTATAGTTTTATCTCTAGCGGTTTTAATATACACCGTAAAAAAGATAAGGAAAACCTTCAAGACCATATACAAAATATAGAAAAAACTTTAAATAATAACTGATAAATTATACTTACTCTCATAAAAAATGTCAAAAGAGGGAAAATCGTTTTATGATTTTTCCTCTTTTAGGAATAAATATACAGAAATATAAGAATTTTGCTCTAGCTCTTTTTATTTTTTATCTATTTTATTAAATATAATATATCGTAACTTGATTTTGTTCTTCTTTATTCATTTCCATAATTTTAGCCATTGCAGAATTTACTAATTTATATCTATTGAAGTTTATTATTGTTGTTCTGTATTCTTTGTCAATACTTTTTAGCACAGTATCAAAGTTTGCATACATTTCAGGTTTATCATATTTCAGATTAGTATAATTACTATCACTCATTCTTATTGCTAATCTTAATTTATCTTTCATATTCTTTTATTTAATCATTTCAATTAAATAATTCACTTTGTCTTTTTCAAAATTTCATTTTCTCCTTCACATTAATATTATAAAAAAGGGATTGGGATTTTTCACATATACTGAATAGCATGTAGACAAATTCAGAGCTTGTTAAGACAAAAAAGCTTTTTTCTGCATATACAAATCAGTCATTTTTACATATAATTTTTTATTTAAATTTCTCTTTTTAAATTTGCTTCGTAAAAACAGGACTTTGTTTCTGACATAAATCCTAATCCCTATGAGTTTTGATAGCATATCAAAACTCAGGGACTCTGTGAGACAGTGAATTTTTTGCAATCGAGTAGGAGGAACTTTGCTTTTTATTCTCAAAGTTCCGACCTCTCACACCA
>JBJFFC010000008.1:0-3961 GCA_051891395.1 Clostridia bacterium | reverse complement strand
CCGCTTCGGTTTATTCTCTAAAGGATTTTATTGTTTACTTTTCAATGTACTTTTTCGTTCCTTTTTTAACCGGAACGTTTTGCATTATACTATACCTTTTTTAGTTTGTCAACACTTTTTCGACATTTTTTTAAAAAACTTTTTTGTTCTGTTTTTAGAGCAAAATAAAAAACTAGTAATGCCTGCTTTTATTCTATTCTTTAAGTTTATTTTTTATTACTAATTCTTAAGTTTTTTTATTATCTTCATATGTTGCTACAAGGTACTTATTCATAATAACATTTTCGTATTTAAATGTCAATATATTTTTTAAAATTTTTTAATGGAATTTTATACCTTTTTTCTATTATTATTTGTTGGTATTTCTTAATGCTTATTTATAATAACACTTTCAACTTTTTATGTCAATATTTTTTCTAAACTTTTTTTATTTTTTTGTTTCAGCTTTAATTTATATTTTTTTGGGAATGTTGATATATTAACATTATATTTCCACTAGTATCAAATCATCTCCTATGCATTTAATATTTTGCCATGGTATCACAATATCATTATTTTGTGAAAATATATTTAGTATTTTGTTGTTTCCAGGAACAATAATATGTGTAATTGTTCCTGTTTCTAAGTCGGCACACACATCCTGTACATATCCTAGACGTTTCCCATTTGTTATATTCACTACTTCTTTATGTTTAAAATCTAATCCTTTATCCCCCACTATTTTATTCCTCCCCCCTTAATATATATTCAAGAACAAAAGCGACATGACTATAATTCTTTAACCTTTTAGATTATTTACATGTCGCGTCTTTGTTCGTGTGCCAATTTTACGCAGTAAAATTGTGTACAATGTTTTATATTATAGGAAGTTCAGAAAACTTTCCTATAATATAAAATAACCAAAAGAACTTCTTCTTTTGGTTATTTATAAAATCTTTTAATGTGGTCAATAGCACTTTTTTCTAATCTTGATACTTGTGCTTGTGATATGCCAATTTCTTCTGCAACTTCCATTTGAGTTCTACCATTAAAAAATCTTTTTGTTACAATCATTCTTTCTTTTTCGTTTAATTTTTCTAGTGCTCCCGCTATCGTCATATTTTCTGCCCATAATTCATCTGTATTTTTATTGTCTTTAATTTGATCAATAATATATATATTTTCAGTTCCATCACTATATATCGGTTCCTGTAATGATACTGGGTCTTGTATCGCATCAAAACTAAAAGTAATTTCTTCTCTTTCTACTCCTAATTCTTTTGCTATTTCATCTATGTGCGGTTCTTTTCCATGTTCCTTTGTATACTTCTCTTTAAATTGAATAGCTTTATATGCTAAATCCCTAACTGATCTACTTACTCTTATACTGTTATTATCTCTTAAATATCTTTTCACTTCTCCAATTATCATAGGTACCGCATAAGTACTAAATTGTACATTTTGACTTAAGTCAAAATTATCAATCGCTTTAATTAATCCTACGCATCCAACTTGAAATAAATCATCTGCTGTTTCTCCTCTTCCATAAAATCTTTGGATAACACTTAACACTAGTCTTAGATTCCCATTAATAAATGTTGTTCTTGCTTCTTCATCTCCTGCTTTTATTTTTACGAATAGTTCTTCTTTTTCTTCTCTACTTAACAACGGTAATTTAGATGTGTTTACTCCACATATTTCTACTTTATTGTTTAACAAAAGAAAAACCTCCTTTGAAATTTGCTTAATTCAAGTATTTCCAAATTGAGGTTTTTTATACATTATCCAATTTTGCTAGAAATTTCCTTTTTCATTTTATTAATAATTTTCTTTTCTAATCTAGATATATAACTCTGTGATATTCCGGAGTTCATCTGCAACTTCTTTTTGTGTCTTTTCTTTTCCTGTTTTAAAACCAAATCTCATTTCCATTATATCTTTTTCTCTATCTTTTAGTTTTGATATAGAGCTTCTTAACAAAGCTTTATCTACTTCATCCTCTAAATTTCTAGAAGTTACATCTGGCTCTGTCCCTAATATATCAGAAAGAAGTAATTCATTTCCATCTCTGTCCTTATTCAAAGGTTCATCTATAGATACCTCTCCTTTTATTTTATTACTTTTTCTTAAAAACATTAATATCTCATTTTCAATACATCTTGACGCATAAGTTGCTAACTTTATTTTTTTCTCTGAATTAAAAGTATTTACTCCTTTCATTAATCCTATTGTTCCAATTGATATTAAGTCTTCAATTCCAATCCCCGTATTTTCAAATTTCTTTGCAATATAGACTACCAACCTTAAATTTCTTTCTACTAATATTTGTCTTGCTTCTAAATTATCTTCCTCAGATAATTTTTCTATTAGCTCAGCTTCTTCTTCTGGAGGTAATGGAGGAGGCAATGTTTGGCTTCCAGCTATGTAAAAAATAGGTAAATATTCTATTTCATTATTCTTACCCAAATATTTCGCACAAATTGTGTCTATGCTATTCTTCACTAAATCAACTAACTTCATTCGATTCACTCCTTTAATTTCTGTACTTTTATATTAATTCAATTCCCATTAAAGCTCTGTACTCCCCTTTTTTTGTTAATGATTTATTGTAAATTCCTATTATTACATTTTTATTTATTTGTTCATCTTCTTCTTTCATTATTTTTATATATTGTGGTTTTATTCCTAGTAACATTCCATTTTGTTTTCCTAATGAAGAAAATGGAATTAGCTTTAATCTAGAAATGTATTTTTCCTTTATATGTTCTGGTACTTTTTCAAAATCACCTCCTATTATATTCTCCAAATTATTTAAAATTTCTTTTGGTATACATTCATACAATAATGTATGTTCTACTACAACCACAGGTGTATTTGTAATTGGCTCTTTAAGCATGTTTCCTGTATCTATCATTGCTTTTGTCCTTATTATTTTATTGTTTATCTTAGTTTCAATTTCACAAAACATATCTTTTTTTGAAATCTTGCTTTTTACGATAGAAAAAGCAGCTATGATAATAATGAAAGCAATAACAGCTCCTAACATTACTGTTTTTAGAGGATATGTCCCTAAGAAAAGTCCATTTTTCATTATAATATCTTGAGGCTTTACAATGTAGATAAGTGCAAAGGCTGCACCTCCAAATACAAAGGACGTTAGATAAAATATTAATAGATCTTTCCACATTTTTTTTACACTTTGTGGATTAAACGCTATGTATACAATCAAAACAGATAATACTATTTTTAATATAAAACTAGAATATATTTTTAACACTCCTGCATATGCTATGATTGAATAGATGGCTCCTAATAAACTTGCTATTAAAATTCTTATAGGTTGTATTTTTAATTTTAATATTAGTCCTGTTGTGAATAAAATGATATAGTTCATAATAAGATTTTCAATTAATACTACATCAATATAAATAGTCATATCATCACCTGCCAAGTTATTGTACTACTTCTATTATAAAAATGTTGTCTTTTCTTATTGGCGAAAAAAAGAAATAATCGATTGTTTTCGATTATTTCTTTTTGATATCGCGGTAAGTAGTTTTCTCTTTGTACTATTTTACATATTTTTGTTTTTGTTTTTTCTTAAAAAAGAAGGTATATCTAAATCATTTTGTGATGAATTTGTATCCGTACTTACTGGTATTGAATTTATTTTCTTTTCCCAAGTTTTTGATACAATATTATCTACTCCAATACTTGATATTGGCTCATTCTTTTCAAATCCTGTTGCAATTACTGTAATTTGAATCTCATCTGTCATATTTGGATCTGTTACAGTACCAAATATAATATTTGCTTCAGGATCTACGCTACGTTGAACTAATTCAGCTGCCGTATTTACTTCATGTAGTCCTAAGTCTTCTCCACCTGTAATATTAATAATTACTCCTTTTGCTCCTTCAATTGATGTTTCTAATAATGGGCTTTGGATTGCTTCTTTTGCTGCATCTTCTGCTCTGTTTTC
>JBJFFC010000007.1:0-18099 GCA_051891395.1 Clostridia bacterium | reverse complement strand
AAAAAGAATATAAGAATATAGAAGAATTAAAAAAAGATATAATTGAATATATAGAAGAATTAAAAAAAGATATAATTGAATATATAGATTATTATAATAATATAAGAATTAAAAGTAAACTAAAAGGAATGTCCCCTGTTAAATACAGAGAACATTCCGTATTAGTAGCTTAATCTACACTGTCCAACTTTTTGGGTTCAGTACAAAGTGGATGATTTTTTCTTTTGAAAAAAATATCCAATATATGAAACCGGTGATGGAAGATATAAAAGATTTTTTGATGCTCAAGATTTGGAAAGATTTTTTACTGACTGGGAAAAATTATATATCCATGAAGAAACTATGGGAAGATATGACTTAGAAAAAGTATTGTGGAGAGGTGCAATGCAAGTTAAGAAGTAATTGCCTATAAAAAAGAAATAGCTTGGTACTTAATAGTAAGTGCTAAGCTATTTAACTTTTCATTATAGATAGCAAAAATTTTTCCAAAGTTGCTAAAATTTGACGTTATAAAGAAAACATGATAAAATAGATTACATAAAACATTAGGAGGAAACAACATGGACAGAGAAAATTTACGGCAATTACTTATTAAGTACATTGAGGAGAACCCGAATAAGCTTAATGATGTTGATAAAGATATATTATGGAAAGATTTTAATCAACATTGGGATATAAAGAGAAGCACTTTATATCAAAGAACAGATTTTTATAGCGATTTTATAAACTATTACGCAATAGAGTTAACCCAAGTAAAAGTTTTGACAAGAAAAATTGCTGAAAATTTTGATAGAAATATTAAAATCTTGGATATATGTTCAGGAAGAAACTGCTTATTAGGAAGAAAACTTCATCAACTTGGTTTTCAAAATGTTACCTGTAAAGATCCTCGTGCAAGAAAAATATTTGAAGCAGAAGGAATAGCAGTTAAAACAGGAAAACTTACAGTTGAAGATTTTAGGACTAATGACTTGATAACAGGCAATTTTGCATGTGAAGTTGCAGAAATGCTTCTAAGAGAAGGAAAAAAGCATGATACAAAGGTTCTTTTTACCGTATGTCGTAATCCGAAAATGCATAGATTATCTATTAATGATATTCCAATAGATAACTTAGAGATTTTTTTGGAGGAATTGATGTTTATTGGTGGGAAAATCTCATTGTTTCCGATAGAAGATGGACTATTTCCATTTATATCTAATTTTGAGATAAACTAAAATAATAAAGACTCGAGTTTGATAACAAACTTGAGTCTTTATTATTTTATCAGTATAGTAAAAAAAGAAGCCCCTAAAAAGGGGCAGACTAAATTTAGTCATTTTTTTTGAGAGATTTTCATTGGCTTTTTGCACTTATTTGGGTTCTCCGCAATTAACGACGAGTCCTCAATTTCAATGTGAGTAAAATCAGGTTCATCATTATAAGGCCGGAACCTTCTAGTACAATTGCAAAAATTTTTGCATTGCAAACAATGAAAGAATTCTCTTAACATAAGTAAAACCTCCATGTAGTTAATAAACTAATTATAGCATATTGACATAAAATAATCAAATTAATATAGTTGAAAAAATATTTTAAATATGATAGAAATAGGTTAAACAAATTAAAATAGGAGAAAAATTAATGAAAGATTTAAGAATAGAAAAATTAGCAAACAATTTACTAAGTCATTCAGTAAATTTACAAGAAAATGAAAACATATTGATAGAAATATTAGGTGAAGATGCTGTTCCTTTGGGAAAAGAATTAATAAAACAAACTGAATTAAAAGGAGCAAATGCATATTTTAATATCATAAATTATGAAATATTAAGGGAAATATTAAAAAATTGTTCAGAAGAACAAATAAAATTATATGCAAAATATGATTTAGAACGAATGAAAGACATGGATGCTTATATAGGAATAAGGGCAAATTCTAATACAGCAGAGTTAAATGGAATAGCAAAAGAAAAAATGGAAATATATAATAAATATTATACACTACCAGTACATTTTGAAGAAAGAGTAAAAAATACTAAATGGTGTATTTTACGATATCCAAATAGTTCAATGGCACAGATGAGCAATATGAGTAAAGAGGAATTTGAGGATTTTTATTTTAAGGTATGCACCTTGGATTATGAAAAGATGTCAAAAGCAATGGATAGTTTAGTCGACTTGATGAATAGAACAAAAAATGTTCACATTATTGGTCCAGAGACAGATTTAAAATTTAGTATAGATGGAATACCAGCAGAAAAATATATGGGAACTTTTAACATACCAGATGGAGAAGTCGCAACAGCACCAGTAAAGACAAGTGTTAATGGATACATAACCTATAACACAGAATCTAGATATAATGGTATATTATTTAATAATATAAAATTTGAATTTAAAGATGGAAAGATAATAAAAGCAACTGCCAATAAAGAGAAAGAAATAAATCAAATATTAGATACCGATGAAGGAAGTAGATATATTGGAGAATTTGCTTTAGGGCTAAATCCATATATTGAAAAACCAATAGGAGATACTTTATTTGATGAGAAAATAAAAGGAAGTTTTCATTTTACACCTGGAGATAGTCTGGAAGAAAGCGACAATGGAAATCGTTCAAGTATACATTGGGATATTGTAAATATTCAGACACCAGAATATGGTGGAGGAGAAATTTATTTCGATAATGAGTTAATTAGAAAAGATGGAAGATTTGTATTAAAAGAATTAGAAGATTTAAATCCAGAAAAATTGATATAAAAAATTAATTATTAAGAAATCATAAAAATATTTAAAAAAATCTCTTGACAATAGGAAACAAATCATATAAAATACAAATGAAATTAGGAATAATTCCTAGTTTAAAAGGAGAGATTTATGAACAACTATTCCAGACAAAGAACTGTGATACTAGATGTTATAAAGAATAGCCGAACACATCCAACTGCTGAAGGAATTTATGGTTTGGTAATAAAGCGAGAACCAAAAATTAGTAGAAGTACGGTATATCGAAATATAAACATTCTAGTAGAACAAGGAACTATCCAGAGAATTACGATGGCAACAGGTCCAGATAGGTATGACTATTTACATAAAGATCATTATCATGCTGTGTGTAAGGTTTGTGGTAAAGTTTTTGATTTTTGTTATGATTTTGAAAAAGAAAAAATAATGGAAAGTATTAAACAACAAGCTAATATAGACATAGATGTAAATAGTATAACAATTAGTGGAATATGTGAGAAATGTAAATCAAAATAAAAACAAGGAGGAATTTTAAATGGAATTAAAAGGAAGTAAAACAGAAAAAAATTTAATGGAGGCTTTTGCAGGAGAATCTCAAGCAAGAAATAAATATACATACTTTGCAAGCAAAGCAAAAAAAGAAGGATATGAACAAATAGCAGCAATTTTCCAAGAAACAGCTGATAACGAAAAAGAACATGCAAAAATGTGGTTCAAATTATTACAAGGTGGAGAAATTTTATCTACAGCTGAAAATTTAAAAGCAGCAGCTGAAGGAGAAAATTATGAATGGACAGACATGTATGATAGAATGGCAAAAGAAGCAAAAGAAGAAGGATTTGATCATATTGCATTCCTTTTTGCAGAAGTTGCAAAAATCGAAAAAGAACATGAAGAAAGATATAAAAAATTATTAGAAAATGTAGAAGATGGATTAGTATTTAGCAAAGATGGAGATAGAATTTGGAAATGTAGAAATTGTGGACATATAGTAATTGGAAAATCAGCTCCAGAGGTATGCCCAGTATGTGCTCATCCAAAAGCATATTTTGAAATTAAAGCAGAAAATTATTAATAAGAATGAAATAAATTAATAAAGAAGAAATTATATTTAGATTAAAAATCTGGATATAATTTCTTTTTTTAGGTAGAAAAAACAGGAATTATATGATATAATAAAGTCCGTATAAAGGAGAATAATATGCCGAAATTTTTTGTAAATCAAGAGCAAGTAAAGGAAGAAAAAATAAAAATAATAGGAAATGATGTTAATCATATTAAAAATGTATTAAGAGAAAAAGTCGGAGACAAATTAACGATTTGCAATACATGCAATAAGAAAGACTATGTATGTGAGATACTAAAAATTGATGAGGAATATATAGAATGTGAAATCAAAGAAGAATTAGAAAATAATGTAGAATCAAATATAAAAGTAACAATTATGCAAGGATTACCAAAAGCAGATAAAATGGAATTAATTATTCAAAAGTCTGTTGAATTAGGTGTCTACGATATTACACCAGTAGAGATGAAAAGATGTGTTGTGAAATTAAATGAAAAAGATAAGCAAAAAAAGATACAAAGATGGCAAAAAATAGCAGAAGTAGCAGCTAAACAATGTGGAAGAAACATAATCCCTAATATAAATTCAGTAATAAATATAAAAAATATTTGTAATTCAATAGAAGAATATGATATAGTATTAATAGCATATGAAAATGAAAAAGAAGTCACAATAAAACAAGAATTGAAGAAAATAAAAGAGAAATATAACAAGGAAGAAATAAAGATTGCTGTCATAATTGGACCAGAAGGTGGAATTACACCAGATGAGGTTACGTTGTTACAAGAACAGCGGAGCTAGAACCATAACTTTAGGAAAAAGAATATTAAGGACAGAAACAGTAGCTTTTAATGTTTTAAGTGTTATAATGTATGAACTAGAAATTTAGGAGGAAACAATGGAAAAAATATTCAAAAATTTATTAAGTGCTATTGGAGTGATGCTTTATTTTATTGTTTTGAATTTTGCTTATACTAGGATGGATTTACAAAGATTGGTTCAAGATATAGAAGTTTTTGCAGGTGCGTTTTTAGTATTAGGGATATGGTTATTAGAAAAAGCTTACAAAGCCGATAAGGGAGAAATTGCGCTAAACGGTATAGAATTACTGGCTTTATCACTACATTCTTTATCGATTATGCATGTGATTACCTTATTTAAATATGATTTTAGATTATATCTATTGACTTCATCTTATATAATTTCTATTTATTATGTTTTTAAATCGATTGTTATTTATACGAAAGATAGAAAAGAATACTTAAAAGGATTAAGTGACATATCAGAAATTGTTAAAGAAGAGGAACCAGTAAAGAAGGAAGCAAAGAAAAGAAAAACAAGATTCGAAGAACAAAAAGAAAAAGACGGTGAGGATTTAAAACCAAAAAAAGTACAAGAAAATAGTAAAATCAAAAAAGCTGATAAAGATAATAGCGAATCTAAAACGAATAAGACAATTAAGACAAAGAAAACTAAAACAACGAAAGCGAAAACAACAAGTAGCAATAAAAATAAGGGAGTTAGTGAAGAAACAGCAGAAACTATCAAAAAAACTTCAAGTAAAGCAAATAATAGTAGTGGAAAAACAAAATCAAAAAAAGAAAGTCAAAAACAAACAGTAAAAGAAGATATAAAAACAAAGACTGATGAGAAACCAACCCAAAAAACAACAACTAAAAAGAAGACAACAAAACCAAAAAAAGAGGTAAAAGAAAATGATTAAAAGTATGACAGGATATGGCAGAGCAAACTTATCCAAAGATTTAAGAGAATATCAGATAGAAATCAAAAGTGTAAATCATAGATATTTAGATGTATCAGTAAAGATGCCAAGACAGCTTAGTTATTTAGAGGAAATAATAAAACGAGAAATTGCTTCTAAAGCTAAAAGAGGTAAAATTGATGTTTTTATTACTTTTGAAAATAATTCATTAGAGGGAAAAGAAATAAAAATAAATACGGAATTAGCAAAAGCTTATATTGATGAGTTAAAAAAGTTGGCTCAAAAAGAAAATATATTAGCTGATATACAAGTTACAGATATAGCAAAGTATCCAGACGTATTAAATATACAAAATAATCAAGATGATGAAACAATAAAAAAAGAAGTACTAGAAACAGTAAAAGTGGCAACTGATAATTTAGTGCAAATGAGACAAATAGAAGGTCAGAAAATAGCAGAAGATTTATTATTAAGATTAGACAAGATACAATTAAAAGTTAATGAAATATCTGAACTTTCTACTGGACTTATTGAAGAATATGTAGTAAAATTAGAAGAAAGAATCAAGCAAATTCTAAAAGATCAAGAAATTGATAAGTCAAGATTGGCACAAGAAGTTGTTATATATGCTGATAAGTGTTCTATCCAAGAAGAGGTAATAAGATTAAATAGCCATATATCACAATTTAAAACATTATTAACTTCTAATGAGGCGATTGGAAAAAAATTAGATTTTATTATACAGGAAATGAATCGAGAAACGAATACCATTGGTTCAAAAGCTAATAATTTAGAAATTACAAATGACGTTATAGATTTAAAAACAGAAATAGAAAACATAAGAGAACAAGTTCAAAATATAGAATAGGAAGGATTGATTTTATGCAATTAGTAAATATAGGATTTGGTAACATTGTTTCAGCAGAGAGAATTGTAGCAATTGTAAGTCCAGAATCAGCACCTATTAAAAGAATGGTGCAAGAGGCAAAAGATAACAAAACAGCAGTTGATGCTACCTATGGTAGAAGAACAAGGGCTGTATTAATTATGGATTCAGGACATATCATATTATCAGCAGTTCAACCAGAAACGGTTGGATCAAGAATTGACAAAACTATGTCACAAGAAGATATAAATAGACAACTAGTAGATACTAGTAAATAATTAAAATAAAAAATAGGGAGTGATTTTAAAATGATGGTAAAACCAAGTGTTTCAGAATTATTAAATAAAGCAGAGAACAGATATGAATTAGTAATAGCAACTGCAAGACGTGCAAGACAAATAGCGGAAGGTGATGAAGCTAAAACCGATGTAAAAGAAGAATCTCCAGTTACTTTGGCTGCTAATGAAATTGCAGAGGGGAAGGTAGAAATATGCTAGTAATATTATCAGGAGTATCAGGAGCCGGAAAAGATACAATAAAAAAAGAACTAATAAAAAGAATGGAAAATGTAATATCTTTGCCTTCATATACTTCTAGAAATCCAAGACCAGGAGAGGAAGAAGGAGTACAATATCATTTTATTACTAAAAAAGAATTTGAAGAAAAAATAAAAAATAATGAGTTTTATGAATATGATTTACACCATGAAAATTACTATGGCACATCAAAAAAATTAATGAATGAAAAAATAGCAAGTGGAAAGATAATAGTGAAAGATATTGAGGTAAATGGTACAGAAAACTTGATAAGATTATTAAAGAACGAAACTAAGCTAGTTACAATCTTTTTAAGAGTTGAAAGAGAAGAATTGAAAAGAAGGTTAATTCAAAGAGGGGACAATCTAAGTGAAGAAGAAATTGAATTAAGACTTGGAAGATTGGAATATGAAGAGAAAAAAATACCTTTATATGATTATATGATAAAAAATGATGATTTTGAAAAAACTGTACAATTAATAATGACTATAATAGAAACAGAAGCAAGAATTTAAGTAAATAGTTAAAGGAAAAACAAGCGTATGCTTGTTTTTTGCGTTGAAAGAAGTTTTTTATATGCTATTTTTTTACTTATCATATTATTGTAATAAAAATAAAAATTTGATATACTATAAAACATAATAAAAATAACGTAAAAGGAGCTAAAATGATAGCAGAAGTAATCATAAATAGAACAGCCAAAAAGCTAAATAGAACATTTGACTATAATATACCTAAAGAACTAGAAGATTTTATTATAATTGGTAGTAAAGTGCTAGTTCCTTTTGGCAAGGGCGCTAAATTGGAAGAAGCTTTTGTAGTAGGAGTAAAAGAACAATCACAATTTGAATTGAAAAATATAGCAAAAATTGAAGATAGTCTAACAGACAAACAAATTGAACTTGCTAGATGGATGGCTGAGCAATACTTTTGCAATGTATCAGATTGTATAAAACTGCTGTTACCGCCTGGAAATAG
The DNA here is from genome assembly GCA_051891395.1 of Clostridia bacterium. Classification (GTDB taxonomy): domain Bacteria; phylum Bacillota; class Clostridia; order TANB77; family CAG-508; genus CAG-269. Next base: position 10,183 of record JBJFFC010000007.1, on the reverse strand, counting down.
AGGTAAAGGAAATAAAGTACAAGATAAAACGATAAATGCGGTGTACTTAAAAAAAGAGTTAGAGGAAATAGAACTTGATATTGAAACGGGGAAAATAAAGTCTGAGAAACAAAAGAGTGTAATTAATTTTGTGAAGAATAATGAAGGAGTCACTATACCAGAAATTGAAATGTATACAGATTGTTCTAGAGCAATTGTTAATACGCTAATAAAAAATGAATATTTAGAATTAATGGAAAAGAAAATAGAAAGGAATCCATTAAAAGATAAAAATATTCAAAAAACAGATAATTTAATATTGACAGAAGAACAGCAAGATGCTTATGAAAAAGTAGAATTATCAATAAAAGAAAAACAGTATAAGAATTTTTTGTTATATGGTGTTACTGGTTCACGGAAAAACAGAAGTATATTTGCAATTAATACAAAAAGTGATAGCGATGGAGAAAACAGCTATTGTATTAGTTCCTGAAATATCTTTAACACCACAAATGTTAGATCGATTTATTTCAAGATTTGGAAAAGAAACAATAGCAGTGTTACATAGTAAATTATCAATTGGCGAAAGATATGATGAATGGAATAGAATAAGAACAGGAAAAGTGAAAATAGTAATTGGAGCAAGGTCTGCTATATTCGCACCTGTAAAGGACTTAGGAATTATTATAATAGATGAAGAACATGATAGTTCTTATAAATCAGAATCGAATCCGAAGTATGATGCAAAACAAGTAGCAAAGTATATAGCAAAGCAAAACGATTGTCCACTTCTTTTAGGAAGTGCAACTCCGGACATAAATACGTATTATAAAGCCACAGAATTAAAAAAAATAGAATTATTAAAATTGACGAAAAGAGCTAATCAATCTTCTTTACCAGAAGTGACAGTTATTGATTTAAAACAAGAATTAGCGAATGGAAATCGCTCTTGTCTAAGTGTAGATTTATATCAATCAATAGAAGAAAATCTAAAACAAAAAAGACAAACGATATTATTTTTAAACAGGCGTGGCTATTCTACTTTTATTATGTGTAGAAATTGTGGGTATACTGTTAAATGTAAAAATTGTGATATAAGCTTGACTTATCATAGTCATGAAAGAAAGTTAAAATGCCATTATTGTGGCTATGAAGAAGATTTAGTAAAGGTTTGTCCAGAATGTCATAGTGATAAAATACGCTATTTTGGAACAGGAACTCAGAAACTAGAGCAAGAAATACACAAACAATTTCCTCGGTGCCAAAACAATTCGAATGGATGTTGATACAGTTACTAAGAAGAATTCTCATGAACAGATATTAAATGAATTTAAAAATGAAAGTATAGATATCTTAATTGGAACACAAATGGTAGTAAAAGGACATCATTTTCCAAATGTAACATTAGTAGGAGTTATTGCTGCAGACAGTTCTCTCAATATTGATGATTATAGAGCCAATGAAAGAACTTTTCAAATTTTAACACAGGTAGCACGGACGAGCAGGAAGAGAAAATTTACCGGGAAAAGTAATTGTTCAAAGTTATAATCCAGAAAATTTTAGTATACAATGTGCAAGAAAACAAAATTATGAAATGTTTTATGAAACAGAAATTGCTCTAAGAGAACAGTTGAAATATCCTCCATTTTGCGATATAATATTAATTAGCTTTAGTGGTTTAAAAGAAACCGAAATAAAAAATGTAAGCAATTGGGTATATAAATATTTAAAAGATAATTTAAGTGAGAAATTTAAAGTATTTATTCCAATGCCAGCACCAATCGATAAGATACAAAATAAAATACGCTTTCGAGTTATTATAAAAGGGAACATGGATGAAGAAGCAAATAAGATATTTAATGACTGCTTAAAGAAGATCTATGAAAAAGACTTGAATGGAACAAGAATATCTATAGATGTAAATCCGAATAATATGATGTAAACAAGGGAGCGTGGAGTAGAAAGGGGTAAAATTATGGCGATTAGAAACTTAAGATATGAAGGAGACGAAATATTAAAAAAGAAATCAAGAGATGTAGAAGTAATTGACGAAAAGTTACAAACATTAATTGATGATATGATAGAAACCATGCATAAATATAATGGAGTAGGCTTGGCTGCGGTACAAGTTGGAGTATTAAAGAGAGTAGTCGTAATAGATCTTTATGATGATAAAGGTCCAATTGTCTTAATTAATCCAGTTATATTAAAAACAAAAGGTGCTGAAGAAGTTGATGAAGGATGTTTAAGCTTTCCTAATCAATTTGCAAAAGTAGTTAGACCAACAGAAGTAACAGCAGAGTATACAGATAGAGAAGGAAAAAGAAAGAAGGTAAAAGCAAAAGACTTACTTGCTCAAGCAATTTGTCACGAGGTAGACCACTTAAATGGAGAAGTATTTGTAGATAAAATAATACCAGGAACTTTAGAATATATAGAACCAGAAAAATAATGTCCAATTGGGGACGTTACGCTTTTTAAGTTAGCCGTTTGAGCTTTTAGCGAATTACGGATAACTTATGCGTTAGCTGGACAAAATGTCCATTTTGGGACACATCTTTGAAAAAGTAATAGGAGGAAGAATATGAAAGTTGTTTTTATGGGGACTCCAGATTTTGCAAAAGAAAGTTTAGAAGCAATTTATAATGCCGGACATGAGATTTTAGGCGTTGTAACAAATCCAGATAAACCAAAAGGGAGGGGAATGAAAATGGTTGCATCGCCTGTTAAGGAATTTGCTATGGAGAAGGGACTAAAAATATATCAACCATTAAAAGTAAAAAATAATGAAGAATTTATAAAAGAAATAAAAGCATTAGACCCAGATGTTATTTGTGTAGTAGCTTATGGAAAAATATTGCCAAAAGAAATTTTAGACATTCCAAAATTAGGATGTATTAATGTTCATGGTTCTTTGCTTCCTAAATATAGAGGAGCTGCTCCGATTCAATGGGCTGTATTAAATGGAGATAAAACAACAGGAATTACTACTATGTATATGGATGTAGGAATGGATACAGGAGACATGATCTTAAAAGAAGAAGTTGAAATCGGAGAAGATGAGACTACCGGAGAATTATGGGATCGACTTTCTGAAATTGGAGGAAAACTTTTAGTAGATACTTTAAAAAGAGTGGAAGCAGGAACTGCTCCACGAGAAAAGCAGGGAGAAGATTTTACTTTAGCACCAATGCTTAATAAAGAAATGGCTAAAATAGATTGGGAAAATAAAACGGCACAGGAAATTAAAAACTTAGTAAGAGGATTAAATCCAATTATGGGTGCGTATACATTTTTAAATGGAAAGAAAATAAAATTCTGGAAAGTTGCAATTGCAACAAATGATAAAATAATGGCAGATGGTATGGAAATATTGAGAAGTGGAACGGTGATGGTTTCTGATTCTAGAGATGGATTATTTATAAAAGCGAAAGATGGAATTATTAAAGTATTAGAGATTCAAGGCGAGAATGCTAAAAGAATGCCAGTTGGAGATTTTTTAAGAGGGAATCCAATACAAGAATTTGAAGTGTTTAATTGAAAATTTAGTGAAAATAGTTGTAAAAAAAGGAAAAAATTGATATACTTAATTTGTTATAAAAATAAAAGTATATCAATTTTCTTACATTATAAGATTTTTAATCATAGAAATAAAAAGATATACAAAAGGAGGAAAAATAATGAGTGAAGAAAACAAAGAAAAAGAGGAAATGGTAGAATTAGATAATGAAATAAAAACAGAAAATGATGGTATTAAAATATCAGATGATGTAGTAGCGGTAATTGCGGGAGTTGCCGTATCAGAAGTTCCAGGAGTTGCTGGAATGTCAGGTGGATTTGCAGGAGGAATTTCAGAAGTTTTTAGTGGAAAGAAAAACTTAGCCAAAGGAATAAAAGTAGATGTAGCTGATAATAACACAAAAATAGATGTTAATATAATTGTAGAATATGGTTCAAGAATACCAGATGTCGCTTTTGAAATTCAAAACAGAGTGAAAAAAGCAGTTGAGAGTATGACTGGATTAAATGTAGAAGAAGTAAATGTGCATGTTCAAGGTGTTAATACAGATGTAGCAAAAGAAGAAAAAACAGAAGAAGCTACTAAAACTAATGAAAAAAATGATGAAGAATAAAGGTTAGCAAACTAGATTTGTGCCTTAAGAAAGGAATGAGAGTTGAAATGAAAATTATAGAAAAAATCGCATTAATTATATATTCTTGTATTATGCTAATATTATCTATTATATTATGCTTATTAATATTTGGTTGGTTAGACATGGGCTTGGCAGGAAATGTAGTTTATAAACTTATAGTAGGAGATTTATCAAGTAAAGTATTACTTGGATTTAGTGTGGTATTTATCTTACTTTCCATAAAATGTATATTTTTTGATTCCAAATCAAAAGAGCAAGTAAAAAACTCACAAGGAATTTTATTAGAAAATGAAAGTGGAAAACTTCTAATTTCTAAAGAAACTATTGAAAATCTTGTAAATTCAGTTGCATTAAATTTTCAAAGTGCAGAGGATGTTTCTACTAGAGTGGAATTAGATAAAGAGAATAATGTAATGGTATATGTTAATTTAGTTGTAAGTCCAGAAGCAGTTATAAAAGATTTATCGGCAAATCTTCAAACAAAAATAAAAGAAAAAATAAAAACGGCAACAGATTTAGAAGTAAAAGAAGTAAATATTACAGTAAAAAAAGTTGTGCCAAAAACAATAGAAGAGTAAAATATGTATAAATATTAATTCGGAAAGGAATGTGATAATATGAACACATTAAAGGAGTTCTGGAATCAATATAAGGGCGCTATTATTGGGGTTGTTATAGCGATATTAATTTTAATTACAAGATTACATGATTTAATATTAGCAATTGTTGTATTAGTATTAGGAGCTTTTATAGGAAATTATGTACAACAAAATAAGGATTCGGTAAAAACTAAATTAAAGGATTTTATTGATAAAATGTAATGATCTAAAGGGGAAGAAAATGAATAGAACAGAAATTAGAGAACAAGCATTTAAACTAATTTATAGTTTAGAAATACAAAAAAAAGAAGAGAAAGAAGAAGCGATAGAACTATATATTGAAAGCAATAATATAACAGATAAAAATGCTATTGCCTATATCAAAGATGCTATTTTTGGAATAGAAAAAAACGAAAAAGATATTATGGAAAGAATAGAAAAAAATTTAAAAGCTGACTGGAAGATTGAAAGAATTTCTAAAATAGATTTATCGATACTAAAATTAGCTATCTATGAAATAAAATATAAAGATATACCATTTAAGGTTGTAATTAATGAAGCAGTGGAATTAGCTAAAAAATATGGAGAAGACACTTCTAAAAATTTTGTAAATGGAATTTTGGCAAGTGTTGTGAACGAAGAGAAGGAAGAAAATTAAAATGAAATATGCAGAATTAGCAATTACAGTTTCAGATTTAAATAAATATATAAAAGATAAAATAGCAGATGATGAGTATTTAAATAATATATTAATTAAAGGAGAGATATCAAATTTTAAAAATCATTATACAGGCCATATGTATTTTACTTTAAAAGATGATAAATCTCTAATTAAATGTATTATGTTTAAGTCCTATGCTAGCAAACTAACTTTCATGCCTAAAGATGGTATGAAAGTTATGATTTTGGGTGGGGTTTCTGTTTTTGAAAGAGATGGAGTCTATCAAGTATATGTAAGAGCTATGGAAGAAGATGGATTAGGCGATTTATATACAAAATATCAAGAATTGAAAACAAGACTAGAAGAGCAAGGACTATTTAATGAAGAGCATAAAATGAAAATTCCAATGATGCCTAAAATCATAGGAGTATTAACATCGCAGACTGGTTCTGTAATACGAGATATTATAAATGTTTCAACGAGAAGAAATCCTAATGTATATATAAGATTGTTTCCTGTTCCTGTACAAGGAGAGGGGGCTGCTGAAAAAATAGCAAGTGGAATTGAATATATGAACAGAAACAGACTAGCTGATGTGCTAATTTTGGCAAGAGGTGGAGGATCTTTAGAAGATTTATGGCCATTTAATGAAGAAATTGTTGCCCATAGTATATACAATTCAGAGATTCCTATTATATCGGCAGTAGGTCATGAAACAGACTTTACCATAGCTGATTTCGTGGCAGACCTAAGAGCACCGACTCCATCTGCGGCAGCTGAATTAGCTGTTTCAGATGTATATGAGATAAGAAGAAAAATAGAAAATAATCAAGATAGATTGAGAATGTCTTTAATAAAAAAAATAGAATTAATGAAACTCAGATATGAGAAATGCATGTCAAGTTCAGTATTCAAAGAACCATGTAGAAGAATAAATGATAATTATTTGCGATTAGACAATTATATAAAACAATTGGATAAGATAATTAAAACTAAGCATGAAAAAGAAAAAACAAAATATATTGAATTAGTAGCAAAACTAGATGCATTAAGTCCATTAAAAACATTATATAGAGGATACTCAATAACAGAAAAGAATGGAAAAATTGTAAAGAGTAAAGAAGAATTGAATACAGGTGATTTAGTAGAAATTAGATTAGTTGATGGAAAAAAGCAAGCGATGGTTAAATAGGGACGGATACATAGTGACCATTTAAGGAGGAAAATATGAGTAAAAGTTTTGAAGAGAAAATAGAGGATTTAGAGAGAATTGTAACAGAATTGGAAAATGGTGATTTGAGCTTAGATGATTCTGTATCAAAATTTGAACAGGGAATTAAAATCTCAAAAGAATGCAACAAAATACTAGAAGAAGCTGAAAAGAAAATTACCATTCTAGTAAATCAGGATGGAGAAATAAAAGAAAAGGATTTTCAAACAGAAGAATAATAGAGTAAAAGGGGAGAAAGAACTAAAATGAATGATTTAATAGGGTTCATACAAAATAAATATATTTATATACCATTTTTGTTGTGGTTTGGAATACAACTATTTAAATTGATTTACGATTTAGTAACCACAAAGAAATTTAATTTCAAAAGAATTATGGGAGCAGGAGGAATGCCAAGTTCTCATTCGGCTGTAGTAGCTGGCTTAGCTACTTTGATTGGAAAATATCAAGGAGTTAATACACCTATATTTGCACTAGCACTTATAGTAGCATTTGTAGTAATGTATGATGCATGTGGAGTAAGAAGAGCCGCTGGAAAACAAGCAGCATTGCTAAATAAATTGATAGATACTCCAGGGTTAACAGGAATACAAGTGTCAGAAAGATTAGTAGAAGTTTTAGGACATACACCAGTTCAAGTATTTGTCGGAGCTTTAATAGGGGTAATTGTGGGGTTAATGGCTTAGAAACTACTTAATTCTACCTAATTTTATCTTAATCTCAGTTAGATAGAATAAAATACATAAGGAGGTACATTGTTATGACAGATATAGAAATTGCAAGAAATACTAAACTAGAAAAAATAACAGATATAGCAAAAAAAATAGACATTGCAGAAGAAGATGTTGAACTATATGGAAAATATAAAGCAAAAATTTCTAATGAAGTTTATGAAAAAAATAAGAATAAAAAAGATGGAAAACTAGTTTTAGTAACAGCAATGAGTCCAACTCCGTTAGGAGAAGGAAAAACAACAATCTCAATAGCAATTGCTGATGGATTACAAAAAATAGGTAAAAAAGTGATGCTTACTCTAAGAGAACCTTCCTTAGGACCGGTTTTTGGAATAAAAGGAGGAGCAACAGGAGGAGGAAGAGTGCAAATAGCTCCAATGGAGGATATCAATCTTCATTTTACAGGAGATATTCATGCCATTACTTCTGCTAATAATTTGTTATCTGCCATGATTGATAACCATATTTATTTTGGAAATGAATTAGGTTTCGATAAGGTGGTTTGGAAAAGATGTATGGACTTAAATGATAGGCAACTAAGAGAAGTTGAAACAGGATTATCTGGAGAAAAGAAAATTGTTCCAAGACATGATAAGTTTGATATAACAGTAGCCTCTGAAATTATGGCAATTATTTGCTTAGCAAAAGATTTAAAAGACTTAAAGGAAAAATTAGGAAATATATTAATAGGTTATAATAAAAAAGGACAACCTATTTATGCCAAACAATTAAATGCGCAGGGACCTATGACAGTGCTTTTAAAAGATGCTATCAAGCCAAACTTAGTACAAACTTTAGAACATACACCAGCCATTATTCATGGGGGACCATTTGCTAATATAGCACATGGATGCAATAGTATAATTGCAACCAAAACGGCATTAAAATTATCGGATTATGTCATAACAGAAGCAGGATTCGGTGCTGATTTGGGAGCAGAAAAATTCCTAGATATCAAATGTAGAAAAGCAGGTATTAAACCAGATGCTGTCGTATTGGTAGCAACCATAAAAGCTATCAAATACCATGGTGGTGTAGAAAAAGAAAAAATACAAGAAGAAAACATAGAAGGTATTGAAAAAGGAATTGATAATTTGTATCGCCATATTGACAACCTAAAAAATAAATTTGGATTAAATGTTATTGTAGCTTTAAATCGCTATGTACAAGATACGGAAAAAGAAATTGAATTCCTAAAAGAAAAATTAGCAGAAAAAGGCGTTGAATTAAGCTTGGTAGAAGGTTGGGCCAAAGGAGGAGAAGGTGCTAGAGATATTGCTGAAAAGTTAGTAAAATTAACAGAGCAAGAAGAAAACTTCCACTATATTTACGACTTAGAAGACTCTATCCAAACTAAAATCGAGAAAATAGCTACTAAAATATACGGAGCAAAAGGGATGGACTATTCAGAAGAATCTATCCAAGAAATGAAAAAAATAGAAGAACTAGGTTATGGTAATTTACCAATTTGTATTGCCAAAACACAATATTCTTTTTCAGATGATCCTAAAAATCTGGAATGTAAAGAGGATTATAATATTCATGTAAGAAATGTGGAATTAAAGTCAGGCGCAGGTTTTATTGTAGTCTTAGCAGGAAAAATTATGACAATGCCAGGACTTCCAAAAGTGCCTGCAGCAGAAAGTATTGATATTGATGAAAAGGGAGAAATTGTAGGGATATTTTAATAAAATAACGAATGCAATGAACAAGTAAAATGGTCACCCAGTGGGGAGACCGTTTTACTTGTTTTTGCAATTATTTAATATAGAAAAATATACCAAACTCTTGTTTTTATCTTTTGGATATAGTATAATGTTCTGGGGGGAAAATTATGAATGATAAAATAATTATAAAAGGTGCAAAAGAACATAATTTAAAAAATATAGATTTAGAAATACCAAGAGACAAATTAGTTGTTGTAACAGGACTTTCAGGTTCTGGAAAATCATCGTTGGCATTTGATACCTTATATGCAGAAGGACAAAGAAGATATGTAGAAAGCTTATCATCGTATGCAAGACAATTCTTAGGTCTTATGGAAAAGCCGGATGTAGAAAGAATTGATGGTCTTTCTCCTGCCATTTCCATTGATCAAAAGACAACCTCTAAAAATCCGCGTTCAACCGTAGGAACTGTAACAGAAATTTATGATTACATTCGTTTGTTGTATGCGAGAATTGGAGTTCCATACTGTCCAAACTGTCATAAGAAAATAGAAAAACAAAGCATTGACCAAATTATTGATAATATTATGAATTTACCAGAAGGTACAAAAATTCAAATATTGGCACCAGTTGTAAGGGGCAGAAAAGGAGAATTTACCAAACAATTAGAAGGATACCAAAAAGAAGGGTTCGTTAGAGTTAGAATAGATGGAGAAGTATATGAACTTGGTCAAGACGATATTAAGCTAGATAGAAAGAAAAAACATGAAGTTGAGCTAATCGTAGATAGATTGGTAATTAAGCCAGATATCATAAGTCGATTAACAGAATCAGTAGAAGTAGCATTAAAACATGCAGAAAATTTAGTTTTAATTGACATTGTAGGTCAGAAGCCAGTTTTATATAGCTGTAATTATGCCTGCCCAGACTGTGGATTTAGTTTCCCAGAATTAACACCAAGGATGTTCTCTTTTAACAATCCATTTGGAGCATGTCCGACTTGTACAGGTATTGGCTATCTAATGAAAATGGATGAGGACTTAATCATTCCAGACAAAAATAAAACCTTATATGATGGTGTCAAGGCCTTTGGTTCAAGTACCATGAAAAAAGGCGATACCATGGCAAAGATGTATTTTGAAAGCATTGGAAAACATT
>JBJFFC010000006.1:0-18625 GCA_051891395.1 Clostridia bacterium | reverse complement strand
ATGTAGGAAGAAAAGATAAAAAGAGTAATTTTAGAAAATTATGGATAGCAAGAATAAATGCAGCTGCAAGATTGAATGGAACAACTTACAGTAAAATGATAGCAGGATTAAAGAAAGCTAATGTTTCAATCAATAGAAAAATGTTAGCAGAACTTGCTATATCAGATCCAAAAGCATTTACAGAAATTGCTGAAATTGCAAAAAAAGCATAATAATTTAATAGAAATAGTAAGAAAGGATAACAAAAGTTATTCTTTTTTATATTTGTGGCTTACTGAACTGTAACAAGTATATGACAAAATATGACAAAAAGTTGGTTTTGGTATTGACTTTATAATATTATATAGATATAATTAGGACGAGATTGGGTATAGCACCTTGTCTATAAGTTCAAATTATATAGGAAAACAAAACAGAAAGAATATAAAACTTTTTATTCTTGATGTTTTTTAATGGAACTTATAAATGGGGTCTATCTAATTTTAGATAGATTTTTTTTATTTAAGGAGGGTTTCATTATGGAACAAGAAATTACAGGAACTAAAGAAATAGAAGAGTTTAGTTCGAAAAATGAGCCAAATGCTGGAATATTAATATATGCGCTTCAACATTTGGGCTATGAAAATGATGTTGCTATATGTGACATTATAGATAATTCTATAGATGCAGAGGCGACCAAAGTAAAGCTTATATTAGAGAAGGATAGGATTATAATAGCAGATAATGGCTCTGGGATGAATTATCGAATATTAGATCAGGCTTTAAAATTTGGGTCAGAAGTTGTAAGAGAGGACAATACTTGCTTAGGAAAATTTGGAATGGGATTAAGCACAGCTTCTATTTCAATAGGAAATAGAACAACAGTAATAACAAAGCAAAAAAAATTTAATATCTTTTTAAAGAGTAGTGTAGATGTGAATGTGGTTAAAGCAAAAAACGAATTTCTTAAATACATAGGAGAAGGCAATAAAGATGATATAGAATTATTTGAAAAGTATGTACAAGATGAAAGTGGAACAATTGTAATAATAGAAGATTGTGTTGGGATAAAAAATAAAAATATGAATCAATTTGCTAATAAGATGAAAACAGTGATAGCAAGAATATATAGAAAATTTATGAGTAAAATTGATTTCTATGTTAACGATACAAAAATACTTATGGATGATCCTTTATGGTTAGAGGACAAAGAAACAGAAGTATATAGTGATGAAAATTACGAGATAAAATGGAAAGATAAGAAAGGGAATGAGAGGACATCTACTATTAATGCGAAATTAGTGTTATTACCATTATTTCCTAAAGATGAAGCTAGAAAACTAAAAATAAATATTCCAAATCAAGGTTTTTCTATTTTAAGAAACAGTAGAGAAATAGCTTTTGGGTATATGCCAAAATGGATAACAAAACATAATAAATATAATAGGTTTAGAGGAGAAATATCATTTTTATCAGAGATGGATGAAGCAATGGGGGTAGGCTTCACTAAAAATGGTATTGATATGATGGATTCTATTAATGATATATTGCAACAATATTTAAAGGCTCAGATTATAAGAATAGGAAATAATGCAGATCAGCAAAGTGTAAAAATAGTAAATAGTGATATTAGTCATGAGGATGCCGAACGCGGAATTGAAAATAAATCAAATGTATTAATTATGCCAAAAGAGGAAGGTTCCGAATATAGTTATGAAGAAAATGGGGAAAAAGGCGAGGAAGAAAATTTAAATAATAAGAAAGTAAGAGTTAAATTCATTACAGTATCAGCTGGAAGATCAGGAAATATATTTAGTGCATATTTAAAAGGTAAAACAACTGTAATAGAATGGAATATTGATCATCCTTTTTATGATAAATTTGTTGTGTCTAATAAAGACAATGCTAGTTTAGTATCTGCAATCGATTATTTGATTTACTCTATTGCTTCTTCACAATTAAAGGTTTTAGGTGAGGATAACGAGAAAGCTGAAATTATAGATCAATTAATATCTATTATGAGTAATAATATGAGATCACTACTAAGTTAGAAAGGGGTAAAAATATGGAGATATTAGAAAAATTAGGAAATAACCCTTTGATCGTATCCTTAATTACATTACTTGTTACAACATTAATTGGTGCTATTGGATATCTATTTAAAAAAGTAATTAACCATAAAAAAGAGATGGTAAAAAATACAAATCAGCAAAGTAATATTATACAAAATTTTAATTCTGGAATTACATACAAGGAAGCAAGAGAAATTGCAGAAGAAGTAGTAGAAAATAAACTAAATAAAATGAAGAAACAATAAAAATGCCAATTTAGGCATTTTTATTGTTTCTTCATTTTAGGTTTTGAAATAAGAGATGCCAAATATCCAAAGAAAATAGCAGCAGCAATACCACCAGCGGCAGCTTTTACACCACCTGTAAAGGCTCCGACTAATCCGCTTTCTTGCACACCCTCTATAGCACCTTTAGCTAAATTGTAACCGAATCCAGTGAGTGGAACAGTTGCACCCGCACCCGCAAAGTCAACTAGATATTTATAGATACCTAAACCACCTAAAATGGCTCCAGTAGTAACAAATATAACTAAAATTCGAGCAGGAGTAAGCTTTGTTTTATCAATTAAGATTTGTCCGATAATACAAATAGCACCACCTGTTACAAAACATTTAAGTAACATCATCCAATCAAAAACATTAGCCCAATTAATATCCATATTGTTTACATCCTTTCATTTAAATTAATTATTCATAAAATTTCTTTTATACTTCAATACTAATAGCGTGTGCAATACCAGGGATAGATTCTCCTTGTTGAGAACTTGTTGAATTCATTAAGGCACCAGTGGCTATTAATAGTATTTTCTTTAATTTTTTCTCCTTTAGTTGTTTAAATAAATAACCAGAGAAAACAGTTCCACAACATGCACATCCACTTCCGACCAGAATGTGTATCCTGAGCATTTTTGTCAAATATTAGAACACCACAATCATTATAATTTGACTTAATATTATATCCTTGAGATTTTGCGATATCGATTGAAATTTCTTTTCCAATATGACCTAAATCCCCACTTATAATAGCGTCATAGTAGCTAGGATTTCTACCTGTGTCTAAGAAATGAGTGACTAAAGTGTCTACAAATGCAGGAGCCATAGCTGCCCCCATATTATTAGCATCTTTTATTCCCATATCAACAATTTTCCCAGGTGTTATGTGTGTTATATAAGGACCGGTACCATTTTTTGATAAAATAGCAGCCCCAGAACCAGTTACAGTCCATTGACTAGATGGTGGCCTCTGATTTCCGAGTTCTAGTGGAAATCTGAATTGTTTCTCTGCACTACAAAAGTGACTAGATGTAGCACATAGTACATTATTTGCAAAACCTTCTATAGCTATTGCAGCTAAACTCATAGATTCTACAAAAGTAGAACAGGCTCCAAATACACCAAAAAACGGAATATTTTCTTCTCTTAAACCAAAGCTAGAAGAAATACATTGATTCAATAAGTCACCAGCAAACATGCAATCAATTTCAGCTGCTGCAATACCTGACTTAGAAATAACAGTATTTACAGTTTCTTTTATAATTTTACTTTCTGCTTTTTCCCAAGTTTTTTCTCCCCAAAATTCGTCGTCTAAAGTTTGATCAAAATATTTAGCTAAAGGACCTTGAGCTTCCTTAGGACCAACAATACTAGCGCAATCTACTATTGTTGGTGGAGTATTAAATTTTATAGTTTGTTTTCCTATCTTTTCCAAAAAATCATCTCCTATTGAGACATAAGGGACAGTTCTAAAATGTCTCATATATTTGTCGTAAAATGTCGAATCAGACAAAATTCGATTTATTATTGAGACATTTTAGAACTGTCCCTTATGTCTCATTTTTTTATATTGTAGGAAATTTCTCCTAGTAGGAGAAATTTCTGTACAAGATAAATATGGGAATTGCTAGAATTTCTTTGCGATTTTCATCGCTTAGAAATTCTGGAATTCGTTTTTTAAACTAAAGTAATGGATTGTGTATTAAAAATAAGATATACAATTCCAACTAGGATGGATGCAGAAATACCAAAAACAAGAACTGGACCTGCAATAGTAAACATTTTACCTCCAACACCCATTACATATCCTTCTGATTTATATTCCATAGCTGGTGAAACAATTGAATTTGCAAAACCAGTAATAGGAATCAAAGAACCAGCACCTGCAAATTTTCCAATTTTATTAAATAAATTTAACCCTGTTAAAAAAGCAGAAAATCCAATCAGTAAAATGGAAACAATTGTACCAGAAGTTTGTGTATCAAAACCACGTTCTTTACATATATTAAGAATAATCTGACCAATTGTACAAATTAGACCACCAACCCAAAAAGCGTTAAAACAGTTTTTTAGAATAGGAGAATTGGGGGATTTTTTATCTACATAATCTTGATAAGTTTGTTTTGTTTCTAAAGGATTCATCTTATTTATAACCTCCTAACTATCTTTACGATTTAAATCAACAGTGAAACTTAAATCTAAATCTACAAAATATTCAGAAATTCTGTCGCCATCGATATTTGCTCTTTGCTCGATAATTTTAACTTCTGATAAATAATCAATTGTTTTAGAAGCTTCTGTTATTGCTTTGACAATTGCGTCTTTCCATGAAACGGTAGAGCTTCCCGTTATGATTAAATGTTTCTTTATATCCATATAAAACCTCCAAAAGAACTTTTATAAGTATCATTTCCGAAATTTAGAAAAAATATACAAAAATAGTAGAAAATATAATAAAAAAAATATATAATTAAAAAAATAAAATTTAGGGACGGAGAAAAATATGATAGATAAAGCAAGAGAAGTAGCATTGAAAACTTTATATAAAATTGATAAAGAAGGAGGGTATTCTAATATTGTATTGGATAATATGCTCCATCAAAATAGACAAAATTTAAGTGAAAAAGATATTGGGTTGATTTGTGAAATTGTATATGGAGTGACAACATGGAAATTAACTTTAGATGAAATTATAAAGAAATATTCCGCTATTCGATTAAAAAAAATCTCACCATGGATTTTAAATATATTACGAATGTCAATTTATCAAATTATATTTTTAGAAAAAATACCGAAGTCGGCAGCTGTTAATGAAGGTGTAAATTTAGCCAAAAGATATGGGCATAAAAGTAGCTCTGGCTTTACAAATGCAGTTTTACGCAAAGTGACAAAAGAAGATTATGAAGAAATGTGTGAGATAAAAGAAGAGGAAGAAAGAATTTCGAAAATGACATCTATGCCAAAATGGATTATAGAGGAATTGAAAAAAGAAGGATTATCAAACAATAAAATATGTGAAATTTGTAAATATTCTAATGAAAAACCAAAAATTTCGATAAGAGTTAATAAGTTAAAAATAAAAAGAGAAAAGCTGAAAGAAGAATTAGAACGAAAAGGAATAAAAGTAGAGGAAGCGATATTAGAAGATTTCTTAATTCTTAATAAAGTAAAAAATATAGAAAATATGAATGAATTTAAAGAAGGATTATTTACAATACAAGATGAGGCAGCTGGGCTTACAGCATTAATATTAAATCCAAAAAAAGGAGAAAAAATATTAGACGCATGTAGCAGTCCGGGAGGAAAAACCACATATATAGCAGAAATTGTGGAAAACAATGCACAAATAGAGGCATGGGATATTCATGAACATAGAATAAAATTAGTTAAACAAACAGCTAAAAGGCTAGGAAATTCCATTATAGAAACAAGAGTACAAGATGCAACGAAATATAATGAAAAATATTTTGAAAAATTTGATAAAATTTTATTAGATGTACCATGTTTAGGTTTAGGTGTTTTAAAAAGAAAACCAGACATAAAATGGCAAAGAAAACCAGAAGATATAAAAGAAATTGTAAAAGTTCAATATGAAATCTTAAATAATTGTTCCAGTTATTTAAAACCGGGAGGAGAACTAGTTTATTCTACTTGTAGTATTTTAAAAGAAGAAAATCAAAACATAGTAATGAAATTTTTAGAGCGAAATTCTTCTTTCGAATTACAAGAAATATTGTTGCCTAAAAACAAGAATAATTACTTTAAAAAATTTATGATAGATAAGACTTTTTTACAGGTTTATCAAAATGAAAAAACAGATGGATTTTTTATTTGTAAAATGCGAAAAAAGCTAGAAAAATAGATTTGTTACAAAAGTGTTACATTTATATTACGGTTGTATTAAAAACATTGACTTTTCCCGAAATAAATATAAAATATAAGTGTATTTTATATTCATACAAGAAAAAAATAGAATAATGTAAAATATACACAAGTATGTTTTATCATTAGTTGCAAAAAATATAAATATATAAAAAAAGGAGAAAAACATGTCAAGCTGTCTAGGACTATATATTGAAGAACATTTAATTAAATATGCAAAAGTGTCTAAAGAACATGAAAATATAAAAGTAGAGGCATTTGGAATTAAATTTTATGACAAAATTGATGAAGCAGTTTCTCAAGTAATTGAAGAAACTTACAGTCAAAAGACACCTATTAGTATAAATTTGTCAGAAGAAATGTACAGCTATTTTGAAATGTTTGCGTTACTTAGAAAAAATGACTTACAAAAGGCTATCAAAACAGAATTTGAATCTTATTGTACAGATAAAGGTTATAATCCAAATGTTTTTGAAACTAGATATGCTGTTGTTGATAATCAGTTAGACAAAGAAAAAATAAAAATAATTCATATAGCAGATAACAAAATAGAATTAAATAAAAGAATTCAGCAAATTGAAGGATATAAATTAGCAAATGTTTCTCCAATATCTATCTCGATTCCCAATCTAATTCATGTAAATAAAAATGAAAACTGTATGATTGTAAATATTGAAAACAAAACAACTGTTACAACAATTTTAGATAATAAAATATTTAACATTGATGTATTTGATGAGGGAAGTACTGATATTTTAACCAAAATAAATTTAAAAGAAAATTCATATTCTAAATCTTATGAAATTTGTAAAAATACAACGATATATACTTCAGAAGGAAAAGAATTACAAGATGAAGAAACGGGTTATTTAGAAGATGTTATGCCTACTTTATATACAATAGTGGGAAAAATAAAGAAGATGATTAATAGCTCTACAGACAAAATAGACAAAGTATATATTACAGGTACAGGAGCTTTAATTAATAATGTTGATTTATATTTCCAAGAATATTTAACAGAAACGACATGTGAAATATTAAAGCCATCTTTTATAAACAAAACAAAAGATATTAGCATTAAAGATTATATAGAAGTGAATTCAGCAATTTCAATTGCTTTAATGGGATTAGGCGAGGGAATATCTGGAATGAACTTTAAAAAACAAACTTTAGCTGATCAAATACCAGATTGGTTAAAAATAGAAGTAAACCCAGATAAAACGAAAAAAGAACAAAAGAATCTTGGTGGATTTTTTACGTGGGATTTAAATCAAAAATTAGACAAAACTGAAAAGAGTTTGTTAAGAATAGCAGTGGGATTATTGCTGCTAGTGATTATTTATAGTGGATTTGCATGTTTACTAAATTCTCAAATGAATAAAAAAGAAGAAGAAGCTCAAGAATCCATAACTCAAACCAATAATCAAATTTCCTTAGCAAATCAAGATAATCAAAAAATACAATCGAAAACAAATGAATATACGACTTTGATAAAAAATTTAGAAGAAGCAAATGATAAACTTGCCGATAGAAATAAAACGAGAAATGCTATTCCTAATTTATTAAATCAAATTATGTCTATTATACCAGAAAACGTTCAATTAACTTCAATTGAAAACACATCAGATACCCATATTGTAATTAATGCACAATCCAATAAATATGAACAATTAGGATATTTAAAAGCAAAAATTAAAGCAGATGTTATTTTAACAAATGTTATTTCGACAGCTGGACAAAAAGATAATAATATAGTTACAGTAAAAATAGAAGGAGATTTGCCATGAAAAAACTATTAATATTAATTCTAATAGCGTTATTGTTAACACTTTCTATTTTTCTTGTTATTCAAGGAATCCACATAGGAAATTTTGAAATACTTGGGATAAAAGATATTCAAGTAAAAAGTAACAAACTAGATGGAAAAATACAAGAAGCAGCAAAATTGGCTGAGAAAGATTATAAACAAGCTGTAAGTGATGTGGAAACAAATGCTAAGAAACTGAAGGAAGAAAAAGCAAATTATGATGAAATGGTAGCAACAGTTGATGGAGAGACAGGAACAGCAAGTCAAATTGAAAAATATGAAATAGAAACATTGTGGGTAAGACTAGGAAACCATGCAACAAGCGAAGGTGTAGTAATGCAAATGGATGTAATTAAGGGGAATAGTTCACTAGAAGATGTATATAATCTAAAATTTACTGCAACTGGAAGCTATATTTCAATAACAGATTTTATTTCTGCAATTGAAAATGATAGTATGCTAGGATTTAAAATAGAAGAATTTAAAATGAATCCAACTGCTTCAGGTTCGGATTTACAAGCGACATTTGTATGTAAAGATATAACAATAAAAGATGTATCAGCTACAACTTCTAATATACCAACAGATGATAATAAAAATACTAACAATACAAATCAAAGTAACACAACAAATACAATAAATACAACCAATACTTCAAATGCAGTAAATACTAATACTGCAAAATAGAAAAGGAGAGGAAAATGTCAAAATCAATTCTAAAAGAATTAATCATTGTATTATTACTAAGTTTAGCTATTATACTTATACTTGCAATATTGTTATATGAATATGTTCCGATATCAAAAACAATACCAAATGAAGTGGCGTATACTACTCCGGAAGATGTTAAACAAGAGTTACTAACATCTAGTGATGTTGATGAAAGTCAAATTGTTATGACTTATGAAGTTAATTCAGATGATTTAAATAATTATACAAGAATAAAGGATTATAATCCAGGTAAAGCAAATCCATTTTCATCCTATGAAACTCGGGATTAGTGGGCAAGCCACTACAACAAATGGAACATCTTCCAATAATGGAGGAACAACAAGTTCTTCTAATGCGGGAACTTCTTCGAGTGGTTCCAACAATTCAAATAGTGAAACACAAGAAAGCAGTAATACAACAACATCTGGAGGAAGTTACTTCCAAGACAAAGGAACAAAATAAATTTTAGTTATTAACGTTATATCTATATTGATAGATATAAAACAAATAAATTAAATTCTAAAGAAAAGGGGTGAAAAAACAAATGAAAAATCAAAAAGGTATTACATTAATCGCTTTAGTTATTACAATTATTGTATTATTAATTTTAGCAGGTGTATCAATTGCTATGCTTACAGGAGAAAATGGAATATTAACACAAGCTACAGAATCAAGAACAGCTACTAATAAGGCGGAAGCTGTAGAAAAAATTAATTTAGCTTTAAATGCTGCCAAAACAGAAATATATAAGCAACAAGTTACTAATTCAAGTTATCTACCAATAAAAGATACTGCTGCTGAAGGATCAGCCACACCTAGTTATGAACTTGATACAGCGATAGCAACAATACTATCTAAAGATGGAGTTGGAACAGCTACTGGATCAGATAAATATGTTTATGATTTAGATACAGCAACAGGAATATTAACAGTATCTTATTATAATGAAACAACAAAAGTAGGAACAAGTACTGCACCAATATCAGGAAAAATTAATTTAAGTACAGCAACAGTAGATAGTTTAGCTTCATATGAAATAGATAAAGCGGAATAAGAATTATCATATAATTTTAAATAGCCATACGCACACTAAGTGTGTATGGCTAAAATTTTAAAAAGGAAACAAAGCAATGGAAATATTTTTTTATGTAATAATATTTATAATAGGTACCTTATTTGGAAGTTTCTATACATTAGCAGTATATAGAATTCCAAAAAGACAAGATATTGTACACACACATTCTTATTGCCCTAATTGTAATCACAAATTAGGTTTATTAGACTTGTTTCCAATCTTTAGTTACATCTTTTTAAGAGGAAAATGCAGATATTGCAAAGAAAAAATAAGACCAAGATATTTAATAATAGAAATACTTTCAGGTATGCTTTTTGTATTACTTGCTTATTTTATGAAATTAAGTATATATCATCTAGAAACAATTAAAATTATAGAATTTTGCTTTATGGTATTATATTTAACATTTATCATACTAATAGTTGGAATAGACAAAGAAAATAGGAAAATTGATAAGGTTGTAAATGTCTATGGAATTGCAATATCTATTATTTATATGCTATATCTATGTATAATAGAAGGCGCTAGTATTTATAGATATGGTATATATTTAGTACTATACATACTTGTTTTATTATTTGACACAATAACTTTAAAGAAATATGCTAAAAGTGAATATGCTAATGGAATTTTATTGGTAATTATTACAATGGCAATATTTACGGGAGAATATGTTACCATCAATACCATTATATTAACACTTTTAACAATAGCTATTTATTTATTATTATACAAAATAAAAAATGCAAAAAATAGAAATAGAAAATCAGATAAACAAATTTCAAAAGAAATGAGTATAGGATTTTATTTAGGAGTTTCTAATATAGTAGTCCTTATGCTCGTTATGGCGTATTTATATGCTTTTTAAAAAGGAGAATTATATGAATATTCGAAGTCAAAAGGGATATACAGGTATAGATATAGCAATATCTGTCATTGTTATAACAATATTTATTTCTCTTATTGCAGTATTAATTTATAGATTTAATAGTTCATCCAATGAGATGCAACTTAAATCTAAAGCAACAGAAATTGCAATTGATGAAATAGAAAAAGTAAAAGCAGCAGGATTTAAAGAGTATGAGAAAATGAATCAAACGACAAAAAAAGATAAAGAAGAAAATAGTTTGGTGAATCAGCCAGTTGAGAAAGAACAAGGATTTTATAAAACGATAACAGTAGAAGATTATACTGATACTGAAGGAAATGAAAATAAAATTCCTAATTTAGTAAAAAGAATAACTGTAACCATATCTTACATGGATAAAGGGCAAGAACAACAAATTTCACTTTCAACTATACTTTCAAAGGAGAATGAATTATGAAATCACAAAGTGGT
The DNA here is from genome assembly GCA_051891395.1 of Clostridia bacterium. Lineage (GTDB taxonomy): Bacteria > Bacillota > Clostridia > TANB77 > CAG-508 > CAG-269. The sequence goes on along the minus strand of JBJFFC010000006.1, from coordinate 7,488 downwards.
GTAACACTTGTATCATTAACTGTATATGTTATCGTTATGGCAATTGTTGTGGGAATTCTTGCTAATATTACAACCTTTTTTTACAAAAATATAAATGACACAAATGCGGAAATTGATCCTTTAACAGAATATACAACATTTAATAGTTACTTTTCAAATGAAATAAATCATCCAAATATAAAAATTGAACAATGTGGTAATACTCAAGATGAACAAGGAAATGTTCAAAATTATATTGTGTTTAGTAATGGGGTACAATACACTTATGTTTCTGCTAATCATGGAATCTATAAAAATGAAGTGAAAATAGGGAGAAATATAGACAGGTGTACTTTTGAAGAAAAAATTGAGAATGGTAAATCAATTGTTATGGTACATTTTGAATCAGGGACTATAAAGAAAGATATCGAATATACCTTAGCTGATTAGTAAATTTATGTAATTTAAATAAAGTAAATACAAATGATAAAAATAAAGTATAATAAACTTGTATGCGAAAGAAAGGAAGAATAGCTTATGGATATGAGAAGAAGACAACCAATTGGAGTAGAGTTAGTAAAAAGAGGAATTGTAACAGAAAATGATATAGAGGAAGCTTTAAAATATCAAAGAGAACATCCAAATAAAAAATTGGGTGATATCCTCTATATATTAGATGTATGCGAACCCAATAAGTTAATAGAAGCAATTGGTGAAATCTTAGGCACAAAGGGAATCATATTAAATAGCAGAACAATAAAAGTTAAATTAACTGACTATATCTCTTTAGATGTGGCCAAAAAGAATAAAGCTATTCCTTTTGAAGTAAATTCAGGTAAAATAAAAGTATGTTTTGCAAATAACGTAAATACAAAAATTATGGATACAGTAAGACTATTATTACTAAATAAAGGCTTAGTTATGGAGAGTTATATTACTTTTGAAAGTGATATAGATAGAATACTAAAATCATTAGAAGGAACGGCAACCAATAACTTCGAAAACAATGTAAGAAATGATACGATTACAGGATTGGTAGATAGTATTATAAAAACAGGTATGGAAAGAAGAGCTAGTGATATTCATATTGAGCCTATGAAAAACGAAGTAAGGATTAGATATAGAATAGATGGAGAATTATTTACAGCGGCTAATATTGAAAAAAATAAACAGAGTCAGATAATAGGAAGATTGAAAGCTATCTCCAATATGCATCAAGAAAAACAAGAATCACAAGATGGTAGAATTCTACTTTATGATGATTATAATATTCGTGTATCTTCACAACCAAATGTATATGGTGAAAAATTTGTTTTAAGATTACTAAAAAAAGATGAAAAAATTAGAAATATATTTGAATTGGGATTTCCAGGTACGGAGGAAGAACTAAAAAAGAGTATTAATAAAAAGAACAGTATTACAATTGTTGCAGCTCCGACAGGAGAAGGTAAAACGACAACTTTATATAGTATGATAGATTATTTAAATAGGCCAGAGATTAATATAACAACAATCGAAGATCCGGTAGAAATAAGAATTGAAGGATTAAATCAGATAGAAATTGATAATAAATCATCTTTTTCAGGTTCATTAAGAACCGTTTTAAGGCAAGATCCTGATATTATATTAGTAGGTGAAATAAGAGATAAAGAAACAGGTGAAATAGCAATACAAGCTGGACAAACAGGACATTATGTTTTATCAACGATACACACAATTGATAGTATAGAAGTAATTACTAGATTACGAAAAATGGGGCTTTCTGATTATGATATTGCAAGTACCATGGCTACAACATTATCACAAAGGTTAGTAAGAAGGTTATGCCCGGAATGTAAAAAGGAAAGAGCGTTTACAAAAGAAGAAAAAGAAATAATAGAAAAAATTGGAGAAAAATACAATGTACAATTTGATTTAAGTGGAAAAACATATGATGCGGTAGGATGTAAACATTGCAATCATACAGGCTATTATGACAGAATTGGAATTTTTGAAATATTAAATATAACCGATGAAATAAAAATGGAAATCATGAACGGAAAATCAAGTATGGAAATAAGAAATAAAGCTTTAGAACAAGGATATAAGCCATTAGTGGTAGACGGAATTAGAAAAATAATACAAGGATATACTACTTTGGAAGAATTAAATAAAAAGCTATTAATTTATTAGGTGACAAGGGAGGAAATAAATTATGAATTTGGATAAAATATTAGATAAAGCAATAGAATTAAATGCTTCAGATGTTCACTTAATATGCGGAAATAAGCCTATGCTTAGAATTGCAAGAGATTTAGTTCCTATTGAAGAAAGTGAAGTTTTAACACCAGAGGATATGAGTGAAATCTATGATTATTTAGTTAAGGGGAATGTGGATAAAGATGAGGTATTTAATACAACTAGAAGATTAGATATGTCCTATGAATATCAAGATATACGTTTAAGAGTAAACATATCATTATCAGATGATATTCCATTATGTACATTAAGATTAATAAAAAATGAATTGCCACCATATGAATCGTTAGGTGTACCGGATATTGTAAGAAGAATGACTTATCAAACACAAGGACTAATTTTAGTAACTGGAAAGACAAACTCTGGTAAAACCACAACGCTAAATGCACTAATTAATTATATAAATGAAAATCAAAATAAAAAAATATTAACATTAGAAAATCCAGTGGAATATAAACACCATTCAAGAAAATCTTTAATTGTACAAAAAGAAGTAGGAAAAGGAAGAGATAGTTTAACTTTTAGTGATGGGGTAAAAAATTCATTAAGAGAAGATTGTGATATACTTGTTATAGGAGAGATTCGTGATAAAATAACAATGGAAGCAGCAATTGAAATGGCTGAATCGGGACACTTAGTAATTGGAACATTACACACAAAATCTTGTGCAGAAACAATTGATAGAATGATTAATTTTTATGAAGTTAGAGATCAAGAATCTATTAAATATCTATTATCTGCATTATTAAAACTAGTTGTATCACAGAGACTTTTAAAAGGAACAGATGGAAAATTAGTATTAGTTCCAGAAGTTATGGTGGTAGATAATATTGTTGCAGGTATCATTCGAAAAGAAAAATTAAGTGTGTCAGAAATTGAAGATGCTATACAAAGTAATCTAGAAAAGGGAAGTATTGGATTAATAAATTCGTTAGCTGAGCTATTTGTAGAAGACAAAATTACATTGGACCAAGCAAAATCACAAATTGAGGAAAAGAATATAGAAACTTTGAATAGAACGATTATGCAATTAAAAATAAGAAAAGGAAGATAGCAAGAAGGGAGGAAGAAAGCCATGCCTACCTATATGTATAAGGCAATGACAAAGACTGGAGTAGTGGTAAAAAACAAGGTAGAATCAGCTAGTAAGCAACATTTAGTAAAAACATTAAAGAATAATAACTTACTACCGATTTCAATTGAACAATTAGCATACAAGTCTAAAAATGCTACTAAAAGACAAAAGAAGAATATAACAGATATACAGGAGCTTATGAAAAATGTTAATACCACACAAATTAATAGTGAAAAACAAAAAACATTATCAACAAAAGAAAAAGTAAATTTATATTTTGCCAAGACCGAAAGAATAACACCGAGAGATGTTGTGGTATTTACACAGAATTTTTACTTGTTGAAAAAAGCAAATTTTAATAATATTCATGCTTTAAATACCATTATTCAAAGCACAGAAAACTTATCTTTTAGAGGAATATTAGAAGATATTTTAGCAGGTGTTGAAGCGGGAGAAAATATGTATACGACAATGGAGTACTATTCGAATGTGTTTCCTTACATCTATATAAATATGATAAAGGTTGGAGAATTATCAGGTTCCTTAACAAATGCTTTGGAACAGGCAGTAAAGTATTTAGATGATACAGAAGCATTAAATAAAAAATTACGAAACATCTTAATTCCTAATATCATACAATTTGTATTATTATTAGTTATGTTGGTAGTAGGAACTTTAGTCGCAATACCAGCAATTCAGGGAATATTTGATGAAATAGGAACAGAAGAAACATTACCTGCAGTTACTTTATGGTTTGCAGATTTTGTTGATAAACTAATCATATATTGGTATATACCAGCATTGATAGTTATAGCAATTGTAGCGGGAATCTTGTTTTATATTAACACACCGAAAGGAAAATATAATTTTCATTATTTTAAATACAAAATGCCAATATTTGGTGAGCTGATTTTTGCAATTGATTTTTCAAGATTAATGAAAGCCATGTTATTAAATTTAAAAAATGGAATGAGAATACAAGAAGCCTTAGAGGTCAGCAAAAATGTAGCGCAAAATTATGTACTACTATCACTTGTAGAAACATCTATCAATAATATATTAATAGGTTCATCATGGATAGAGCCGTTTGAAAAATCAGGCTTAGCAAGTCCAATGATAACAGAAATGCTAAAAATAGGAATGCAGACAGATTTAACAGAAATGATGGAAAAGCTAGTAGAATATATGGAGATAGATATTGACAATATTATGCAAAAAATAATGAAAGTATTACCAGAAGTAGTATATGCAATTGTTGGATTTGTATTAATATTCTTTGTATTAGTGGTATTAGTGCCATGTGTTCAAGTGTATATGGGAAATTTCTTATTCTCAGCCTATGGAGTGTAAAGTTAAATTGTCAAATCAATGCTGTCAACTTAAGGGGTTATGTATTATTTTTTTACACCTTGTGTGTCGCAACTTACCGAATAAAAAGTACTAGTTTGTAAGTTGCTCCAATCGCACTCGCAAATTTGCTCGTTTGGTCGCTTACGCAGTGTTGCAAAAACAATACATAACCCCTTAAGTTGACAGCATTGATTGCCAAAAAGAAAGGATGATGAAAATGAAAATTGGAATCGATATTGGCGGAAGTCATATAGCAATAGGTGTAGTAGATAGTAATGGACAAATCATAGAGAGAATGGAAAAAAGATTAAAAAGTGCCGAAAAAAAGATGATTGAAAAATCAATTGAAGAATATATAACTGAAAATATAGAAAAATTGATTCAGAAGTATAAAATAACCAATATAGGAATTGCAATACCAGGAACAGTTACAAAAAGTATAGTAGTAAAATCAGTAAATTTAGGTCTAAAAAATTATGAAATTGTCAAAAGATTAGAAGATAACATACCGTTACCAATCACGATAAGAAATGATGCAAAATGTGCAGCTCTTGCGGAAAATATATATGGCTGTCTAAAAATGTATGATAGAAGCATATTTTTAACGCTTGGAACAGGTATCGGTGGAGCGGTTATGATTAATCATAAACTTTTAGATACGGGAAGTTTACCTGGATGCGAAATAGGTCATATGTCAATTGAAAAAGATGGAGTTTTATGTGGATGTGGAAGAAAAGGATGCTTCGAAAGATATGCTTCTATGAAGGTATTAAAAGATAATATAAGAAAAGCTTTAGGATATGATGAAAAAGTCAGTGGAAAAGAAATATTTGAAATTATAAGAAGTAATAGAATCGAAAATAAAAACTATGAAATAATCGAAGGAATCATAAAAGAATATATAGAAAATTTAAGTATAGGAATTGCAAATTTAGTGAATATATTTGAGCCAGAAGCAATAGGAATTGGTGGAAGTTTTGTTTATTTTGAAGAGGTGTTATTAGAGCGATTAAAAGAAGAATTACTTTCAAAAAAAATGTTATTTAATCCAAGAGAAGAGATAATAATTAAAACAGCAGTTTTGGGAAATGATGCAGGGATTATAGGAGCAACTTTATAAAAAAAGTCAAAGTCATAGAAAATTATTTCTATGACTTTTTTGCATTAAAAGTTATTCCTACAATTTGAAATTCGAATTGTTGTACCTGCATAAATTAAATTAGGATTTACAATATCATTTAATTTGATAAGTTCTTCTATTGTAGTGTTATACCTAAGTGCTATTTCACTTAAAGTATCCCCATATGCAATCTTATATAAAATTTTGCCACAAGAATTTTGACCATCACTTACTGATGAAGAAGAATTATTAATAATAATTCTTTGACCAGGGAAGATTAAATTAGGATTTTTAATACTATTTAATCTTACTAGAGTATTAACGGTAGTATTGTATCTTAGTGCAATATGGCTTAAAGTATCACCACTTTTTACGATATAAACTGTATTCGTTGAACCTTCATAAGATGTCGAATTTGTTCTTATTGTAAACTGTTCACCAGGGTAAATTAAGTTAGGGTTTTGAATCGACGGATTTAAAGCCACAATACTAGTGACAGTAGTACCATACCTTTGGGCAATTTCACTTAAAGTATCTCCGCTCTTTACTGTATATACAATTGTATTTTCAGTAGAAGGATTTTCAGGAGTTTCAGGTGGTGTTGGTAAAGGTAATGCAGAAGATAAGAAAATACCATCTGTAAACTGATTTCTATCAACGTAACCTGAAACTCCATTTACATATCCTGTGCTAGTATATTGCCATCCAACCCAGGTTTCCCACTTTCCATTACTACCAGGTTCGCTAACGCCATAATTAGCTACCCAAAGTGGATAGTTTGTTAACTCATTACTGAAAATAGTTCTAGCAGAATAAGCATTGCTATAAATAACAGCTTCGGATTTTGTAGCATTTTCTAAAGTTTCCAAAAAAGCTTTTGAAATCTCATTGATTTCTGTTGTAGATAAATTTCCAAAACTTTCAAAGTCCATAGCCAATCTACAATCTGCTTGTTTACCACTTACTACACGAGCAAAAAAGTTTGCTTGTACTTGAGCTTGTTCTATTGTTCTTGCAGTGACATAGTGATAAAATCCTACTTTCAAACCATTTGCTTTTGCATTTTGATAGTTTGATTCAAAATAAGGGTCAATATAACTTTGACCTTCACTAGATTTAATATAGACCACTTCAATGCCAGAGTTTTTAACGGCAGAAAAGTCAATACTTCCTTGCCAAGAACTAACATCAATTCCTTGATAAATGACATTGCTAGAAGGACCAAAGGCAAAACATGGCAAGGAAATTGAAATGATGAAAAATAGAATTATAGAAAGTGTACAAAGATGATTCATTTGGTTATATTTTCGTTTCATAATAAACCTCCTTTCTCACAAAATTAAGAAAAAATTCTTCTGCTAGATAATATGCAAAAAAGATAGATTTTGATAAAAGTTTGAATTAAAATGTCGAGATTGTTGCAGTTTAATGATTAAATAATAAAAGCTTCTAATAAAAATGTTCAAACAAGCTCGGTACGAGCTAATCATCGCATAAATTCTAAATCTATTTTTTGGCACCCTTCCATCAATAGATGAACTCTTTCCAAAAAATAAATTAAGAATTTCTAGCTTGATTACTCTACATTCGCTTGATTTTAACATTTTTATTAGAAGCTTTTATTCCGATTTATTTAATACAGCTGTGAATTGATTTGAAATTAATTTACGAAAATATAGGTTTAAAATAGATATGTCACACGTAAATTGAAAATAAAATATTGAAA
>JBJFFC010000005.1:0-66291 GCA_051891395.1 Clostridia bacterium | reverse complement strand
TGTATTAAGCTGACCAATACTAATAAATCGAGGGCTTAACCACAATTTTATAAAAAGGAAAGTTAATCGATAAACTAAAACATAACCTAAATTCATCTATGTATTTTTGAGTGTGCTAACCACAATTTTTTGCATAAAATTAAAAAAAGTGTAAAAAATATAGAAAAGTACTTGAAAAATTATATATATTAGTGTATAATTCAAAAGTATTAAAAATAAGTAATTAATTTTCTGGTGATGATGACATTTAGGGTAATACCTGTTCCCATTCCGAACACAGAAGTCAAGCCTAAATGTGCCGAAAATACTTGTGGGTTACCCTGCTGGAAAGATAGGTTGTTGCCAGATTTATATATATTCCTCTTTAGCTCAGTTGGTAGAGCGCTCGGCTGTCGAGCAGGTCGCAAGACCAAGAAGTTAGCAGCTCTATAAGGAAACTTATAGATGAAAAAGGTGGCTAAGTCGGTGAAACTCGTAAGTAATGCAAATTACACGACAATACCGAGCAAGGCGAAAGCTATGTGTAGAGACTTTACACCACCTACCTAAATCGAAAGACACGGTAAAGAGAAAGTCCAGACTACAAATTAGAGTAATCTAATGCTAGTGAAAATTAGTGTAGTGCAGTAACCGATAGGTCGTTGGTTCGAGTCCAACAAGAGGAGCCAAAAAGAATAGCAGATAAGAAATTATCTGTTATTTTTTTATGTTCGCTAGTTTTCTATATTTAAATAATATATAATTATAAAAACCAAGGCAGATAAAAAGGCAAATTTTATGATAATGACGAGTAATTTTTGGTTTAGATGGGAGGAACAATGTCTTTAATAAATGTAAATAATCTAACTTTTGGGTATGATGGAAGTTATAACAATATATTTGAAGATGCTTCATTTAATATAGATACAGATTGGAAATTAGGTCTAATTGGTAGAAATGGTAAAGGTAAAACTACATTCTTAAAGTTATTGCAGGGAAAGTTTGAATATAGAGGTACAATCTCAAAAAGTGTTGATGTTGATTACTTTCCTTTTGAAGTAACAAATAAAAATAGAATGTCAATAGAAATAGTAAATGAAATTGCTCCAAATGCCCAAGATTGGGAAATCATAAAAGAATTGAATCTACTTAATACAGATACGGAACTTCTTTACAGAAATTTTAGTTTGTTAAGTGGTGGAGAGCAAGTAAAAATACTTTTAATAAGTCTATTCTTAAAAGGAGATAACTTCTTGCTTATAGATGAGCCTACAAATCATTTAGATATTGAAACAAGAAATAATTTAGTTAGTTATCTAGAAAAGAAAAAAGGATTTATATTGGTATCTCACGATAGAAACTTTTTAGATAAGGTTGTAGATCATATAATTGCTATAAATAATACTAATATTGAAATTAGGCAAGGTAATTTTTCGTCTTGGAAAGAAAATAAAGATAGACAAGATAATTTTGAAACTATGCAGAACGAAAAATTAAAGAAAGATATAAATAGACTTGAAATTGCTTCTAAAAATACGGCAAAATGGTCAAATGAAACTGAAAAAACAAAAAGTAAAAAATATAATTCTGAATCAACAATAGATAAAGGTTATGTAGGGCATAAGGCTTCTAAAATGATGAAAAAATCAAAAGTTATGGAACAAAGAATTGAAAAAGCAATAGATGAAAAAAATAATTTATTGAGGAATGTAGATAAAAATGAAAACTTGAAGATTATTCCATTACCAAGTAAGAAAAATCCGTTAATTTTAGCAAATAATTTACAAATAAAATATGATGAACAAGAAATATTTACTCCTATCTCATTTGAGATAACTAATGGAGATAGAGTTGCAATAGTTGGAAGAAATGGCATAGGAAAATCAAGTATATTAAAACTTATTATAGGAAAAGAAATACAACATAATGGAGAATTTAAAGTAGCAAATGATTTAAAAATATCTTATGTATCACAAAGCACAGAAGATTTAAAAGGGAATTTAAAATCTTTTGCACAAAATAATAAAATAGATGAAAGTATTTTTAAAGCAATGTTAGTTAAAATGGGATTTTCAAAATCGGATTTTGACTTAAGATTCCAAGATATGAGTGAAGGTCAAAAGAAAAAAGTTTTAATTGCAAAAAGTATATCAGAACAAGCAAATATTTATATATGGGATGAGCCATTGAATTATATTGATATAATAACAAGAATACAAATAGAAGATGCTATTTTAAACTATAAACCAACACTTATTTTTGTAGAACACGATGAAACTTTTATTGAAAAAGTGGCAACGAAAATTATAAATATAGAAAAGTAAGTGTGCGAGAGATTACAATATATAAGTAAAGACAAAATGCTGATTTACGGAGGTAAATTTAAAATGTTAATAAGCATTGCTTGTAGCAACGGACTATTCTTTATATAATAGTTTTAGTAAAGAAAGGAGTTGTTGTAAAATGTTAAAAGAAAACATCAAATTTATAAGAAAATCGAAAGGACTTTCGCAAGAAGAACTTGCTATAAAGTTAAATGTGGTTAGACAAACAATTTCTAAATGGGAACAGGGGTTATCAGTTCCTGATGCGGAAATGTTAATCACAATATCAGAAGTTCTTGAAACACCTGTAAGCACTTTACTTGGAGAAAATATTTCTGAATCTAAAGTTGACGATATAAAAGCAATTTCTGAAAAATTAGAGATAATAAACTTACAACTATCACAAAGGAAGAATGAGAGAAGAAAAATAACTCATTGGTTGCTAATCTCATTATGTATAATTATAATAATTATTTCCATATCTCTAATTCTATTAAATAGTCCATACTTAAATTGGGATTATAGTAATCCTGAAAATGCTGTTTTAGGAGTTGTTTTTCATTCTTTTGAATGGTTATTTATCAGAATAGCACCGATTATCCTTATTGGATTAATCATTGGAATTTTCTTAACTAGAAAGAAAGATTAAAGATATTTTTTTAAAATTATTTAGATTACAAATTACAATAAGTAAGGCAAGTGATTAAGTTGAAAATTACTTGTCTTTTATGATATAATCGAAACACAAGATAGTAATTTATGGAGATGATTTTTTGAAAACATTAGTTGTAATTGATATGCAAGAAAGATATATAGGAAAGAATAGTAAATATGATGATAGATGCAAATTGATTGATAATATTAATGCAAAGATTAGTCAATATAATGAAAATGTCATCTATATAAAAAATATTACTTTAGGAAAAAGCTCTAACTTTATAGAAGAATTAAATGTAATTAACGATATTGTTTTTTTAAAATCAAAAGCAAGTTGTTTTTCAAATGAAAAATTAAAAAAGTATCTATTAGATAAAAATATAAATGAGCTAGAATTTGTGGGAATAGATGGAAACTATTGTATAAAAAGTTCTGCACTAGATGGAAAAAAATTAGGCTTTAATATAGTAATAGATGTACAGTCTATAGGTGCAAGGAATAATGATAAATTAAAAAAGACTATTGAAATATTAAAAGAAAAAAATATAATAATAAAATAATTACAAATTATTGAGGAGAAATAACAATGAGAAAATGTTTAAGATGTAATGTAGAAATGGTAGAAGATTTAGATGTTAAAGTTGAGGGAGGGCATACGGAATTAAGATTACACAACAAGGCATATTTAAAGATAATCTAGGAAAATTCAAATGTGCAGTATGTCCTGAATGTGGTTATACTGAAACTTATATTCAACATACAAATAAAATTAAAGAATTAGTATTAGGCAAAAAAGAAAAATAATTCAAATTACAATTTAGTTTAGTAAATAACATTTATTCTATTTATAGTGATAATGATGAAATGAATCCAATAAAAAATCTAGAAGATTATGCTGATAGTTTAATAGCAAAAAAATATTAATTAAAAATGCCGGACATTTTAATCCAAAATCTAATATTAAAGAAATCAAAGAATTAAATAATATAATATTAAGATAAAAATACATTAAACTTATGAAATGTACCCCAAAAATTAGAATAAAAAATCTGATTTTAAGAGGTACATTTTGTATTTTTGAAAGCATTTTTAGTGAAGAAAAGCGAAATAATATACAACACAAAACCAATAAAAATTTTTTGATAAAATGTAAAATAAACTTGACATTCCATATAAGAACTAATATAATAGATGTAAAGTTAACTTTACTTAAACTAAAAGGGGCGTGATAGATTGAAAAATAAAGTTGAAGAGTATAGAAAACAATTTAATGAAAAACAAGAAGAATTAGCAAATATTGTAGGAGTATCAAGGCAAACTATCATTTCAATAGAAAAAGGAAAATATAATCCATCTATATTATTGGCTTTTAAGATTGCTAAACATTTCAATAAGTCTATTGAAGAAATATTTATTTATGAGGAGGATAAATAGAATGGAAAAGAAATTAAAAAGAAAATGTGTTATATCTATATTAATGATAATTCTTGGCATTATAATTACAACATTATCATTAAAGATAAATAATTTAACAGAACTACAACAAAGTTATATGAATGGCTTTGGAATAAGCCTTACAGTGGTAAGTATTGTATTACTAATAAAGAATGGGTTATCTTTAAGAAATCCAAAAGAATTAAGAAAAAGAGAAATAGAATTAACAGATGAAAGATTAAAAGAAATTAGTACAAAATCTATGGCTATTACTTTTAGAATATTTATAATTATAGAAGCTTTTATATCTATTATATTAGCCTTTACCAATAATGAAATAGGTATTTATATGGGATTAATAGTAGGTTTACAGTTAATAATTTTTTGTATTACTAATGTAATAATTTCTAAAAAAATATAATAAAAGGAGAACTGAAATGAGTTTAATATTAAAAAATGTGTCAAAATCATTTGTAGGAAAACAAGCAGTCAACAATATTTCTTTAACATTAGATAAACCGGGAGTATATGGACTACTTGGAACAAATGGGGCAGGAAAAACAACAACCATTAGAATGTTATTAGGTATTATCAAAAAAGATAGTGGAGAAATTACTTGGAAAGGAAAAGCAGTAGATAGAAAAACAGTTAATTTTGGATATTTACCAGAAGAAAGAGGAGTATATCCTAAAACAAAAATATTTGATCAATTAATGTATTTTGCAGAATTAAAAGGAATGAAAAAACAAGAAGCAGAAAAATCAATCAATAGGTGGGCACAAGAATTAAAAGTAGAAGAATACTTGCAAATGCCTGCAGAAAAACTTTCGAAGGGAAATCAGCAAAAAATACAATTTATGACAGCTATCCTACATAATCCAGAATTAGTTGTTTTAGATGAGCCATTTAGTGGGTTAGATCCTGTCAATACAGAAATATTAAAAAATATCATAATTAATTTAGTGAAAGATGGAAAATATGTAATTATGTCAGCACATCAAATGGCAACCATAGAGGAATTTTGTAGTGATATATTGATACTAAATAAAGGAAAAACAGTATTACAAGGGAATTTAAAACAGATCAAAGAAACATATCCTGCAAACAGAGTAGAAATAGATGTTAATGAAAATATAGATGAATATATAAAAGATTTTGAACTAGAAATAGAAAATGAAACAGATAATAAGTATGTAATAAAGATAACAGAGGAAGAGAAAGTGAATAAACTTTTAAGAAAATTAGTTGAAAATGAGATAAAGGTAAATAAGTTTGAAGTGAAAAAGCCAACTCTTAATGATATTTTTATTGAGAAGGTAGGTGAATTTTAAAAATAAACTGCGTCTCACGTCGTTAAAATTTAGTAAAAAATCCTCGATGTACACAGAGTACAACTCCGGTTTTTTACATAAATTTTGCCTAGTGATACTTGTTTATTTTTAAAATTAGATATTAAGGATAAAAGAGAAAGGAATAGAAAAATGAAAGATATAATAACCGTTATGAAATTTACGATGAAAGAGATGTTAAAAAGAAAATCTTTTATCATATCAACATTAATTATATTGCTATTAATTGTAATTGGATTTAATGTTCCCAATATAATAAAAGCAGTAAAAGGAGAAGATTCAGTAGATAAACTTTTAATCGTTGATAATCAAGATATTTTTGAAGGTAATCTAGAATTATTAAAACAAGCAGACTTAGGATATGAAATAGAGATAGGAGAATTTTCTTATGATGAAATAAAACAGAAAATAGAAAATGAAGAAATAAAATCAGCAATTATGATAGAACAACAAGAAAACAACATTAAAATAAGATACGTAGTAGAAAATGCAACCATGATGGAAGAGGTACCAGAGAATTTAGTAAATAGCATCAATAACCTATATTCAAACATGCAAATTAGCAAACTAGGATTAACACAAGAACAGTTGCAATCTATCGCACCTAATTTTGAATTTAGCCTGGAACAAACAGAAGAAGAAAAAGCAAGTGGAAATATATTTGCCATGATGTTAATGTCATTAGTATTGTTTTATGCAATCTATTTCTGTGCTTACCAAGTATCAAGTTCCATAACAACAGAAAAGACATCTAAGATAATGGAAACATTAGTAACATCAACAAGCCCAAGAACAATTGTATTGGGAAAAACAGTAGGAATTGGTGTTGTTGGCTTAGTTCAAATGATAGCCATCGTCGGAACAGCAGTCATAAGTGCCAAAGCATTTTTGGAGCCAGAACTAATAGAATCTGTATTAGATATGTCTAACATTACACCATATTTAGGAGTTATTACAATTATATACTTTATATTAGGATATTTTACATATAGTCTATTATATGCCTTAACAGGTTCAACAGTAAGTAAACCAGAGGATATACAATCAGCGAATACACCAGTTGCTATATTAGCCGTAATAGGATTTTATTTATCTTACTTTACTATGATGAATCCAACAAGCGAATTAAATTTATTTGCTTCTTTGTTCCCAGTATCATCACCATTTTGCATGCCTTTTCGAATTATGATGGGATTAGCAAGCGGAACAGATGTTGCGATATCAATTGCTATTTTAATTGTTACGATATTAGTGATAGCAAAAGTAGCTATAAAAATATATTCAAATGCAATATTAAATTATGGTACAAAAATGAGTTTTAAAGATATAGTAAATGTATATAAAGATAAGCAAAATTAAAAAATATAATGATTCAATAAATATTACTATGTTACACTTATCAGTTTTTTAGATTGATAAGTGTGTTTTTTTGAAAAACATTTAGAAAAATATCTAAATGACTATTGACAAAATAAAATAGAAATAGTATACTATATTTAGATAATTATCTAAATGACAAAAGCGAGGTGATTATATGGGAATGTCAGAAACACTAAAAGCAATTTCTGATCCTGCAAGAAGAGAAATATTAGAAATGCTAAAAGAAGGAAAAAAGACCGCAGGAGAAATAGCAAGTAGATTTGATTTAACAGGAGCAACGGTTTCGTATCATTTATCAACATTAAAGAAGGCTGGTTTAATTGTTGAAACAAAATATAAAAAATATATATTTTATGAGCTGAACATTTCTGTATTTGAAGAAGTTTTAATATGGATAAAAGGATTAGGGGGAAGTTTGGATGAAAAGAATTAATGTAAAAAGTTTAGTAATAACATCAATGGTATGTTTATTACCAATTATTTTAGGTCTAGTATTTTATAGTGAATTACCAGATAATATTGCTATACATTGGGGAATTAATAATAATCCTAATGGTTATTTTTCAAAACCTGCATTTATATTTGGAATGCCAATGATAATGGTGGCTTTGCAAATATTTTGTTGTATAGTAAGTGACCTATCAGACAAAAATCCAGAAGCAAATAGAAAAGCCGTTACCGTTTATAAATGGATCATTCCTATTTTAGCAATGATTTTGTATATTGTTACCATTATGTATGCGCTTGGAAATAATTTAGATATAAGAAAAATTGTAATGGTTTTAATAGGTATTATATTTATTATTTCAGGTAATTATATGCCCAAAGTAAGAGGAGATTATTATATTAATATGAAAGCTTTTGGGGTAAAAAATAAAGATGAAAGACTAGTAAACAAAGCAATAAAACTTACTGCTTATATGCTAATAATTGGAGGCGCATTATGCTTACTAAGTGTATTATTTGAGCCAATTGTAAGCATTGTCGTAATAGGAGCTATTATCTTATTTACATTAATGATTTATCTATATGTATATTTAGAAAGTAGAAAGCAGAAAATAGAAAATAGATAGTCGATATTCATAATCTAATATAGCAAAATACAAGAAAAACACTTGCTTATAGTGATAAAAGCTTAAGTAAGTGTTTTTTTAATAATATTTCCAAGAAAACTATAGACAATAATTGTAACAAATGTTATAATATAACAAATGTTATAAAAAGGAGGAGATATATGTCAGGCATAAAAAAGATTCAAAAAGAAGATATCATAAATAGTGCATTAGAAATAGTAAGAGAAACTGGATTTAATAATATTCAAGCTAGAAATATTGCTAAAAAATTAAATTGCTCAACACAACCTATTTTTTATCAATTTGCGAACATGGAAGAACTAAAAAAAGAGGTAATAGAAAAAGTGTTGGAAATTTTTAGAGAATATATGAAAGTAGATGAAAAAGCTTCACTTCCATATAAAGAAGTAGGAAAAGGCTATATCAGATTTGCAAAAGAAGAACCCAAACTATTTCAATTAATATTTATGAGTGAAAACAATTTAACGCCAGAGAATTTTATGACATCTGATAAGAAAAGTTATAGGGGAATTTTAAAACATGTAGGAAGGGCAACAGGAATTTCTTCAGAAAAGGAAGCAAGTAGTTTCCACTTGAGAATGTGGACTTTTACACATGGGATAGCAACCATGATAGCAACAAAAACTTGTGAGATTTCAGAGGAACAAATAAGTGAAATGCTGACAGATGAATTTAAAGCTTTGATGCTTTTGGAAAAAATGAAAGGGGAAAATAAAAGTGAATAACATTATAGAAGTTAAGAATTTAACAAAAGAATATAAAGAATTAAAAGCTATTGATGATTTATCATTTGAGGTCCATGGGGGAGAAATATTAGGATTACTACGGGCCAAATGGAAGTGGCAAATCAACCACAATCAATTGCATATTATCCTTATTAAATTTTAATAAGGGAGAAATCAAAATATTTGATAAAGAAATGAAACCTGACAGCTATGATATAAAAGCTAAGATAGGTGTTGTGTTTCAAGATGTAGCAGTATTTCAAGAACTAACAGTATATGAAAATATTGACTATTTTTGTGGGCTTTATATAAAAGATAAAAATACAAGAAAACAATACATTGAGGAAGCAATAGAATTAGTCGGATTAGAAGAATTTAAGAAATTTTATCCAAAGCAATTATCTGGAGGATTATTGAGAAGATTAAATATTGCTTGTGGAATTGCACATAAACCAAAACTTATATTTTTAGATGAACCAACTGTTGCAGTAGATCCTCAAAGTAGGAACAACATATTAGATGGGATAAAGAAATTAAGGGATAAGGGAGCGACCATTGTTTATACAACACACTATATGGAAGAAGTTGAAATACTTTGCGATAGAGTAATTATACTTGATAAGGGAAAAATTTTAGCAAGTGGTACATGTGATGAGTTAAAGGAACTTGCCAAAATAGAAGAAAAGGTAACAGTAGAAGTAAATGATTTAGAAGTAAAATACATAGACCAAATAAAAGAATTAAAAAATGTAGATGAAGTAACCTACAATGGAAATATCTTGCTTATCACATACAAAAAAGGCAAAAACAACTTAGTAGAACTGATGGATTATTTGAAAAAAGAGAGTATAAAATACAATAAAATTTATTCAGAAAGACCAACACTAAATGATGTATTTCTAGAATTAACAGGAAAGGAGCTTCGTGATTAAATGTTTATACATAATTTTATTTATAGCTTAAAAACTCTCTTTAGAAATAAAATGTTAATATTTTGGACTTTTGCCTTTCCAATCATACTTCGGAACATTTTTCAATATGGCTTTTTCCAATATTGAAAATAGTGAAAAACTAGATATTATCAATATAGCAATTGTTGATAATGATGAATTTAAAAGCCATCCAATATTCAAAGAATCCTTTAAAGCTTTAAGTGATGAAGAAAATAAAGATCGATTATTTAATACAAAATATACGACAGAAGAAGAAGCAAAAAAACTACTACAAGATGATGAAATCATAGGATATATGATATTAGAAGAAGATAAACCTAAGGTAGTTGTGGCTACAAGTGGAATTAATGAAACGATATTCAAATATGTAACAGAAGAAATAACACAAACAAGTGAAATCATAAGTAATCTTTCAGAAGATGAGATTAAAAAAGAAATGATGGCAGGAAATTACAATATAGATTATGAGAAAATCTATAAAAATATATTGGAAATAACACAAAACCAAGAAGCAAATATAGAAAACATATCAAGTAATCATTTAAGTTATACTATGATAGAATTTTACACACTAATTGCAATGGCTTGTTTATATGGAGGAATACTTGGCATGGTGGCAATTAATCAAAATCTAGCAAATATGACAAGTCAACGGAAAAAGAGTGTCAGTAGCACCAACGTATAAGGGAAAAGTTATTTTAAGTAGTGTACTTGCAAGTTATATAACACAATTAATAGGCTTGGCATTACTATTTATATATACAATATTTATACTAAAAGTAGATTATGGAACTAACTTACCATTCATTATTTTATTGGGTATGGTAGGAAGTTTAGCAGGATTATCAATGGGACTTGTAATTGGAACGTTATTTAAAGCAAATGATAATGTAAAAACAGGTATTGTAATATCAGTTACTATGCTTCGGTTGTTTCTTATCTGGAATGATGGGAATTACCATGAAATATATCATTGACAAAAACATTCCTATTATCAATAAAGTAAATCCTGCCAGCATGATAACAGATGGATTTTATTCATTATACTATTATGATACATTAGATAGATATTTCTTTAATATTGCAAGTTTACTGATTTTTGCTTTTATTATGATATTGATTTCTTATTTTAGTTTAAGGAGGCAAAAATATGACAGTATTTAAAACATTTTTAAGAGTATTAAACAAAAATAAATTTGTCATTATAATGTATACTGCTATCTTGATTTTCTTTGGCGGATTTAATATGCAAACAAGTGACAATTCTACAAATTTTGTGGCAAGTAAGCCTGATATTTTAATCATAAATCAAGATGAAGAAAAAGGGTTGACCCAAAACTTAATTGAGTACATAAAGGAAAATAGTAATATTATAGATATAGAAAATAATGAAGAAGCAATTAATGATGCCCTATTTTATAGAGATGTAAATTATATTATATACATACCAGAAAATTTTAGAGAAGACTATTTAAATGGCGAAAATCCAAAAATACAAATAAAAAGTACAGGAGATTACCAAGCATCTTATGCTGAAATGATGTTAGAAAGATATATGAAAGTAGCAAATGTATATCAAGGTAATGTTACATCTGAAGAAGAATTAATCAATAAGATAAATGAAACGTTATCAGAACAAACAGAAGTAGAAATTACATCTAAACTAGATACCGATAATTTATCAAAAGCTACCTTTTATTATAACTTTGCAAGTTATAGTATTTTAGCAGGGTGCGTATATGTGATATGCCTAATGTTATCTAGTTTTAAAGAAGAAAAAATAAGAAAAAGAACAATTATTAGTAGCATGAATTATAAAACATATAATAGACAACTATTATTATCAAATACTCTATTTGCTATTGTAATGTGGGTGTTTTATGTAGCTTTAAGTTTCCTATTAATAGGTGGAGTAATGTTTACAATACATGGATTAATCTATATGGCAAACTCATTTGTATTTACAATATGTAGTGTAACAATTGCATTTTTGATAGGAAATGTTGTTTCGAATAAAAATGCAATTAATGGAATTGTAAATGTAGTAGCTTTAGGATCTAGTTTCTTATGTGGTGCATTTGTACCTATGGAATGGTTACCAGATTCCGTATTAAAAGTGGCTCATATATTACCATCTTACTATTATATAAGTAGTAACGAAATTCTTACTGAACTAGAAGTGTTCAACTTTGAAACCATGAAACCCATACTAATGAACATGGGAATAATCTTAATATTTGCAATAGCATTTATTATTATTACCAATCTAGTTTCTAAAAAGAAAAGGAAGATTGGATAAATCTATTGTTAAAAGCATGAAAATATAACTAAAGTAACCTTACAAAAATGTAAGGTTACTTTTTATAAATTCTGTGCTATAATCATAAGGGAGGAATAAGAGAAATGCAAAAAATACTAATTGTAGAAGATGATGAAAAATTAAGAGATGAATTAGAAATCTTCTTAAACAAAAATGGTTATCAAGCGCAATCTCTAAAAACATTTGAAAATGAAATAGCAGATATATTAAACATAAATCCGGATTTAGTATTATTAGATATAAATTTACCAAACATAGATGGAGAATATATTTGTAAAGAAATACGAAAACAATCACAAATGCCTATTATCATTGTAACAAGCAGAGATAATGAATTAGATGAATTGCTTTCTATTAATTATGGAGCAGATCATTATATTACGAAACCTTTTAATATTCAAATCTTACTTGCAAAGATTGCTTCATTATTAAGAAGAACAAATATGTTGGGAGAAAGTCAAGAAAAAATAGATGCTAAAGATTTTATTTTAAACACGTCAAAGAGTACACTAGAAAAAAATGGAAAAATAATAGAATTAACAAGAAACGAATTTAAAATATTAAAATATCTAGTTCAAAACAGAGAAAAAATAGTATCAAGAGAAGATATTATGGAATGTTTATGGGATAGCGAAAGTTTTATAGATGATAACACTTTAACTGTAAACATTACTAGATTGAGAAACAAACTAGAAGAATTACATTTAAAAGAGTTATTAATAACGAAACGAGGACAAGGATATATGCTATTGAAAAAATAAGTTACATCTAATTGTTTTTTTCAATATGAATCAAGGAGAAGTTAAGATGAATTTTAAAGATTTTATAAGAGAGAAACTACTTACAATAACATTACTATTTTTGGGAATATTAACGGTAGAAATATTTTTAACAATCTATCCAGTAGGGAATTTTATTAGGATATACATTCCGATTGTTATATTTGCCTTATATTTTATAGGGATTAGCTTCGAATATTTTACTAAAAGGAAGTTTTACTTGGAATTATCAAATATATTAAATGAATTAGATGAGAAATATTTAATTACAGAAATTATAAAATCACCTAGCTTTATAGAAGGTAAAATATTAAAAAGTTTACTAGAACAAATAGATAAATCAATGATAGAAAATGTGAATAAATACAAATACTCAAGTCAAGATTACAAAGATTATATAGAATTATGGATTCATGAAATAAAATTACCAATAGCTAGCCGGCAAAATGGTAATTGAGAATAATAAAAATACAGTTACCAAAAGTATAGATGAAGAACTAGATAAAGTAGAGAATTATATTGAACAAGCTCTATTTTATGCAAGAAGCAATACAGTAGAAAAAGATTATTATATAAAAAAGAGTAAATTAAAAGACATTGTCAATGAAAGCATAAAGAAAAACAAGAATGCTCTCATTCAAGAAAAAATAAGTATGAATATACACGATTTAGAATTTGATGTTAATACAGATAGCAAATGGATTGTGTTTATCTTAAATCAGATTATACAAAATAGTGTAAAATATAAGAGAAAAGATAATAATTTAGAAATTGAAATCTATGGAAAAAAAGGAAAAGAAAATGTAATTTTATATATTAAAGATAATGGGATAGGAATCAAAAAAGAGGAAAGTGCAAGAGTTTTTGAAAAAGGTTTTACAGGAACAAATGGCAGAATGTCTAATAAGAAATCAACAGGAATTGGATTATACTTATGTAAGAAATTATGTGATAAGTTAGGAATAGCAATAGAATTGAATTCTATTCAAAATGAAGGAACTGAAGTTAGATTAGTATTCCCACAAAATAGTTATAGTAGTTTTTAGCGTATTGTATAAAAGAAGAAAGAAAACATGACCTTACAAAAATGTAAGGTTTCTGTAAGAAAAATCGATGGTACATAATTGAAAAAAGTTTTATATTAAAGCTAATGAAGTTATCTGTAATTGCTAAAGTAGTTTTATATGATTTAGAAGGGAGTTTTTATATGGAAAAGATTTTAGAGGTAAAAAACATCGAAAAATACTATGGAAGTAAATCAAACTTAAGCAAAGCAATAGACAATATTAGCTTTGATGTAAACAAAGGAGAATTTGTTGGAATTATGGGAGCAAGTGGTTCAGGAAAGACTACACTTTTAAATATGATTTCAACAATAGACAAAGTAACATCAGGACATATTATGATTAATGGAGAAGATGTAACAAAGCTAAAAGGAAACCGATTAAATAAATTCAGAAGGGAAGAGTTAGGATTTATATTTCAAGATTTCAATTTGTTAGACACTTTAACAGCTTATGAAAATATAGCTTTAGCGCTAACAATTCAAAGAGTAGCGCCTAGAGAAATTGATAGAAGAGTAAATGAAATTGCAGAAAAATTAGGTATTAGGGACATTTTAAAAAAATATCCTTACCAAGTATCAGGAGGACAAAAACAAAGAATTGCATCAGCAAGAGCTATTATAACAAATCCAAAATTAGTTTTAGCAGATGAACCAACAGGAGCCTTAGATTCAAAGTCTAGCCGCCAATTGCTAGAGAATTTTGAATTTTTAAATCAAAAGATGGGAGCTACAATTTTAATGGTTACACATGATGCTTTTACTGCTTCTTATGCGAATAGAATTCTATTCATTAAGGATGGAAAAATTTTTAATGAACTAATAAAAGGAAATGATACAAGAAAACAATTCTTTGAAAGAATAATCGAGGTGCAAACACTTCTTGGAGGTGATTTGAACGATGTTATTTAAGTTATCATTTAAAAATATGAAAAAAAGTATAAAAGACTATGCTATCTATTTTTTAACATTAGTATTAGGTGTAGCAATCTTTTATATGTTTAATTCGTTAGATAGTCAGCAAGCTATGCTACAGGTATCTCGGGTCACAAAGAGAAATTATAAAATTAATGATAACAATGCTTGGATATATATCCGTATTTGTAGCAGTTGTACTAGGCTTACTGATTGTATATGCAAATAATTTCTTGATCAATCGAAGAAAAAAAGAGTTTGGAATTTATATGACACTTGGAATGGGTAGAAGTCAAATATCAAAAATAATATTAATGGAAACAATATTTGTAGGAATCATATCACTTGTAATAGGAATTGTGGTAGGTGTATTTGCTTCACAATTCATGTCAATATTAGTTGCAAAAATGTTTGAGGCAGATATGAGTGAATTTCAATTTGTATTTTCAATGGATAGCTGTGTTAAAACTTGTATCTACTTTGCAGTAATGTATGTGCTAGTTATGTTTTTCAATACATTAACTGTTTCAAAATACAAATTAATTAACCTATTAAATGCAAGTAAGAAAAATGAAAAAGTAAAAATAAAGAATCCATTTCTTTGTGTAGTGGTCTTTATAGCATCTGCAACCTTATTAGGATATGCTTATTGGAAAGTAACAGGAGATGCTAGGAGTCTAGATACAGCAGATAAAATATTACCACCAATACTTATGGGGATAGCCCGGCACAGTATTAGTTTTTTGGTCTTTATCAGGTTTTATATTACAAGTAATTCAAAGACACAAGAGAACATATTTAAAAGATACCAATATGTTTGTATTAAGACAAATCAATAATAAAATCAACACAATGGTAGCAAGTATGAGTGTTATATGCTTGATGTTATTTATGACAATTTCTATACTTTCTTCAAGCTTAGCGTTAAGAAATACAATGCAAAAAGATTTAATCGAGATGACACCAGTTGATTTAAACTTATATAAAACAGCTAACTTACCAGAAACGTATACGAGATATGGAAGAGAAGTAACCACAACAAAAGAACAAAGAGAAGATTCTAAGATACCAATAGTAGAAACATTAAAGAATAACGGACTTGATATGAACAATTTAAAAGATGTTACAGAAATATCAGTATATGCTCTGAATGAATTAACTTGGGAAGAATTCTTTGGAGATAAAATAGAAGAAATAAGAGAAATATTCCCAATGTTACAATATAGTACAGCAGAGCAAATTGTAAAAATATCTGATTATAATAAAATAGCAGAATTATATGGAATAGAACAATATGAATTAAAAGATGACGAATATATTATGATCTGTGATTTTGAGTCTATGGAAGAAGTAAGAAATAAAGTATTAAAAGATGGAAGTAATCCTTTAATAATTGCAGGAAAAGAATATAATACAAAATATAATGAGTGCAAAGATGGTTTTATTGTAATGTCAACTAGTCATACAAATACAGGAATCATATTAGTTCCAGATAATTGTCCTTTAACAGAAGATATGAAAGAACAACAATTATTGGTTGCTAATTATAATGCAAATACAGAGGAAGAAAAAGAAAAAATAGAAGCAATGTTTACAGGTGATGATTCAGGATTTATACAGAATTTAGCAAATCAAGGACTAAATATAGATGGTATGACAAAAATAAGTATAATAGAATCAAGTGTAGGGATAGCAACCATTGTAATATTTATAGCAATTTACTTGGGAATTATATTCTTAATTGCAAGTTCAGCAATTTTAGCGTTAAAACAATTAACAGATAGTTCAGACAATAAACAAAGATATACAATTTTAAGAAAAATTGGTTGTGATGAAAGAATGATAAATAAATCACTATTTAGACAAATTGGAATATTCTTTGGGGTACCATTAATACTTGCAATTATACATTCCATATTTGGGATACAATTTGCACTTTCCATGATGTCGGGATTAGCAAGCAAAGAAGATTTATTGCCATCAGCCACTGCCACAGTAATAATTATAGGAGTAATTTATGGTGCATATTTTGCTGCTACATATTTCGGAAGTAAAAATATTATCAAAGAGGAGGAATAAAAATGGAGGATATAAAAGAAAAAATACCAATAATACTGGCGGCTGTTATCGCCATAGTAATTTTGGGAGTAGCATTTTATTTCCTAGAGTTTCATCAATTAGTTTACTATACTCAAATAGATAATACTAAAATAGAAAAAATTGCTGCATCAGATGAGATGAAATATGAATATACTTTAGATTGTTATAATGAAAACGGAAAGAAAAAAGAAATAAAATTTAAAACAAGTAGAGAATTAAGAGAAGAGGCTTATTTAAAACTAGAAGTAATGGCTACAGGAGTTCATGCATGGGAAGAAGTACAATATGATGAACTTCCTGATAAAGTCAAAACAAATTATGCTAAATAGAGTTAATGCCACAGAAAGCAGGTGGATATTATACAGAATATGTTCCTACTAAAAATCCAGAACTGGCAAAACAAAGATAAAAGCAAGTAATTACTTGATAATTGCTTGCTTTTATGATAAGATACAAATATTATTAAAGTTAGTCATAATAATAAAATAGGAAATAGAGTAAAAAATGTATAATAAAAATATAGGGTTTACCATAGGGAAATTTGCGCCACTTCATAAAGGACATCAACTAGTAATCGAAACAGCAATAAAAGAAATGGACGAGGTATACGTCGTTGTGTATGATACAGATATTATTGATATCAGTGTAAAAGAAAGAGCAAGTTGGATAAAAACATTATATCCAGATGTATATATTCTTTATGCTTTTAATAGTCCTAAACAATATGGACTGGATAAAAAAAGCATAGATATTCAAATGAAATATTTATCAAACATAATAAAAGATATTCCTGTAACTCATTTCTATAGTAGCGAATTATATGGTGAAAAGGTTGCAGATTATTTAAATATAGAAAATAGGATTGTTGATTTAGAAAGAAAAATAATTCCGATTAGTTCAACAAGAATAAGAGAAAATTATAAATTAAATTCAAAATATATTGAACAATTTATAGCTTCTGATTTGAGAAACGAAAAAAATTGGGGCAATTGAATTAAGTTGGAGATATGAATTTATAAAATATACTATAAGTGAGGTTATAATGGAAGAGATATTTAAGGTAGCAATTTTACAAATGGAAAGAAGTAGTGATATAAAGAAAAATATAGAAAAGGGAGTGGAATTCTGTAAAGAAGCTAAAATAGGAGGTGCAGATATTGCTGTATTTCCAGAAATGTGGAGTAATGGATATGAGAGATTATTTAAGGGCTTTTTAGAAAATCAGAAAAATTTGGATATGAACAAAGTAAGGGAATGGCAAAACAAAGCGATAGATGACTCGAGTGAATATATAGAAACATTTATAAGTTTAGCAAAAGAATTAAAAATGGCGATAGCAATTACCTATTTAGAGAAAACTAAGGGAATGCCACAGAATACTGTTATGATAATTGATAGAAGGGGAGAAATTATACTGAAATATGCTAAGGTCCATACAGTTGATTTTAAGGAAGAGATTTTTACGGAGCCAGGGAGAGAATTTAAAACAGCTGTATTAGATTATGGTAGGGGAAGAGTTAATATTGGAGCTATGATATGCTATGATAGGGAATTTCCAGAAAGTGCAAGGATATTAATGATAAAGGGAGCTGAAATAGTATTAGTTCCCAATGCATGTCTTATGACAAATATTAGATTAGATCAATTAAAGGTAAGAGCATATGAAAACATGATAGGGATTGTAACTGTAAATTATGCAAATCTTAAAGGAAGATCATCTGCCTATAGTCCAATAATTAGAAATATTAATAGGGAAGAATGTGATAATGAAATAATAATGATGGATGAAAAAGAAGCTATAGGGATTGCTGAATTTAATTTATCTAAAATTAGAGATTATAGAAAAAGAGAGTTTCAAGGAGATACATATAGAAAACCATATGCATATAAAGAACTTATTTCAAATAACATACAAGAAGTATTTAAAAGAAAAGATGCAAGAAGATTATTGATTAAAAAATAATTTTATTTTGCTAAAAGAAGGGTACGATAAATAATCCTAAAATGGATAGAGACCAGCTATTAATAGCTAATCTCAAAAGTTGGAATACCAGTAGAATAAGGTGCAATATCATATTGTTGAAAATAAATAACAACATAATTAGGAGTTAGATAAAATTGATGAGGATTGAAAGTTTCTAAAACTAAAGAACAATAATCATCAAAAAAGAAATCAACTCCTTTTTCTTGAATTTGGGTATTAATTTCTCTTAAAATAAAAAGAAGATAATCAGGTTGATTGCTATATACGTCATTTAAAGTAAATTGTGCATTATATTCTAAATTCCAGTTTTGTGAAGTTCTAACAGTAGAGCCATGAGCACCTCCTGTAAAGACATATTCATCTTGATACAAGCTTATGATTGGTGCTTGATTATAAGTAATTGTATACTTGAAAACCAATTCATAAACCATAATAGGATACCCATTAGCAACATTATAATCATATTGTATTTTACTATCTGAAAATAAAGTGTCTTTTGCATATTTTTCAAGTGCTAAAGCTTTATTTAGATTCATAGTATTAAAATAACTTGTATCATAATAATTAGAAAAAATTTGAGGATATTCGATTTCATATGTTACAATTACATTTCCTTTATATTCTAATTCATTTTTAATTACTTTTTTCTCAACTCTAAACATAAAATCACCTTCTCTATTTTATGAGAAAAATCTAAATATTTGCTTGTCTGATAGACTTAAATCTTATATAATGTATATATTAATATTAGAAATAGCTTTTATTCCATTTCGTGAAAAAATGTAAGGTAGCAAGGTTGTGTTTTGAAAGGAAATAGTGTATAATAAATTATCGAAATGGAGTGGTATCGAAGTGGTCATAACGAGCTACACTGGAACTGTAGTAGTCGGTAATCCCGGCCCGTGGGTTCGAATCCCACTCACTCCGCCATATAAAGTAGCTTTCGTATCTTTGAAGGCTACTATATTTTTAGAAAGAGTATTAAGGTGAGAAAAATGAAAATAAGAGCTACAAAAGATTAAAAAAATTAGGCAGAGTAGAATTGGAGAATATTATGGGAAAAATATATAAAGAACCAAATAAATCAGAAATGGAAACAATAATAAATGTATTATATTCAGAGAATAAATTATCAATATACACAAATAAAGTACAACTGCAAAAACAATTAAATAAACTGTTAGGAAAACCAACAAATGAATACAAGATAAAAAAATCTATTGTTGGAAGTACATGGGAAATCTCATTGAAGGAAAAAAGTAAAATATCAAAAGTAATATTAAAAGCTAATATATATGAGTTATAAAATGAACGGAGATAAAATTGAAAAAAGGTAAAAATGAAACGAAAGAAAAATAATATGTGCAACTTAATTAGAAAAAGTACTTGAAAAAAAGGAAAAGATTTAATAAAATAGTTAAGTAAAATTATTTGGAGCAGTATCGAAGTGGTCATAACGAGCCTGACTCGAAATCAGGTAGTCCGAAAGGGCCCGTGGGTTCGAATCCCACCTGCTCCGCCAAAAAGAGCCTAAAAATGAAAAAATCATTTTTTAGGTTTTTTTAGTTTTTATCCAATACTTTTATTTAATATACTTACTGGCAATTTATTCTCTTTAATAAATTCTTCACAAAATATTAAGAAAAAATCAATATACTTTTTCTATATCTTTATGGTAAAATAAAGAAAAAAATAAGAGGAGGAAGAAAATGGAGAAGCCAATTTTAAAATGTGAAAAATTGAATAAGAAATTCGGCAAAAAACGAATTCTAAAAGATGTATCCTTTGAAGTTTTTGAAGGAGATATTTTAGGATTTATTGGACCAAATGGAGCACGGAAAGACCACCACTATCAAGTTAATACTTGGTCTTCAAAGTATTACAGAAGGAAAAGTTCTTATCAATGGATTTGATATTGAAAAGCAATTCACCAAAGCAATTGGAAAAGTAGGAGCTATCGTAGAAAATCCAGATTTATACATGTATTTATCAGGATATGAAAACTTAAAATTAATTGCTAATTTATATCAAGGAATTGATAAAAAAAGAATTGACGAAGTAATAAAATTAGTAAAACTAGAAAATAGAATTGAGGATAATGTATCAAAATATTCTTTAGGAATGAGACAAAGATTAGGGATTGCACAGGCGATTTTACACAAACCATCTTTATTAATTTTAGATGAGCCAACCAATGGTTTAGATCCAGAAGGAATTAAGGAAATGAGAGAATTGCTACTAGATTTGGCAAAAAAAGAGAAAATGGCAATCCTGATATCCAGCCATAATTTAGCTGAATTAGATAATTTGTGTAGTAAAGTATGTATTATAAAAAATGGCGAAATTATTGAAACAAGTGGAATTGAAGAAATCAAAAAAGAAGCGGATTCAGAATATAAAATTTTTGAAGTAAATCGTACCGATGAAATAAGAAAATGGTTGCCAGAAGTGGTAGTAATTGGTCAAAATCAATTCAAGTTAAATGTGAAAAAAGAAAAAATACCAGAGGTAGTTAAGAAATTAGTAGATAATGATATTTTGATTTATGGGATTAAAGAAGAAGAAAAATCATTAGAAGAAGCATTTTTCGAAAAGACAGGAGGGAACATAATTGAGTAGTTTAATAAAAAATGAATTAACCAAAATATTTAAGAAAAAAGGAATTTATATCACTTTGCTAGTCATTTTGGCCTTTGTTATTTTAACCAATTGCATTTATAAATACTTTTATCATGATGCAAGTTATTCTTATTATAGTGATAGCTATATTGAATATACAAAGCAAGAGATAGCTAAATTAGATCCAAACAAACCAAGTGATACACAAATGTATATTGACTTGAAAACACAACTAGATATCTATGATATGATGGGAAAATATGATAAAGAAGCTTGGCAAAGAGAAATTATAAATTCCAATCTTGCTACTTACATAAATGAAAAAAATACTTATTTATATGGAACAGAGAAAGATGAGCAAAAAGCAAAAGAAGTAGAAGAACGAATTAACGAAATTAGCCAAAAGTTAGAAAATGATGATTGGCAATATTTTGCAAACGAAGAATTGAAAAGTGCAGAAGAAATGCTAAAAACTTTGGAAGAAGAGCAGAGAAATACAGAAGATAAACAAGAACTAGAAAACATAGAAGCATCCTTAAAAAGTGCAAAGATTGATTTAGAAGTAGCAAAATATCGTATTGATAAAAATATTAAGTATGGAAATGACTATAGAAATGAAGCGTTAACTAGATATCAAAATGAAAGTAAAAATATAGGACAAATGAAAAATGCCAATCAAGAATTAACTTATGCAGAAAAACGTGAATATCGTTCAAGTATAGAAGATAAAGAAGTTAGTAAATATATTATCGAAAACGGTGTAGATATTAATAAAAGTAATGATATAAGAGGAATCTTAAAGAACTTTTTTGGGGAATACGGATTATTTATTATCGTTATGGTAATTATGATAGCTGGAACTATCGTTAGTGAAGAATTTAATAAAGGAACCATTAAATTATTGCTAGTAAAACCATATAGTAGAAATAAAATTTTACTTGCCAAATTTATTACTATGCTAATTATGATAGCATTTTCTATCGTAGCTGTGGTAGGAATGGAATTGATTGTAGGAGGAATTATATTCGGGTTTGATAGTCTATCAGTTCCAGTATTAGAATACAACTTTAATACCAATACATTAGAAACGATGAATATTTTTGTTTATTTAGGAATTAACTTAGTAACTCAATTACCAATTATCATATTACTAGCAACCTTAGCATTTGCATTTAGTACAATATTTACAAATTCAGCAGTAGCAATTGCCCTTCCGTTACTTGGTTATATGGGGACAGAAGTGATTAATTTGCTATTTGTACAATACAATGTAACTTTTATGAAATATTTTGTTACACCAAACTGGGATTTTAGTCAGTATTTATTTGGTAATTTACCTATGATGGAAGGAATGACAGCAGGTTTTTCAGCCAGTGTATGTGCAATATATTTCTTAATTATGATAATAACAACTTTTATTGTTTTCAAAAAGAAAAATATTAAAAATATATAAAAATCACCCATCGATAGGTATAACAAAATGTTAATAAAGTCAAGGAACTGCAAGTTGAATTCAGTATTGGCAATTTATAAAAAAAGTAATATAATGATAAAAGAAAGAAGGGAGAGAGAAAAGTGAAAGTAATATTAGTAAATGGAAGTCCACATCCAAAGGGGTGTACGTATACAGCTTTAAAAGAAGTAGAAGGAAGTTTAAATCAAAATGGAATTGAAACAGAGATCTTCCAGTTAGGAAATAAGCCAATATCTGGGTGTATTGGTTGTGGTAGTTGTTTAAAAACAGGAAAATGCTTTATGGAGGATAAAGTAAATGAGTTCTTAGCAAAAGTTCCAGAAGCAGATGGATTTGTCTTTGGGACACCAGTTCATTTTGCGGCAAGTTCAGGAATGTTATCTTCTTTTATGGACCGAGTTTTTTATGGGAGAAGAAATTTATTCAGTAATAAGCTAGGTGCAGCAGTTGCGAGTTGCAGAAGAGGAGGAGCGACAGCAACTTTGGATGAAGTAAATAAATATTTTGGAATTAGTAATATGCCAGTTGTTTCTTCACAATATTGGAATATGGTACATGGAAATAAACCAGAAGAAGTTTTAAAAGACGAAGAAGGAATGCAAACGATGAGGACTTTAGGAAATAATATGGCTTGGCTATTGAAATCAATAGAAGCTGGAAAAAAAGCTGGAGTAAAATTGCCAGAAAATGAAGCTATTGTGTCTACTAATTTTATTCGATAAATTTGAAATCTGAGGACAAATAAAAATGTTCTCAGATTTTTGAAATTTTATCCGATAGAAGTAGGGATGTAATGTTTTTTTGATGGCGATGTATTGCTATATAAAAAAAATAGAGATATAATGGTAAAAAAATATAAGGAGCAAAAAATGATACATACTATTGAAATATATTTTTTATTATTCATGTCATATGCTTTTTTAGGATGGTGTATGGAGGTAATATGTAAGCTCATACAGACAAGAAAATTTATCAACCGAGGATTTCTAATTGGACCATATTGCCCAATATATGGTTGGGGAGCAATTGCGATAACGGTGTTGCTAAAAAGATATACATACGATATTTTAGTATTATTTGTAATGTCTATGATAGTTTGCTCTATTATAGAATATTTTACGAGTTATTTTATGGAGAAAAAGTATCACGCAAGATGGTGGGATTATAGCAATAAAAAGTTTAATATTAATGGACGTATTTGTTTAGAAACTTTAATACCCTTTGGAATATTAGGAGTAATCATTATGTATGTTACAAATCCATTATTACTTCATTTCTTTGAAACAATACCACAAATAATTCTTCATATTATAACAGCGACATTGTTTATTGTATTTATCGTAGATAATGCAATTTCATCGAATGTTATAGCAAGTATTAATGTGGAAGGAAGTAAATTAATAAAAGATAATACAGAAGAAATAACAGAAAGAGTAAAAGATGTTTTAAGAAAGAAATCTTGGCTACATAGAAGATTAGTGAATGCTTATCCAAATTTGAAAGATATCAAGGTGAAAATTAAGAAAATAAAGGAAAAAGTCGAAAATAAAATAGATTAATAGGAGAAAAAATGAAAGAAAAGAATGTCCCTTCAGAAATGTATGTTTCATATCTTAACGATAACGAACAAGCTCAAACAATTAAAAAATCTACAATAAGAAGTGTTGGAGTATTTGACTCAGGAATTGGAGGAGTAACTGTCTTAAAAGAGATTTTAAAAATACTGCCAAATGAAGATTATATATATTATAGTGATTCAAAGAATAATCCATATGGTGATAAAACAGATAAAGAAATTTTAGAAATATGTGATAACATTGTGCAATATTTGCTCAAACGAAATTGTAAAGCTATTGTTATTGCTTGTAATACAGCAAGTGCCAAAGCCGTTTCTTATTTAAGAAAAAAATACATGCGGAATCCCTTTTGTAGCAATAGAACCAGCTTATAAAATGGTATATGACTATGCTTATCATAATCCAACTTTAGTGATGGCGACAAAAGGAACAATAGAAAGTGAAAAATTCAATATGTTATATCATAAATATGATAATCATAAGACAGAGTTATTGGAATGTGTTGGATTGGCTGATATAATAGAAGAAGGAAACAAAGAAAAAATAAAAAAATATTTAAAAGAAAAATTAAGTAGCTATAAAGGAAAAGTAGGAAACGTAGTACTTCGGTTGTACCCACTATCCGTTAATTCAAAACGAAATTAAAGAGGTTTTAGGAGAACATATTATGTTTTTTAACGGTGCTCCCAATTTGGCAAAACACTTAAAAGAAATATTGAAATGTGAGGATTTAGACCAAAAAGAAAAAGGAATTATAGAGTTTATCGATTCTCAAAATTCTGAAAAGAAAAAAGAAAGATTTTATGAAATATTAAAAGAGGTGAATAAAGATGAAACAAAGAAAAAGTAGAAAAAATATAGTAACTATATTATTGATATCCATTATTATCATAACTTTAAATTTATTCAATCAAGTGGAAGCGACTACTACAAAGGAAGAAATGTTAAAGGAACAAGCGGAGTATTATGCTCAAAATATCGATGTGAATAATATAACGAAAGAGGAAGTTTTAAAAGCCTATGATGAGTTAAGTAAAAATTATACCAATGAGGAATTAGCTAATGTACTAGAAGAACATAAGGAGGAAATAAAAGAGCAAGGTGTTAGTGAAGAGGTAATAGGAGCAGGACAAGAATTATTAAAAACTACAGATAAAGATAGTGTAAGAGAGATTATTGAAGAAGATATAGATTTTGACAGTGTAAAAGAAAAACTGGATGCAGGATATACACCAAATCAGGTGGTAAAAGAAATTGTGCAAGAAACACCAACAGAAAAAAAGATTGAAATAGCAATAAAATTATTATTAGCAAATCAGATCGTAAGAACTATTTTAGTAGTAATTGTAGTGTTATTTGTTTATGGTACAATTCTTAGATGGATCGTATATAAGAAAGCTGGAAAACATGGATTTGCGGCTATTATACCTTTATATAGACAAATTGTGATGTATCAAATATGTGGATTATCACCATGGCTAATATTACTTTGGTTTGTACCAGTATTGGGATGGATAGCTATGATAGTAATTGCAATTATGAAACGATTCTTATTAGCCAAGAATTTTGGAAAAGGTGCTTTATTTGGATTTGGATTATTACTATTTGCTCCAATTTTTGAAAGTGTGTTGGCTTTTAATTCAAAAATAGAGTATGAAGGTGAGTAATATGAAAATAATAAGAAATGTATTAAAAAATGAACTAAATATCAGAACTGAGAAAAACTATCCAATGGAAGGTATTGAATTTATTGATATAACACCATTAATATTACAAAAGGAAACATTAAGGGAAATAACAGAAATGTTTGTAAAACATCTAAAAGAAAAAGAAATCGATTATATTGTAGCACCAGAAGCGAGAGGATTTTTATTTGGAACAGCAGTAGCCAATGAATTGAATGTTGGATGTATACCGGTAAGAAAGAAAGGAAAGTTACCACCAACAACAGTAGAAAAGCAATTCGAATATGAAAAAGAATATGGAAAAGATATTTTAGAGCTACCTAAATTGGTAAATCAAGACTATGAAAATAAAAAGTTTTATATCATAGATGATATTTATGCGACAGGAAATACCATGAAAGCAATTAAAGAAAGTATTGAAAAATTAGGCGGAGAAGTTGTAGGACAAGGTGCTGTTATGAATATTGTTGAATTAAATAATAATAAGGAAGTGTTTTCCTTAATTGATGTGAATGAAGAATAAAAATATAAAAATTGTATAATCAATCTTTAAATAGGGTAAAATTTATTTAAAGAAAGGAAAGGTGCAATTTTTATGGAAGATATAGTAAAAGATTTAAATACTTTTTTATCCGATTTAAATGTATTTTATAGGAAACTACAAAACTATCATTGGAATGTATATGGAAAGCATTTTTTTACTTTGCATAGCAAATTAGAAGAATACTATGATGAAGTAAATGAACAGATTGACGAAGTAGCAGAACACATTTTAATGTTAGGAAGACAACCTTTAGGAACGATGCAAGATTATTTAAATAATACTTGCATAACGGAAGCAAAGAATGAAAAGATAAAACCTTGTGATGTCTTTGAAAATGTTATAAAGGATTTAGAAACGTTACTAACAAAAGTAACAGATATAAAAAAGAAAGCAGATGAGCAAAATTTATATGCAACATCTAGCTTAATGGATGAGTATATTGCAGAATACATGAAAAATTTATGGATGCTAAATCAAAGTAAAGAAAATTAATGAAACAAGAGGGACAGTGCTTGAATGTCTCATATATCTTGTCGTATTATGCCACATTTTGTATATTTGATTTTATGACATAATACGACAAGATATATGAGA
This sequence comes from Clostridia bacterium, assembly GCA_051891395.1. Lineage (GTDB taxonomy): Bacteria > Bacillota > Clostridia > TANB77 > CAG-508 > CAG-269. Next base: position 38,742 of record JBJFFC010000005.1, on the reverse strand, counting down.
CATTCAAGCACTGTCCCTCTTGTCTTATTTTTCACACAAAATTCACAAAAAAATTAGCAGAAAGTATTGACAAGTGCTAAAAACGGGTATAATATATAGAAGGTTAGCAAACGATAATGAAGAGTGCTAAAACGAACTAACAATTCTAGTAAAAGAGGTGAAAAAATTGTTAGATGATAGAAAGAAAAAGGTTTTACAAGCTATTGTAGAAGAATATATTAATACAGCAGAGCCGGTCAGTTCAAATGCGCTAACTTCAAATCATGGATTAGATTTTAGTAGTGCTACCATTCGAAATGAAATGGCAGATTTGGAAAAAAAAGGCTTTTTAGATAAAACACATACATCAAGTGGAAGAGTTCCATCAGAAAAAGGATATCGTTATTATGTGGATGAGTTACTAAATGATAAAGATATTAGTTTAGAAGAAATAAAATACATAAGTTCAAAGCTTGAAACTAAAGTAAACGAAATAGAAGACCTAACAAAAATAACAGCAAATACAATATCAGAAGTAACACATTACACAACCGTGTCAATAGGACCAAAAGCAACAAGTCAATTAATTGAAGAAATCAAATTTGTTTTGCTAGGGTCGAGAATGATGATGGCAGTAATACTGACAGATACAGGACTAGTGAAAGAAACTATCATAAAATTTGATGAAGATATCAATGAAAAGCAAGTTGAAACAATAAATTATATGTTCAATAATAAACTAAAAGGTCAGCCAATAGAAACCATAAATAGACCATTGGAAGAATATCTATATGATGAAATGACATATAGTGTAAATGTTATTAAACCAATCATAGAACAATTAAAAAAGGTTTTACAAGAAGACGAGAGAATTTATTTAGAAGGAACTAATAAATCTTTTGATTTACCAGAGTTTAATAGCTTAGAGGTGGCTAAAAACTTTGTTAATATTTTGGATACAAAAGACTTAGTAGCAGATATGCTAAATTCCGGATTTGCAGAAGACATCAAAGTATATATAGGAGAAGAAAGCGAAAAAGAACAATTAAAAGATTTTAGCGTTGTAACTTTTAAACACAAAGTAAATGGAAAAGATTTAGGAACAATAGGAATTATAGGTCCAAAAAGAATGGATTATTCAAAAGTTATTTCTGTTATGAAGTATATTAATCAAAAGTTAAATGGGAAAAAATAAAAAGAAAGAAGGTTAAAAATGGAAGATAAGGAAAAAGAAGTTAAGGAAGAAGTAGTAGAAAATGAAAAACAAGATAAAAACGAAAAAAAACATAAAGATATGGTTCCGAAGCAAGATTATGATGAACTAGAGGATAGATTTAAAAGAATCTTAGCAGAATTTGAGAACTATAAAAAAAGAAGTAGCAAAGAAAGAGAAGGGTTATATAACTCAATTCTATCTGATGTAATAGAAGTAATACTCCCAGTAGTAGATAACTTGGAAAATGCAGTAAAAGCAGAAACACAAGATGAAAATTACAAACAAGGAGTAGAACTTGTATTAAAACAATTAAAAGATGTTTTGAAATCAAAAGGGATAGAAGAAATAGAAGCAGTAGGAAATACATTTGATCCTGAATTGCATGAAGCGGTATCAAGTATTCAAGATGAAAATTTAGGAGAAAAAGAAATTGCACAAGAGTATAGAAAAGGTTACAAGATAGGAAATAGAGTGATTAGACATTCAATGGTGGTTGTAGCCAACTAAAAGACATAGAAAGTAGTAATATGCAAAATTTCAAAAAAATAGTTATTAATTTTAAAATTATAAAATAAATTTTTTAGGAGGAATTTAAAATGGGAAAAATTATAGGAATTGACTTAGGAACAACAAATTCATGTGTAGCAGTTATGGAAGGTGGAGAACCAGTTGTAATACCAAACGCAGAAGGGAATAGAACAACTCCATCAGTAGTTGCATTCTCTAAAAATGGAGAAAGATTAGTAGGACAAATCGCAAAACGTCAAGCTGTTACAAATCCTGATAACACAGTTATATCAATCAAAAGAAAAATGGGAACAGCAGATAAAGTAAATATAGAAGGTGATAAATTCACACCACAAGAAATATCAGCTATGATATTACAAAAATTAAAAGCTGATGCAGAAAATTATTTAGGACAAAAGGTAACACAAGCTGTTATTACGGTTCCAGCATACTTCAATGATAGTCAAAGACAAGCAACAAAAGATGCTGGTAAAATAGCAGGATTAGAGGTTTTAAGAATTATTAATGAGCCAACAGCAGCAGCTTTAGCTTATGGTATGGATAAAGAACAAGATCAAAAAATCTTAATTTATGACTTAGGTGGAGGAACATTTGACGTTTCTATTCTAGATATCGGTGATGGAGTATTTGAAGTTTTATCAACAAGTGGTAATACTCATTTAGGAGGAGATGACTTTGATAATGCTATCATTGACTACTTAGTAAATGAATTCAAAAAATCAAATGGAATTGACTTAAAATCAGATAAAATGGCAATGCAAAGATTAAAAGAAGCAGCAGAAAAAGCTAAAATAGAATTATCAGGTGTACAACAAACACAAATTAATTTACCATTCATTACAGCAGATAGCACAGGACCAAAACATTTAGATATCACTTTAACAAGATCAAAATTTGAAGAACTAATTCATGATTTAGTAGAAGCAACAAGTGGACCAGTTAATCAAGCTCTTAAAGATGCAGGATTAACAGCAAACGATATTCACAAAGTATTATTAGTAGGTGGTTCTACAAGAGTTCCAGCTGTTCAAGAAGCAGTAAAAAGAATTACAGGAAAAGATGCCGACAAAGGAATTAACCCAGATGAATGTGTTGCCATTGGTGCAGCAATTCAAGGTGGTGTACTTTCAGGAGATGTTAAAGATTTAGTATTATTAGATGTAACACCATTATCACTTGGAATTGAAACATATGGTGGAGTATTTACAAAATTAATTGAAAGAAATACAACCATACCAACTAAAAAATCACAAGTATTCTCAACAGCAGCAGATGGTCAAACATCAGTTGAAGTTCACGTTTTACAAGGTGAAAGAGAAATGGCAGCATACAACAAGACACTTGGAAGATTCCAATTAACAGGAATTCCAGCAGCACCAAGAGGAGTACCTCAAATCGAAGTTACCTTTGATATTGATGCCAATGGTATTGTTCACGTATCTGCAAAAGATATGGCAACAGGAAATAGCCAAGATGTATCTATTACAGCATCAACTAACTTAACAGATGAAGATATTGATAAAGCTGTAAAAGATGCAGAAGCACATGCTGAAGAAGACAAAAAGAAAAAAGAAGAAATTGAAGTTAAAAATAATGCTGAAAGTTTAGTATATAACAGTGAAAAGACATTAAATGATTTAGGAGATAAAATTAGTGGTGAAGAGAAAGCAAAAGTAGAAACAGAGATAGATAACACGAAAAAAGCTCTTGAAACAAACGATACTGAAAAAATAAAAGAAGCAACAGAGAAATTAACAAAAGTATTTTATGATATGTCAGAACAACTTTATAAAAATGCAAATCCAAACGGAGCACAAGGAGCTGGAACAGATCCAAATGCAAGTGCAGAAAGTGAAGGACCAAAAACAGATGAAAATGGAAATGTATATGATGCAGACTACAAAGTGGAGGATGATAACAAGGAGTAATCTCCACTTCATCATAAAACTGTAACAGCTAAAGCTTAACAGTTTCAAGAAAAGTAGAAGATGACAAATAAAATCGAATGAAAACGTCGTCTTACTTCGTTAAGCTACGAAAAAAATCTTTCGATATACAAGCGTATTATCTTAAGATTTTTTTCTCGCTTGCCTTGTAATACTTGTTTTTGATTCGATTTACAAAGATAAAAATATATGGAGGAAACAATGGCTAATAAAAGAGATTATTATGAAGTATTAGGTGTAAACAAAAATGCAACCGATGATGAGCTAAAAAAAGCATATCGTAAATTGGCAAAGAAATATCATCCTGATGCTAATCCTGATAATAAAGCAGAAGCAGAGGCTAAATTTAAAGAAGTTAATGAAGCCTATGAAACCTTGTCTGATTCACAAAAAAGAAGAATGTATGACCAATTCGGAACGGCTGATCCACAAGGATTTGGCGGAGGAGCAGGAGGACCATTTGGAGGTCAAGGGGGCTATTATTCTTATAATGGTTCTGGTTTTGATGGTTTTGGAGATTTTGGAGACTTAGGCGATATTTTCTCTTCTATTTTTGGAGGAGGTTTTAGTGGAAGAAGTTCTTCAGCTAAACAAAGAGGACCACGTAAGGGAGCAGACTTAAATGTACGTATGGAAATTACATTTGAGCAAGCCTTTTCAGGAGTAGAAAAGGAAATTGTAATAACGAGGGACGAAGAATGTCATTCTTGCCATGGAACTGGAGCAAAACCAGGAACTTCTCCAATAAAATGCCCTACTTGTCATGGAACTGGTCAAGTAACACAAGTACAAAATACTATTCTTGGTCAAATGCAAACAAGTAGAACTTGCAGCAGCTGTCATGGAACAGGTGAAATCATAAATGACCCATGTGAAGCATGCCATGGTAAGGGAAAAATTCGTAAACAACCTAAAATTAAAGTAAAGATACCAGCAGGTATAGATGATAATCAAACGGTAGTATTAAGAGGTGAAGGGGAGCCAGGAGAAAGAGGCGGCCAAAAAGGAGATCTATATATTACTGTAAAAATAAAAAAACATAGCATTTATACGAGAAAAGGAAATAATGTGCTATGTGAAATACCAATTACGATTACGCAAGCAACTCTTGGAGCAGAATTAGAAATTCCAATGGTAGATGGAAGCAAAGAAAAATATAAGATACCAGATGGAACACAAACGGGAACTAAATTTACAATTAGGAATAAAGGATTTAAAGCTATTAATTCTAGTAGTTCAGGAGATTTTATATTTACAGTTATAGTTCAAACACCTAAGAAATTAACAAAAGAACAACGAGAATTATTAGTTCAGCTTGCTAAAACAATGAATGAACAACCACCAGTTAAAAAGCGTGGATTGTTTGGATAAATTAGGATATGAGATAAATAAATTACACTCTGAATTTAGAAATAAATCAGGGTGTTTTTTGAAATTCTAAAATAAGTGAATTTAATGATATATCAACTAGAAAAATAATATATATCACAATATTGTTTTCTTAATATGAATTAACTTATTTTAAATCTCAACGTTTTTTTAAGTTTTTCTTGTTTTCCTTTTCTAATTGTTTTAAACTCTTCTTAGTTGTTGGTAAATCTTCAGGCATAGTTCCTCCGAGTTCTTTTATTGTCTTTCTTATTTTGGAGCCAACTTCATAATGAGCTTTATTAGCTTCTTTTTCTGTTTGTATATTATCTCTTTTTAATTTTTGTTCTGTTTGAGAAATTCTAAATAAATTTGCAATAAGTTCATCACTTCCCATATTGTCTAAAATATCTTCTCTATATCTTAACTCTTTTCTTTTAGCAATATCATCAGCAGTTTCTCCATTATATAATCCTTTATATCCAAAATTATGAAATTTGTCAAAATTTTTAACTCCTGCATTTTTAGCTGTTTGATTAAGTGAGTAATTTCCTTTTTTTGTTAAATCCCTTTGATAAAATCTCTTTTCATCTTCTGTTAACGAACTATATTCCTTTTCACTAATTTCTTGCTTTCTAGTTTGAATTGCAAAATATGTTTGTGCAAGACTAATGACTTTTTTTCGAGTATCTCCATTTTGTGCTATTAAATAACAAGCATAACGAGTTAGTTTATAGTCTTTAATGTTTTTGGTTGCTCCTTTAGGCATTTTTATCGTTTTGGCGACGTCGACAAAATGTTCAAATACACTAATATCACTGTTTTTGCAAGATTCTTTTGCTTTACTTATTACGTTTTCAAATTTTCGCCATTCTTTATAATTCAAAACTTGAGATTTCTATTACAGTATGATAAAATGCTAACAAAGGAAGAGCGAAAAATGAAAAATAAAATTGTAAAAAGTATAGTTGCCTTATTATTAATTATTGCTTTGATGATGGTAATAGTAGTCATTTATTATAAAACAGTTGATATCAAAACAGAAGAACCAAAAGAGATTGAAAGTGTTTGTGAGGTTTCAATTCAGGAATACACGGGAAGGAAAGTTTTTGTAGTAAAACCAAAAGAGCAAAATGAAACCGAATATACCATTATTTATATACATGGAGGATCTTATATGGCTGAGGTAACAAAGGAACACTGGGAGTTTATAAGGAAGATAGCAGTAGATACCAATGCGACTATTATTGTACCAGACTATCCATTGGCGCCTAAATATACTTATAAAGAAGTATTTGAAATGATGGAACCTCTTTATAAAGATGTAGTAGAAAAAGTAGATTCAAAAGATCTTATTGTAATGGGAGATTCAGCAGGAGGTGGACTAGCATTAGCATTAGAAGAAAAGCTTTCACAAGAAGGAGTTTCTATGCCAGAAAAAACAATTCTAATTTCTCCTTGGTTGGATGTAAGATTAAATAATCCAGAAATTGAAGAAGTGCAAAAGAGAGATAAGGAATTAAGCAAAACAAAGCTACAGCTAGCGGGAATTGCCTATGCTGGAGAAGATGGTATAAATAGCTATTTAGTAAATCCAATTGATGGAGACCTATCAAAGCTAAAAAACATAACGATATTTACTGGAACAAATGATATCTTAAATCCAGATATTCATCTAATACAAGAAAAAGCGAAAGAACAAGGTGTAACAATAAATATAAAAGAATATGAAAATGCAGGACATATATGGATGATAGAAAAAAATAGTACCCAAGAATTAGTGCAACAAGGATATGAAGAAATTCTAAAATTAATTATTGATTAGAAGAGGTAATTAACCTTGTTCCAAAGTACATTTTAGGTGTAATATATTATTTTTTTACACATTGTGTGTCGCAACCAGCCAAATAAAATTGATGGTAGGTTGCTCCAATCGCACTCGCTAAAGCTCGTTTGATCGCTTACGCTGTGTTGCAAAAATAATATATTACATCTTATGGTCCAATTACACTTTGCCAAAAGAAAGGAATTTTAATGAAAAATAAAAGAAATGAAAAATTATATTGGAGAAGACTGGATAATTCTGCAAAGATATTTCCTATATCAGCAGGGAAAAAATATAGTACAGTTTTTCGATTATCTGTACTATTAAAAGAAAAAGTAAATCCTATTGTTTTAGAAAAAGCAGTTAATATTGCATTAGAACAATATAAATCTTTTAAAGTTAGGATGAAAACAGGTTTTTTTTGGTATTATCTAGAAGATAATCCAAAGATGCCTATTATAGAAGAAGAAAGAGAATATCCGTGTCAATACATTAATCCAAAAACAAACAATAATTATTTATTTAAAGTCACCTATTTCGAAAATAAAGTAAATATCGATATTTTTCATTCTTTGACAGATGGAAATAGTGGAACTACATTTTTTAAAGAAATTATATATAATTATTTAGAATTAATGTATCCAGAGGTTTTTCAAGAAGAAAGAAAATTAAGAAAAATAGAATATAATACAGAAGATAGTTATATGAAAAATTATGATAAAAAAGCCAAGTCAAATGCATCTTCTAAAAAAGCATATATTCTAAAGGGGGAAAAAATTAGATTAGGAGCTGTATCTGCCATACATGCAATAATCGATTTCGAAGCTCTAAAAAAAGAAAGTAAGAAATATGAAGCTACCATAACACAATATTTAACAGCTGTTCTAATTTATTCTATTTATGAAGAAAATTATAAGAAGTGCAATGGGAAAAAACCAATAAAAGTATGTATACCAGTAAACTTGAAAAAATATTTTTTATCGAAAACGATGTCTAACTTTTTTTCTTATATAACACTAGAAGCTGAAATGAAAAAAGACAATTTAGATAGTTTTGAAAAAATATTAGAGTTTGTAAAGTCTGATTTTAATAAGAGATTAACAGAAGAAGAAATTATAAGAACTATGTCTGCTAATGTAAAGATAGGAAATAATCCATTTATAAAAATAGTTCCATTAGCATTAAAAAAGCTATTAGTAAGACTTAGTTATATTGAAATTAGGAAATATACAACGACAACTTTTTCAAATATTGGAAGAATTGGTATGATAGGAAAATATCAAAATTATATTGATTATTTTTTAATGCTAATAGCTCCAGAATCAGTAGAAAAAATAAAGTGTTCTAGCTGTACCTTTGAAAATAAAATGGTATTTACCTTTACCTCAATTTTGAATGATAATAAAATTGAAAAAAGATTTTATCAATTTTTAACACAAAATGGAATTAAGGTTGAAATAGAAAGTAATGGTGTTTTAGATGATATATCCACAGAAATTAAATAGTAAAAAGAGTAATTTAATATTAAAATTAGGATTATTAATCTCTGTAGTAGTGGCTATTTTATTAATTGTTATAAACAAGGTAACTACGCCAGAAATTCCATGGGCAGCAATAGCAAATAGTGGAATTCTTTATGTGTGGATTGTTTTGTTTTATTCTATTCATAAGAATATAAATATAGCAGGTCATGTCTTATTGCAAACAATAGCGATTTCGGCGTTTACGGTATATATAGATTATAAATTAGGATTTAAGTATTGGTCAATTAATATCGTTATTCCAATATTAATTATGGTTTCTAATGTAACTATGTTGGTTTTGACAATAATAAGTCATAGGAAATTTATAAAGTATGCGATTTATCAGCTGATGATTGTATTATTTAGTTTCTTACCTGTTGTATTTATTACAGAGAATATAGTACAAAATAAAACTTTAAGTATTATAGCAAGTGGGATTTCCGTGTTGAATTTAATATTAAGTTTAGCGTTATGTACAAAAGATATAAAAGAAGCGGTAATTAGAAAATTTCATATGTAGGATTATATTAAAATGAAGTGTAACATATATTGATATACAATCTTGAAAATGATATAATACAGAAAAAATAATAATAGGAGTGTGGAAAAATGGCAAAAAAGATAACAGATAAAATTACATGGGTAGGAAAAACAGATTGGGAATTAAAAAAGTTTCATGGAGATGAATTTACTACAGTAAGTGGGTCAAGCTATAATAGTTATTTAATAAGGGATGAGAAAGTAGCATTAATCGATACGGCATGGCTTCCTTATGATAAGGAATTTGTAAGCAAATTAAAAGAGGAAATTGACCTTTCTACTATAGACTATGTTATAGCACTTCATGGAGAAGTTGACCATAGTGGAGCATTGATAGAATTAATGAAAGAAATGCCAAAAGGAACACCAATTTATTGTACTGCGAATGGTGTAAAATCAATTAAAGGACAATATCATAAAGACTGGAACTTCCAAGTAGTAAAAACAGGTGATACCTTAAATTTGGGAGAGACAACTTTAACTTTTATAGAAGCACCAATGCTTCATTGGCCGGATACAATGTTTGCTTACTTAGATAAAGAAAATGTGCTATTTAGCAGTGATGGATTTGGACAACATATGGCATCTGAACATTTATATGCAGACCAAGTAGATCAGGATAAGCTATATAAAGAGGCTTTAAAATATTATGCAAATATTTTAGCACCATTTGGGATGATGGCAACGAAAAAAATTAATGAAATATTAGCTATGAATTTGCCTCTTAACATGATTTGCCCAAGTCATGGGTTAATTTGGAGAGAAAATCCAACACAAATTATAGAAAAGTACTTAGAATGGGCAGATAAATATCAAGAAAATCAAATTACAATTATTTATGATACGATGTGGAATGATACAAGAAAAATGGCGGAAGCGATTGCAAAAGGAATTCAAAATAAGGATAAAGAAGTGACTATTAAATTAATGAATACAGCAAAAGATGATAAAACGGATGTATTAACAGAAGTATTTAAATCAAAAATGATTTTAGTAGGTTCACCAACGGTAAATAACGGATATTTGCATTCCATAGCAGGAATATTAGAAATGATGAAAGGAATGAAATTAAAGAATAAAAAGGCGGTAGCATTTGGAAGCTATGGCTGGAGTGGTGAAGCAGTAAAACAAATAACAGAATATTTGAAAACATCAGGCTTTGAAGTGGTTAATGATGGAATTAAATGTATGTGGACACCGGATGAACAAGTAGAAAAAGAATTAATCGAGTTTGGAGAAAAGCTTGTATAAAGTAATCATATAAAAGGTGATAGTATGTCAAAGATATTAGAAACAAGTTTAGTAGTTATAAAAGAAACAAAATTTGATAAAATAAGAAAAATAATCTATCAAATATTCTTTCAAGAGGAATATCTACTTGACATGGAATTAAAAAACATCATAAAAATAAATAGACCGAATCCTGAGAAAATAGTAATACCAAGGGAGATGGTTAAAAAATAATTACAATTTTGGCTGTGTCAAATTTTGTTTAAAACGCGGTTACATACACCACGTATGCGCCCTTGCCTTTTAAATAAAATTTTCCTTGCCAAAATTTAATTCTTTTCTAACCAAGTTTATGCCTTGAGAGAGGAATGAGACCAATAGTGAAAAACATAAAAGATTATGATTTAAAAGAATTAAAAGAAGAATTAATAAATATAGGAGAAAAGCCATTTAGAGCAGAGCAAATATTTAAATGGTTATATGAGGAAAAGGTAAAATCTTTTGATGAAATGACAAACTTATCGAAAGATTTAAGAGAAAAATTAAAACAGAATTATACAATTTGTAATTTTAATATATTAAGAAAGCAAGAAGCAAAGGATGGAACCATTAAATATTTATTTGATGTATTAGATGGAAATGCGATTGAAACAGTATTAATGAGTTATCATCATGGATATAGTATATGTGTATCTTCACAAATAGGTTGTAAAATGGGATGTAAGTTCTGTGCTTCTACTGGAATTAATTTTATTAGAAGTTTAACAAGTGGAGAAATTGTTGAACAAATATTAGCAGTTGAACAAGATACAGGAGTTAGAATATCGAATGTGGTATTTATGGGAATAGGTGAACCATTGGATAATTATAATAATGTAGTAAATGCAATTAGAATTATAAATAATCCTAAAGGATTAAATATAGGAGCAAGACATATAAGTATTTCAACTAGCGGATTAGTACCAAAAATATATCAATTGGCAGAAGAAAATATACAATGTACGTTATCCATTTCTTTACATGCAACAAATAATGAAAAGAGAAGTAAGATGATGCCAGTAAATAATAGCTATCCAATAGAAGAATTAATTAAGGCATGTAAAGATTACATAGAAAAAACACATAGAAGAATATCATTTGAATATGCATTAGCAAAGGATAATAATGATAATTTAGAAGATGCAAAAGAACTAGCAAAACTTTTGAGAGGTATGAATTGTCATGTGAATTTAATACCAATTAATAAAATAGAGAATGGAAAATTTGATAAAAGTTCCAATGAAAATATTATGAGATTTAGAGATTATTTGAATGATCATGGAATTGTGGCAACGATTAGGAGAGAACTGGGTTCTGATATTGATGCAGCATGTGGGCAACTAAGAAGGAAAAATTTGGAACACTAGGGACAGTGAAAAGTGTTTCAAGTGAACATAAATTTGCAATTCTATGCAAAATATGGTATAATAATAATTAGCAAACCATTTATATCCAATAGTTTGGGCATCTGGGTTTGACTAAAAATATTACTATATTATTGGAGGAATTCAAAAATGAAAACAATGACAACGATGTGTGAACTCAAGGCAAAGGCTATTGCACTTAATGCACCTATCAAGGTATGCTGGCCACAGCGTGGCGACAAACAGGAAACTTTAAATCCTGATTATGTTGCTAATTCCATTTTGGAACATTCTTATGCAACTAATAATGGAACAATTGCTTTTGTGGATGAGGCTGTACTTTATGTAATTCCCTATTTCAGAAAGGCAATGTCTATATTGCAGGATAACGGCTTTATTGCAAAAAACTTTTATGTACCTTTCTCAAACTGGGATTATCCAGTTATGAAGAAGGCTCGCTGGGAAGAACTTAAGAACGAAGCCTATAAGCAGCATGTAATTGAATTTATTGCTGACTGCAATGAGTTTTCTGATAAGCACGGTTTTGGCGTACTGGATGAAGTAATAATACAGAAATGCTTTGAGATGCCTGTTGCAGGCGTTCATGTAGAGCATCCATATTACGAAAACATTCTTTATCCCGCAATCCAAGGAACTTGCCTTGACTGTGTGGCTGCTACCAAGATTGGACGCTATTGTACCAATAATGGTACATGTGTCTTTGTCTACAGAGACGGCAAGACATACGTAACCAGAAACTGGGAAGTTGTTGCGGCGCTTTCAAAGGCTGGATACAAAGAAGGTTCTTTGTTTGTACCGTTCTCGAACGGCGAAACAATACAGGACCCTGAGTATGCAGCAAAATGGAAAAGAGTTTCTGCATAGCCTAAAAAGTTTTCAGGTTTTAGAAGGATTTCATTAGTCTTTCTAAGCAAAAAAATCTAGCTCATTTGCTAGATTTTTTGTTTTATAATTGATAGAAAAAGAATATAACTATTGTAGAATAAAATTAAAAATGATATAATAGCCAAGAAAAATAAGATAGGGAGCAAAGAAATGTTATTAAAAGATATAAAATTACCATTTGTAAACAAAATGAAAGTATATGCATTTGTTGGACCATCAGGAACAGGAAAAAGTTACAGAGCGCAAATGGTAGCAAGCGAGAGAAACATAAGCTTTATAATAGATGATGGACTATTAATAAAAGACAATGAAGTAGTAGCAGGAGAATCTGCCAAAAAAGCAGCAACAAAAGTAGCTACTGTAAAACATGCTTTATTTTACGAAGAAAAAGAAAGAGAACCTATTATAAAAGCTTTTAAAAAGTATAAACCAGAGAGTATATTAATTTTAGGAACATCAGATGGAATGGTACAAAAAATAGCAGCGAATTTGGGATTACCAGAAATTTCAGAAACAATCTATATTACAGATGTTGCAACAGAAGAAGAAATGAAAATGGCAAGGAGAATTAGAGTAACGGAAGGAAAACATGTAATACCAGTTCCAACTTTTGAAATAAAAAAAGATTTCTCAGGCTATTTATTAGATCCGCTTCAAATATTTAAATCAAAAGGAAGAGGTCAAAAACCATACATATCAGAGAAATCTATCATAAGACCAACATTTAGCTATTTGGGAAAATTTACAATATCGGATTTAGTATTTAGACAAATTTTAGAGTTTTTAGCAGTACAAACTCCAGCAATTCACAAAATTTTAAAAACAAGAGTAGAAAATTTCGGAGAAGGCGCCAAAATCTATATGGAGGTTAGTATCGTATATGGATTTAATGTTGTTGAAGGACTAAATGAATTTAAACAAAGGGCTAAAAAAGAAATAGAAAAGTTAACAGCAATGAATGTTGTTGAACTAGAAGTGGTTGCAAAAAATATTTATGTGCCACAAGAAGAATGAGATTTTGGAATTTTGGGGACGGAGCAAAAATTTCATTTTTAGTTATTAAATATTGAGATATTAAGAGTTTTGAGGTAGGAGAATAATAGTGAAATTTTTGCTCCGTCCCCAAAATTTCAAAATCTCGTTGAAGGAGGAATAATTAATGTCATTCGTAGTAGCAATCGATGGACCAGCTGGAAGTGGTAAAGGAACTATAACAAAATTAGTAGCGAAAAAACTTAATTTAGTAAATGTAGATACAGGGGCAATGTATAGATGTGTTGCATTAAAAGCTCTAAGAAATGATATAGATAGTACAGAAATTAAAAAAATCGAAGAATTATTGAGCGATATAACAATAGAAATAAAAAGAGAAGGAGAAAATCAAATAATCTTTTTAGATGGGGAAGATGTATCAAATCAAATAAGAACACCTGAAGTGGATGCTTGTGTTGCAAAATTTGCGGCGCTTGCTTGTGTTAGAAACAAAGTAACACCATTACAAAGGAAAATGGGAGAGAGGCAAGATATTATAATGGAAGGCAGAGATATAGGAACAACAGTATTTCCAAACGCAGATGTGAAAATTTATCTAGATGCTTCTGTAGAAGAAAGAGCTAATAGAAGGTATAAGCAAGATCTTGAAAAAGGAATGAAGGTTACTTATGAGGAAATTCTAGAAAGTATAAAGAAAAGGCATAAATTAGAAACAGAAAGAGAAATTGCGCCTTTGGTTCAAGCAGAAGATGCAATTTACATTGATTCAAGCAATATGACAATTGAAGAAGTCGTAAATAAAGTGATAGAAATTGTAAATGGAAGAAAGAGAAAAAACTAAAGAAATATCTACTATAAAAATGTTTCTGAAAGGAATGAATGAAATGAAAGAGTTTTTTAAAAAAATAGGTAGAGGGATAGTAAAAGGAGCAATTTATATTTATTGTAAAGTTGTTTATAGAATGAAGATAGTAGGAAAAGAAAATATTCCAAAGGAAGGTCCAGCTATCATCTGTGGAAATCATAGAAGTTTTTTAGATCCACCACTAATAGAAGTAACTTGTGGAAGATATACGAGATTTCTAGCAAAAGAAGAGTTAACAAAAAATAAATTTTTAGCTTTTTTAGGAATTGTTTTTGATGCAATATTAGTAAAAAGGGATTCAAAAGAAGTGAAAGCGATTAAGGAATCTTTAAAAACTTTAAAAGAAGGACAATGTTTGGCTCTATTTCCTGAAGGTACTAGAAATGGTTTGGGAAAGGGTGAAGCAGTAAAAGATGGAGCGGCTTTTTTTGCAGTAAGAAGTGGAGCAAAAGTAGTTCCATGTGGTATTAAAGGTGGAACTAAGGAAAATTGGAAAGTTACCATTACATATGGAAAACCATTAGATTATAGTCAGTATAAAGGAACAAAAGATAAGGAGACTTTAGACAAGATAACAAATGAGATAATGGAAAATATAATTAATTTGACAAAGTAGAAAAATAAGTGTATAATATTGTAAGTTTTTAAGAGAAAATAGACGTTTTTAAAAAGGAGACTTTTCTAAAAACGTCTTATGTTATGAGGAAAGTGGTTAATATGTACCCGTCCCTCATTAGCCAATAGCAAAAAAGGAAGGAATGGAAAAAATGAACAACCAAAAAATAAGAAATATAGCAATTATTGCACACGTAGATCATGGAAAAACAACATTGGTAGATGCGATGCTAAAACAAAGTCATGTATTTAGAGAAAATGAGCAAGTAGCAGAGAGAATCATGGATTCAAATGATCAAGAGAAAGAAAGAGGAATAACAATTCTTTCTAAAAACACATCTGTAATGCATGATGATATTAAAATCAATATAGTAGATACACCAGGACATGCTGATTTTGGTGGAGAAGTAGAAAGAGTTCTAAAAACAGTAGATGGAGTTCTTTTATTAGTTGATGCCTTTGAAGGAGCAATGCCTCAAACGAGAGAAGTTTTAAAAAAATCATTAGCACTAGGATTAAAGCCGATCGTTGTAATAAATAAAATAGATAGACCAGGAGCAACACCTGAAAAAGTTGTTGATCAAGTTATAGAATTGTTTATTGAGCTAGATGCAACAGATGAACAATTAGATTTTCCAGTTGTATATGCCTCAGCTAAAAATGGAATAGCGAAAATGGATTTAGCTGATGAAACAACAGATTTATCATGTCTATTTGAAACAATTATAAATACAATTCAAGCACCAGACTGTGATGAAGAGGGGCCAGCTCAAATGTTAGTTTCTAATATCGATTATGATGATTATGTGGGAAGAATAGCAGTAGGAAGAATAGAAAGAGGAATTATAAAAGTAGGAATGCCAGTTTCTATCTGTGGAAAAGAAGAGAAAGTAACACAAGGAAGAATAGCAAAAGTTTATACACATGTTGGATTAAACAAAGTAGAAGTAGAAGAAGGAAAAGCAGGAGATATTATAGAACTTGCAGGTCTTCCTGATATCAACATAGGTGATACAATATGTGATTTTGAACATCCAGAAAAAATTCCTTTTGTAGATATTGATGAACCAACAGTATCTATGACATTTAGTGTAAATAATGGACCTTTTGCAGGAAAAGAAGGACAATTTATTACATCAAGACATATTCGTGATAGATTGTTTAAAGAGCTAGAAAGAAATGTATCTTTAAGAGTTAAAGAAACAGATACACCAGATTCCTTTGAAGTATCAGGAAGGGGAGAACTTCATTTATCAGTATTGATTGAAACGATGAGAAGAGAAGGATTTGAACTTCTTGTATCTAGACCAAAGGTTATTTATAAAGAAATCGATGGCGTAAAATGTGAACCAATTGAATTATTAGTTGTAAATGTTCCTGATGACTGTGTAGGAAATGTTATTGAAAAATTAGGTAGAAGAAAAGCAGAAATGGTAAATATGGAACCAGCAGAAACAGGACACACAAAAATAGAATTTAAAATTCCAGCAAGAGGATTGATAGGATATAGAACAGAATTCTTAACAGATACAAAAGGTGAAGGAACTATGAACCATATTTTTGATTCATATCAAGCCTATAAAGGAGATATCCAAGCAAGAGTAAGAGGAACCATAGTTGCCTTCGAAAATGGAAAATCTGTAACATATGGATTATATAATGCACAAGACAAAGGTGATTTATTCATCGGACCAGGTGTAGAAGTATATGAAGGAATGATTGTTGGATTAAATTCCAGAGGAGAAGATTTAGCGATAAACGTATGTAAAGAAAAACATTTAACAAATACAAGAGCATCAGGATCAGATGAAGCACTTAGATTGGTTCCACCAATTCAAATGTCTTTAGAAAAAGCAATAGAATTTATTCAAGATGACGAATTAGTAGAAGTAACACCAAAATCAATTCGTTTAAGAAAGAAAATATTAGACTCTAAAGAGAGAGAAAGAGCCAATAGAAATAAATAATAAAGGAAGAAAAGAAAATGGGTACAAATTCATATTTTAATAAAAGAACTAGGAAATGGGCTCCAACAAGTTATAGGCAAAGACAATATAATAGTGAAATAGTAGCAGCTTATACAGATTATCAAATAAGGCAAAAAAATAAAAAAGAGCCAGAAAAAGGAAGTAAATTGCAATTTTTAGAATTATATGAAAAAATAGGATACGAAGCAGCAAAAGAACAAATAAATTCTAGATTTGATAGAGAAGTATTTACAGACGAAATATTAAAGAAATGGATAGAAGAAAGAAAAAAGGAAAGTAAAAATAGAAATGATGATGAAGATGCTAGATAAAATGAAACAAAAAGCATTAGAAGAACATATACCAATTATTATGGATGATACACTAGAAGTAATAGCAAACTATTTAATAAATATGAAACCTGAAAGAATATTAGAAATAGGAACAGCTGTTGGCTATTCAGCAATCTGTTTTTCAAAATATCTTAATGAAGATGGCATGATAGACACGATAGAGCGTGATGAGGAACGAATCAAAGAAGCAAAAGTTAATATTAAAAATATGGATTTAGAAAACAAAATACATATTTACGAAGGTGATGCAGTAGAAATTTTACCTACTTTAAATGAAAAATATGATGCTGTATTTATAGATGCAGCAAAGGGAAAATATCCATTTTTTTTAAAAGAGGCGTTAAGGATGATAAAACCAAATGGAATCATTTTTGCAGATAATATTCTTTATAAAGGATATGTATTGAGCGATTATAATAAACATAAACAACGTACAGCTGTTAGAAATTTGAGAGAATATATTAAGGAAGTAAGCGAAAATCCAAATCTTGAGACTGAAATTTTGGAAGTTGGAGATGGATTGGCTGTTAGTAGAATTAAATAATAAAGTGTAAAGAAAACACCCGCCTAAGCAATTGCTTTTTGGCGGGTGAAATTTTGGAAAATTTAATAGGTCTTTTGACGTTTTAAGATTTCAAGACCTTTTTCAAGACCTACGAAATCAAAGACTTCTCCTTTCGGAGAGATGCCATATCCAGGAATATCTATTTTTTCTTTATCAAAAATAAGATTTCCAGGATATTTCTTGGCTTTGTATCCCGTATGATTAGCTTCTCCTGATTCTGCATGAACATGCATATCAAAAGTCCTAATCTGAATTTCAAAGCATTCTCCAGTCGTGGCTCTGAATGTGATGTGCAAAGACTGGTATCCGTTTTCTTTGGGATTGCGGATATAATCCTTTACACCATAACGGAATTTCTCGGGAATGCCAGAACATTTTGGCAGAAGAACGGTTGGATGAGCTTCTACATTGAATGTTTCAGTTCCTCTTGTCAAATCAGCTTCACAGAGGGTCAAACCTTGTTCAATGCTATATTCTATTACTTTTCGTGCAATAGAATAACATGTTGAGATAAGTTTTTGTGAGTTTTTTCCAAATATTAAAATTCGAAAAGCAAATAAGTCACGGAGTAAATCTAAAGACTTATTTTCTGAGAGTAACTTTTGGATTTTTTTCTCTGTACTTATAAGTGATTTACGCCGTCCATCAATGCAAAATCTCACATCTGAAAAGTTCTTGTCGATAAGAGAGTAAATGTTATTAAAATTCTTCCGAATTCTGTACAAAAACTTCTTATTAGTTATCAGTGCCCGATATTCCGCAATTTTAGCAGCATGTGCCACGTCTAATACATTTCCACTTTTAAGTAATTCCTCATATTTTTTTAAGATATCTGGAATACTATGCTCTATATACAGAGCATCTAGTAAAGATGTTTGTGTCGACATATGCCGACCTCCTTTCAATTTTTTTTAAAATACACATTTAGTGTATACTTACATTATATCATAAAATCAATAAAAAGAAAAGAAGAAAAGCCATGAACTTGTTGACAATATTGGATTTGACTTATATAATATATAAAAAACGATAAAAAAGGAATGAATAAAATGAAACAAATAGAATTACTAGCACCAGCAGGATCATTTGAAAAAGCGAAAATTGCATTTTTGTATGGAGCAGATGCAGTATATTGTGGAACGTCATCTTTGTCATTAAGAACAAGAGCAGATATGCAAGATGATGATTTAGAAAAAACAATAAAATATGCGCATAAAATAGGAAAAAAAGTATATGTAACATTAAACATATTTGCATGGGATGAAAAATATGAAGAAATAATAGAAATGGCAAAAAAATTAGAGATATTGAAGCCAGATGGGATTATTGCAGCAGATGGAGGAGTAATTGATGTATTAAAAGAATATGCTCCAAGTGTCGCAATAAATGTAAGTACGCAAGCAAATTTAGTTAGTTTACATAGTTGTAATTTTTGGTATAAAAATGGTGCAAAAAGAATGATTATGGCAAGAGAAATGAATAAAGAGCAATTAAAATATATAATGGAAAATAAACCTGAAGGAATGGAAGTAGAAATATTTATTCATGGAGCAATTTGTTTTGCTTACTCGGGGAGATGCTTTTTAAGTGATTTCTTATCTTGTAGAAGTGCAAACCTTGGCGACTGTGCTCAAAGCTGTCGATGGTCTTACAATTTGTATGCAGAAGAAAAAAACAATCCAGGAGAATTGATGCCAATTGAAACAGATGAACATGGAACAAGTATCTTCTCATCAAAAGATTTGTGTTTAATCAAAGAATTACCAGAAATTATTGAAATGGGAGTAGATAGTTTGAAAATAGAGGGTAGATTGAAGACAGAATACTATTTGGCAAGTGTTATAAATAGCTATCGAAATGCTATTGATGATTATAAAAAGGATTCCCAAAATTATGATTATACAAAATATTTAAAAGAATTAGAAAAAGTAAAAACTAGAGGACTAACAACATTTTATTTTAATGACAGAAAAAATAAAGATATTCAAGAATATAGTGGAAGACAATATAATGAAAACTATGAATTTGGTGGAAAAGTAGTAGAATATGATGAAAAGCTTTCTACTATAGAAATAAAAAATAAACTAATGGTAGGAGATTCTTTGGAGATTATCGTACCAAATAAAATAGAACCAGTAGAATTTAAAATAGAACAGCTTTATAATGAAGAAACAGACCAACCAATTCAAGAAGTGAGTCCAGGAGTAAAAGGACAAAAAGTAAAGATGAAATTACCAATCAAATGTGAAAAAGATTGGATTATCAGAAGAAAAAAATAAGGCGCAATTTGGGACGGTTCTTTTTGATTCCTAAAACTTATAGCTAAGTCTAAGTGATTTTATATTATTTTTGTAACACCGCGTAAGCGGCCAAACGAGCGAAAGCGAGTGCGATTGGAGCAACCTACAAAAAATAAAATTTAGTTGGTTGCGACACACAAGGTGTAAAAAAATAATATAAAATCACTTAGACTTTAATAGTAAGCAGAAAAGGATCAAAAAGAACCGTCCCAAATTACGCTTAGTTTATGTGTCTTTGCCCAAAATTTTAAATATGTAAATACCTAATAATATGCATAAAATACAAATAAGTCCATTTAAGTTAAATCCGACATCAGGCAAAAGTACAAAAATGGAACCAAGTGTAAAACCAACAATAGCATAAAAAGTTTGAGCATAGAAACGATTTAGCAAAAATTTAGTTATTTTCATACAAATAAGACAACCTAAAATTAGGCCAATTCCCATTGGAATTAGTACAGGAAAGTATAAATAAGAAACAGATGACAAATAAGTAGAATATATCCCCATAAGCATCAAAATAATGGTACTGCTAACACCTGGAACAATAATTCCAACAGACATAACAAAACCAGATAAAATTAGATAGAGATAACTGAAGTTACTAGAAACAGAGGAAGTAGATATATGTTTTTCTAATATTACTGAAACTATACCAACAATAAAAGCTAATAATGTATATAAAAAATAGTGAAATTTAAAATTTGTTTTATGATTAACTTCTTTTATTAAGCTGGGTATACTGCCTAAAATTAGTCCAATGAAAATAGATTTTGTTTGTATCGGAAACTGAAAAAGCAAATAATTGAGAAGGTTACTAAAAATCAATACACCAATTCCAACACCAACAATAATTGGAAATAAAAATTTGGTATTTTTTTTAATATCATTAAAAAAATTTAGAATGCTATCTAGTAGCTTTTCATATATGCCGAAGATAACACAAAGGACACCACTACTAATCCCAGGAAGAATAGCACCTGCACCGATTGCAATGCCTTTTGCACAATTCCATAAAAAAGTCATAAAATAACACCTCTATTTAATTTATGAAGTAGAAAATAAAAAATTCTAAAAATATAAAATTTTTTGGGTCATGCACTTTTATTTTTTTTATTCATATAATTTTTAGTATCAAGAAAATGGAGGTGCATTTATGTTATCAGCACTTTGTATGACTGGTATATACAGCTTTTTTGAATTTTTGAAATCAGCAGTATTTGTAGTTCGGATATATTCAAGGAGGGAATTTATTTCCAGAACCATTATCAGCAGAAGAGGAAAAAAATTGTTTAGAACAAATGGCAAAAGGAGATGATGAAGCAAGAAACATTTTAATTGAAAGAAACTTGAGATTAGTAGCGCATGTAGCTAAAAAATATAGCAATTCTAAAGTGGATCAAGATGATTTGATATCAATAGGAACAATAGGTCTTATTAAAGGAATTAACAGTTTTAATTTAGAAAAGGGAGCAAGACTTTCTACCTATGTATCAAGATGTATCGACAATGAAATATTAATGCATTTAAGAGCTACTAAAAAATTAGGAGCAGAAGTGTATTTAAATGAGCCAATACGGAAAAGATAAGGATGACAATGTAGTAACTTTGCAAGAGGTGCTAGAAAATAGCGATAGAAATGTAGAAGAAATAGTAGATATAAAAATGAAAATAAAATTGTTATATGAAAAAATGAAAGATATATTAAAAGATAGAGAAAAAATAATTTTAGAGCTTCGATTCGGACTTCGGCGGTCATAAACCTAAGACACAAAATGAGATAGCAAAAATGATGGGGATTTCTCGTTCTTATGTATCTAGAATTGAAACAAAAGCGATTGGAAAATTATCAAAGGAAATAAAAGAATAATATTTCATAAAAAACTTCACTTATAAGAGCAAATATGTTATAATGTCAAAAATAAGAAAAGTGAGGAATTAAATGAATAGAACAAAATTAAAAGATAGAATATTACCTACTTATACAAAAGGGGAAGAAATATTTAATATGACATCACATATTGTTGGAGCTGTTCTTGGGATTGTAGCAACTGTATTATGTGTTGTATTTGCAGCAGTTCATGATAATGTTTATGGAATTGTAAGTGGTGCAATATATGGTGTGACTATGATTATATTGTACACAATGTCAAGTATTTATCATGGATTAAGTCCAAAAAGAAATTCTAAAAAAGTATTTCAAGTACTAGATCACTGTTCTATCTTTTTGTTAATAGCAGGATCTTATACGCCTTTTGCGTTATGTGCTATTAGACAACATGATGTTTTTGCTGGATGGGCTATTTTTGGAATTATATGGGGATTGGCGATTCTAGGAATTGTATTAAATTCAATTGATATAAAAAAATTTAAAGTGTTTTCTATGATATGCTATTTGGCTATGGGATGGTGTATTTTAGTAAAAGTAAATTTATTACCGAAAGTGCTAGGAATGAATGGGATAATTTTATTAGTAGCTGGTGGAATAGCGTATACAGTAGGTGCTATATTGTATGGACTTGGTAAAAAGCATAAATATATGCACTCTGTATTTCATTTATTTATATTATTAGGAAGTTTATTACAATTTTTCTGCATCTTATTATATGTAATGTAGAGAAATAAACTGACATCAAAAAAAGTAGAGAATTTTATTCTCTACTACTCACAAACTTAATTTATTTTAGCATATATCTTATGAAAAATCAAGTAATGAAAAAGTATAAATAAAGGAGTATAAATTAAAAAAAATAAGATATCATTATATAAAGTGAAAATTAAAAATATTTTAGGAAAAAATTTCATTTGTAAACTGTGTGTACTTATGCTAAAATATAAATAACTTAAGAAATTAAGTAAATAAAAAAGTAAATAATTTTCCCTGCATAGTACGTATAGACTTAAATTTTTAGAACCAACACACGATAAGAGGGGCTGAATCTCTAGAATATGGCGTGCAAGCTCACATTATATAGTGAGAAGCCCATGAGTATTCAGGTAGGCACCCACCTGTTTTTAGGAGCAGGTCCTTAAAAATTTAGACATCTGACGGCTAAGGCGGGGCTTTTTATATGATATAGGTAATTTTACAAAATAAAATCCAGTATTTTACTGGATTTTAAAATTTTCTGAGCTTAATTTTACAACAGCTTTTGCATAAATTTTACAAGACAAAAGTAAAACATCAATATCAATAAATTCATCTGTTTGATGGCACATATCTTTATGATCAGGAAAATTTGCTCCAAAAGATACGCAATTTTTAAAAGCTCTAGCATAGGTAGCACCACCTATGGCAATTGGTTCTGCTTTTGAATGGGCTGTTTCATTAAAAATATTGCAAAGAGTAGTTATTAAAATATTATCTTTTGGAATATATAGTGAGGGAGTATTATGTTTCTCACAAAAGTTTAAATTTTGATATAAACTGCAATGCTTAATAAAGGATTCTTTTACAACGCAGGCAGAAGTATGAATAGGAATTCTTATATTCATTCCCATTTCTAGCCTAGAATCTTTAAGGCTCAAATGACCAACATTTAAAGTCAATTTTCCAGATTCATCTTCTACGTTAATACCAAGTGATTTACCATCGTATTCTGTGCCGATATATAGATTAAAAAAGTCAAATAATTCATTGGAAATATCATATTGCTTACAGATTTGATTAAGTATAACGACTAACCTAGAAATGGCATTTACTCCTAAATCGGGATGTGCACCATGTGCTTGAACACCATGAGAAGTAAGCTTTAATTCTTGTTCACTCATTTTATAAATATCAATTTCAAAGTTATTTTTAGTAATTAGTTCTTTAATATTTTCTATGAAATCTTGCATTTTTATTTTAGAATCATCAATGGTAATTATCACACTACAAAACTTAGGAACTACATTTAAAGCATTGTTATTACAATCAATTTCTTTAATTTTAATAGAGGAAAGATTCAAATTTTCATATTTCATATTAATAGAGCAATTTAAGATTGACTTTTCAGCATAGATACAGGGAAAATCAGCATCTGGACTAAAGCCAAAAGTAGGCATTTCTTCAACTTCTTTGTAATGTTTTATACAATTCCAATCTTTTTCTTCATTTAATCCTAAAATTAGTCGGACTCTTTTATGGACTTTACAATTTTCCATAACTGCTTTCATGGCATATAGAGAGCTAATAACAGGGCCCTTGTCATCAATAGCACCTCTACCAAATATTTTGTTATCAGAAATAGTGGCACTAAATGGGGGAAAAGTCCAACCTTCACCTTCTGGAACAACATCTAAGTGCCCAATGATTCCGATTAACTCCTCTCCTTCGCCGAATTCTATATAACCACAATATCCATCTAAATTTTTGGTTCGAAAGCCCAGATTTTTGCCTAAATCTAAAATGTAGTCTAAAGCTTTATTAGCATTTTCTCCAAATGGCTTGCTTACATCATCTGATTTTGAGTAGACACTAGGAATGCGAATTAATTCTTGCGTTTTTTCTATTATTTCATCTTTTAAATGATCAATATAATCTAACATACAACCAGTCCTTTCTATTTATATATAATTATTATAGCATAAGATAAAATATAACAGAAAAATTTTTTTATTAATGTAGTAAAAATGATAAAGTTGTGTTATATTAAATTTAGAATAAAGGAGAGTGATTTTTTTGAAGATAACAGAAGTGGATAAATTGCAGAAAAAAGCAAAAGAGGTTAGAAGAGGAATTATAGAGCAAGTATATAGTGCTGCTTCAGGACATCCAGGAGGTTCACTTTCAATAGCAGACATTTTAACAGTATTGTATTTTAATGAACTAAACATAGACGAGAAAAATCCGAAATGGGAAAATAGGGATAGAATGGTTTTATCAAAGGGACATTGTTCACCAGCATTATACAGTTGTTTAGCCAATAGAGGATTTTTTGATAAAGAAGAGTTAAAAAAATTTAGAAATATTGACAGTAATCTGCAAGGACATCCGGATATGAATAAAGTGCCTGGAGTAGATATGACAACAGGTTCATTGGGGCAAGGGATATCAGCAGCAAATGGGATGGCGATAGCAGGAAAATTAGATAAAAAGGATTATCGCGTTTATTGTGTGCTTGGAGATGGTGAAATAGAAGAAGGGCAAGTTTGGGAAGCGGCAATGGCAGCTAATAAATATAAACTAGATAATTTATGCCTTATTATAGATAATAACAATTTGCAAATAGATGGAACGATTGAAGAAGTTATGAGTTCTTATCCGATCGATGAGAAATTTAGAAGTTTTGGATTCCAAGTTATTAAGATTGATGGGCATGACATAGATGAAATTATGAAAGCATTTGAAGTAGCAAAAAATATAAAAGAAAAGCCCACTTGTATTATTGCAAAAACAATAAAAGGGAAAGGTGTATCTTTTATGGAAAATCAGGTTGACTGGCATGGAAAAGCGCCAAATGAACATGAATATAGGCAAGCTATAAATGAATTAAACGAAGAATGAGACAAGGGGTGAGACAAGGGGGACAGTCCTTAAATGTCCCATAAATTGAGCTGAAAAATGTCGAATAAAAATAATAGACAAAAAACGGCAAAATAAGACAAAAAAATAGGACAAAAAAGCACTGTCCCCTGTGTCTCACTTTTTTAAAAGGAGAGTTGAAAAATATGGAAAAAGAGAAAAAAGCAACACGTCAAAGCTATGGAGAGGCTTTGTTAGAACTGGGAAAAGAAAATGAAAATGTGGTTGTATTAGATGCTGATTTATCAAGTGCGACCAAAACAAGTTTATTTGCTAAGGAATTTCCAAACCGTTTCTTTGATATGGGAATTGCAGAAGCGAATATGATGGGAACAGCTGCTGGTTTTGCAACTTGTGGAAAAATACCATATGCAAGTACATTTGCGGCTTTTGCAGCCGGGAGAGCCTATGATCAAATTAGAAATAGTATCTGTTATCCAAATTTAAACGTGAAAATTTGCGCAACTCATTCAGGAATAACAGTTGGTGAAGATGGAGCAACACATCAAATGTTAGAAGATATTTCTATGATGAGAACTTTACCTAATATGGTTGTACTATCAACTTCAGATGATGCTCAAACGAAATGGGCTGTGAAAGAAATAGCGAAAATAAAAGGACCAGTTTATTTAAGATTGGCAAGAATGAAAACAAGTCAAATTTATGATGAAAATCAAATATTTGAGATTGGAAAAGCAGTACAAATAGGAGAAGGAACGGATGGGACTGTATTTGCAACAGGAGTAGCAGTAGCGGAAGCAATCAAAGCACAAGAAGAATTAAAATTACAAGGCATTAATATTAGAGTAGTAGATGTCCATACCATCAAGCCAATTGATAGAGATATGATTATTAAATGTGCGAAAGAAACGAAGAAACTAGTATCTGTTGAAGATCATAGTGTTATTGGCGGATTGGGGTCAGCGATTAGTGAGGTTTTAACAGAGGAATATCCAGTTAAATTAGAAAGAATGGGAATGCTAGATACATTTGGAAAGTCTGGGAAGGCAGAAGAATTGATGGAGTATTTTGGTTTGACTTCAAAAGCTATTGTGAAGCAGTTCCAAGAATAGTGTAATAATTGATACTTTAGCAGTAAATTATAATAAAAAACATAGATATATCAATGATTTTTAGCAAATATTTAGGAGAAACTATTAAATATGAATAACGGGGATATATTCCTTGACCAATTATGTAAAATATGGTATTATTTAGATATCTCTAAAGTATAGTAATCCTTAGAGAGAATCTACGTGGTTAGGGTGGATGAAGGCAATTCAATAATACAATTCTTAGTAATTAAGAAAGGATGATACACTGTGAAAGAATTTATTGAGTTACGGTGTGTATATTTGGATAGTATTGGTAAAATATACTGTTTAAAAGATATACTTATACAAACTAAATATATTTATAAGGTTGTAAATGCAGGCAACAGGGAGTTTGATGATTCATTAAAAAAAGTTACTCTTGATTCGAATGAAAGACCTGTTTCTAAGGTTGAATTATGGTCAGATGGTTCGTGTAAAGAAGACACCATCTATGTTATTGGAACTCCTTATGATATTTACAAAGCAATTTACCCAAAATTCTAAGTAATATAAAATTCCTAACCATAAAAGGCATCCGAAAGGATGTCTTTTATATTATGTAAAAATTATAATTGTGAATTTTTTGTAAATTCTACGAAAAGAAGAAAATGAAAGATAAATGATAGAAAATGTAAAAAAGCCAACATTTTCTATCATTTTTTTGCTAAAAAAGTATTGCAAAAAAAGAACTTTATTGTTATGATTAGGTAGAATAGAATAAAAGGGATTTTTGTAGACTTGTCCCTAAAGTAACCCAAAAGGGATAGTTTGTACCTGTCCCAAAACTAACCAAAGGTAAGGAGAACCAAAATGATAGAATTTAGAAATGTAACAAAGACGTATGATACAGGAACAAAGGCTGTAAAAAACGCTAATTTTGTTATAGATAAAGGCGAATTTGCTTTCTTAGTAGGATCTTCAGGAAGTGGAAAATCAACATTAATAAAGCTTATTTTAAAAGAAGAAGAACCAACTTCGGGAAATATTATTATAAATGGAAAAGATACAACTTTTTTAAAACCAAGTAGAATTCCTTATTTAAGAAGAAGTATGGGGGTTGTATTTCAAGATTTTAGGCTTTTACCAGATAAAACAGTATATGACAATGTAGCATATGCAATGTATATTGTAAGAGCAACTCCAAGACATATTAGAAGGCAAGTGCCAATGGTACTTTCGCTAGTAGGATTAAGTGGAAAAGCTAAGATGTATCCAAATGAACTATCGGGAGGAGAACAGCAAAGAGTTGCTTTGGCAAGAGCTTTAGTAAACAATCCATCTATGCTTATTGCGGACGAACCAACAGGAAATTTGGATCCAGAAACAGCATGGGATATTATGAATTTATTGAATGATATTAATATGAGAGGAACAACTGTTGTGGTTGCAACGCATGCAAAAGATATAGTAGATCAAATGAAAAAAAGAGTTATACATATTCGCAAGGGCGAAATAATTAGAGATGATAAAAAAGGTGGGTATGATTGTGAAATATAACAGATTAGGATATTTAATAGGTGAAGGTTTTAGTAACGTATTTAAAAATAAAAAGTCTACTGGTGCATCACTTATGATTATGTGTGCAACTATGATAATATTTGGAATATTCTTAATGCTTGGAGAAAATATCAATCATTTTGTAAAAGAAATTGAGTCGGCACAAGGAATACAGGTTTTTATTCAAAATGAAGTGACACAAGAACAAATAGAAGAACTGGGCGATAATATAAGAAAGTTAGATGGTGTAAGTACAATAGAATATGTTTCGAAAGAAGCAGCATTAGACCAAATGAAGGAAAAATTTGGCGATAAAAAAGATTTACTAGAAGGTTATGAAGGAGAAAATAATATATTTACAGCATCTTATGTAGTAACACTTACTGACTTAAACCAAAGTCAAGCGATTCAAGATCAAATTTTGACTTTTGATAATGTAAAGAAAATAACAAGTAAAGATGAGACAGTTACAACTTTAATTAATTTAGCAAATGGAATAAAAATAGTAACAGGCGTTATTTTAATTTTATTGATTGTTATATCAATATTTATTATAGCCAATACGATTAAACTTACTGTTCATGCTAGAAGAAAAGAAATTTCAATTATGAAATATGTAGGAGCAACAAATGGATTTATTAGATGGCCTTTTATTGTTGAAGGTATGATTATTGGTATATTTGCCAGTATAATTTCTATTATAATAGTAGGAACAGCTTACAGTCTTTTAGCACAACAAATAGTAAACTCTCAATTTATGCAAGTAATTAATATGAGTTTAATTAGTTTTGCGGATATGTTTAATTCGATTATATTTGTATATATGCTACTAGGAATTGGAATTGGAGCGCTTGGAAGTGTTATATCTATGAGAAAATATTTAAAGGTATAAAGGAGATAACATGCGTAAGATTTTATGTATTGTTTTAGCTTTTGTGATTTGTAGTTTTAGTATATTTTCATATGTACAAGCAGAAGACGCAGCAACAGATTTACAAACAGAAAGAGAAGAATTACAAAATCAGATAAATGATGCTAATGGACAATTAGAAGATGTGCAAAACGAATTATCAGAAAATTTACAACAGGTTCAGAAATTAGATGAAAAGATTTCTGCTTCACAGCAAGAGTTAGATGAAATAAATATTAAAATTACAGAGTTACAAACATCAATGGAGGAAATTGAAGCTAAACTAGAAATAGCGGAAGAAAATTATAAGAAACAAAAAGAATTATTGGATAACAGATTAATTGCAGTATATGAATCAAGTGATACGGAGTATTTAGATGTTATCTTAAGCTCTAGGAGTGTTTCTGAATTCTTATCCAATTATTTCCTAATTACAGAACTTGCGACAAGAGATGCAGAACTTTTAGAAGAAATGCAGGAAAAGAAAGAAGAAATAGAAACTTCTAAAAAACAAATAGAAAACAGTAAAGAACAATTAGCAACAATGAAGGCAAATCAAACAAAGACGGCAAAGATATTAGAAAATACAAAGACAGTAAGAGAAAACTTTATTTCTAAATTGTCAGATCAAGAAAAGTCAATACAAGAGCAAATTGATGAGTATAATACTAGGTTTGCTGAAATTAATAGTGAAATACTTAAATTGGCTATGGATGGAATTGATACAAAATATATAGGTGGAGAGTTAGCTTGGCCAGTTCCAGGATATACTAGAATTAGTTCAAAATATGGAATGAGAACCCATCCTATTACAGGAGTATATAAATTACATACAGGTGTTGATATTAGTGCACCAATGGGAGCAAATTTTATTGCAGCCAATGATGGAATTGTCACAAAAGCAGGATATAATGCTGCTTATGGCAATATGGTAATTATCGACCATGGAGGAGGAGTTTCCACTTTATATGCACATGGTTCAGAGATTTTAGTACAGGTGGGACAAGTTGTAAAAAGAGGAGAAGCTGTATTAAAAGTAGGTTCAACTGGTTATTCAACAGGTCCACATGCTCATTTTGAGGTGAGACTAAACGGTGTTGTTACTGATCCAATGCCATATATTACAAATGGATTAGTACCTGAAACACAAACAAATACAGAAAAACAAAACACAACTGAAGGTCAAAATGCAGTACAAAATTAGAATAATGAGAAAAATTTCTAAGAATGAAAAAATGGGAGGAACTTATGAAGAAGTTAAGTTTGAAATTATTAGGAGCAATTATTGTAGTAATTATGTTATTACAAAGTACAGTAGTAATAGCAGCCAATATTAATCAATTGAATAATGAAAAGGAACAAAATCAAGATAAAATTGATGAGACAAAAGAAAAGAAAGAAGAAATAACAGAACAAAAGAATCAAACAGTAGCAGAAGTAGAAAAGCTAAACACACAAATCTCTGACTATGAAAGTCAAATTGCAGAACTAGATTCTAAGATTAGTGACTTAAATGGCCAAATTAAAGAATCCCAAGAAAAGCTAACGAAAGCACAGGAGGATTATACGAAACAAGAAGAATTATTAGAGGCTAGACTTGTTGCAATTCAAGAAGCCGGAGAAACATCTTATCTAGACTTTTTATTATCTTCTGATAGTATTACTGATTTAATTTCAAATTACTATTTAGTAACAGAATTAACAACAAATGATACAGAATTGTTAGAAAAGATACAAAAACAAAAAGAAGAGATAGAAAAAGCGAAAACAGAATTAGAAAACAGTAAAACAGAATTGGATACATCGAAAGCAAGTAAACAAAGCGTTTCTACACAATTAAAAACAGCAAAGGAAGAAAAAAATAAGCAAGTTGCTCAATTATCAGAAGATGAGAAAAAATTACAAGCACAAATTGATGAATTGAATCAAGCAAATAAATCGATTGATAGCAAAATTGCAGCAGCGATAAAACAAGCACAGGAAAATTCAAATAAAAATTCTTCAAGTGGTGGAAATTCAGGTGGCGGTTCTCCTACTGCACCAAGTTCATCAGGATTCATATATCCGGTACCATCAGGTTATACAAAAATCACAACAGGAATGTATTATTCAAGTGGACAATACCATGGAGCTGTTGATTTTGGTAGTGCTGGAATCAACGGACAACCAGTTTATGCAGTAGCAGGTGGAGAGGTTATTGTATCAGAAAGATTAAGTGGAAGTTACGGAAATTATATTATCATAATGCATGATAACGGAGTATTTACTTTATATGCGCATGGACAAGATGGATCTAGAACGGTATCGGCAGGACAAAGAGTAACACAAGGACAACAAATAATGAGGGTAGGAAGTACAGGAAATTCAACAGGACCACATTTACACTTTGAAGTAAGAACATATCCTGGTAATTATAGCAATAGAGTAAATCCGGCGAATTATGGAATTAGGTAAAAATAAATTACATATAATAAAATGATATGGGCGGAAGACCTCCGCCCAGTTAGCTTATAGAGGTGGAGGAAATAAATGGAAGAAAAGAAAAGATTTAAAGTGTATAAAGTGATAATGTTGGTTGTTTTAGTAGCATTTATTACTTTTTTAATAACTTCAATAGGTATGTATCAATATTTTACTAATAATAGTTTTGGAAAACAATTGGTAGTTTCTTCAGAAAATAACGGTGAAATAACAAGCGAATTCAGTAAATATAGAGCATTAATAGATAAATACTTTTTGGGTGAAGTGGATGAAGAAAAGCTAAAAGAAGGAGCTATAAAAGGATATATTGAAGGTTTGGATGATCCATATACAGAATACATATCTAAAGAAGATATGGAAGATTATCTAGCGGATGCAACTGGAAACTTTGTTGGAATTGGTATTTATATGGTACAAGATACAGAGTCTGATAAAATTATGGTATTATCTCCAATTAAAGGAAGTCCAGCAGAAGAAGCAGGAATTTTACCAGGAGACTTAATTGTTTCAGTAGATGGTGTAACATATACAGCAGAAGAAATGACAGTAGCTTCTAATAAAATAAAAGGAGAAGTAGGTACAACAGTAAAAATAGAAATCTTAAGAGGAAATGAAACACTAAATTTTGAATTAAAAAGAGAAAATATCAAAGTAAATCCAGTAGAGGGAAAAAAATTAGAAAATGATATCGGATATATAGAATTTTCATCTTTTGATGATGGAACAGCAGAAGAATTTAAAACGAAATTTGAAGAACTTCAAGGACAAGGAATTAAATCTCTAATTATTGATTTAAGAAATAATGGAGGAGGAATTGTAGATGAGGCATTAGAAATTGCAGATTATGTTTTAGAGAAAGATGATGTTATATTATATGAAGTAGATAAAAATGAAAAAGAAACAATTGAAAAGTCAAAAAATGCCCCAATTATAAACATGCCAATTATAATATTAACCAATGAAAACACAGCAAGTTCATCAGAAATATTAGCAGGAGCCTTAAAAGATCATGGAAAAGCAAAAACAGTAGGTACAAAAACATATGGCAAAGGAGTTATTCAACAATTATTAACATTGCCAGATGGTAGTGGATTAAAAATAACGGCAGAGGAATATTTAACACCTAATAAAACACAAATTAATAAAATAGGAATCGAACCAGATGAAGAAGTTAAATTACCAGATAGTGTAAAAAATGTTCTTACAGTAGAAGAAAAAGATGATACACAACTAAAAAAAGCAATAGAAATGGCTAAATAGGGACGGGTACACATTAGCCAATTGAGAGGAGAAAGTAGATGAATTTACCAAATAAATTAACTATATTTAGGATTATATTAGTACCAATTATGGTCATTATCCCTTTTTTAGGAATAGGAGGAGATTTTTTAGGAATACCAATATCGTGGATTACAATTGACTTGATTTTTATAATAGCTTCTTTAACGGATAAATTAGATGGATATTTGGCAAGAAAAAATAATCAAATAACAACATTTGGCAAATTTTTAGACCCATTAGCAGATAAAATATTGGTATTGGCAGCTATGGTAATGCTAGTAGAGATGACAAAATTACCAGCATGGATACCAATAATAGTTCTTGCAAGAGAATTTATGGTTTCAGGTTATAGATTAGTTGCAGTGGAGAAAGATGGAGAAGTTATAGCAGCATCCAAATGGGGGAAACTAAAAACTGTTACTCAAATGATTGCAATTATTTTAGCTTTCTTGGACTTAAATGCATTTGGTGCATGTTTTTCTGGAAATTTGCAAGGTGTAGGTTTAGGATTAAATATTATAGTTACTTTCATGATGATTATTCAAACAATTGCAACTATTTTTTCAGGAATTGACTATATGAAGGGAGCTAAAGATTTGATAAAAGATTAATGTTACAATTTACAGTAATATAACTTTATACATTCCTGTAATGGGTAGTAATGTCTATTTTATTCTTGTCCTTTGCTGTCGCAATCGAAGATTGCTCCATTCGCTTAGGGTCATCTCTACTCAGGTAGCTTCCCTGCGCAGAACTACGAAAAAATAGATATTACTACCCTTCATGGACTTGAAAAGGTAGGAGCTGTGAATAATAACATTAATTACAAATTAATAAATAAAGATGAAATTTACTTGACAAATTTTACTTTTTGCCGTAATATATAGAAAGATTTTTTTAGAGTAAAAGAAAACAAAACCGAAAGGAGAAATAAACAATGGAAGAGAAGGAAGTTTTATTAACACAAGAGGGATATAATAATCTAGAAAAAGAATTAAATTATTTGAGAACAGAAAAAAGAGCTGAAATAGCTGATAGAATAAAAGTAGCATTAGGATTTGGTGACTTATCTGAAAATTCAGAATATGATGAAGCAAAGACTGCACAAGCAGAAAATGAAGTTAAAATTGCAGAGCTTGAAAACAAAATAAGACATGCAAAAATTATAGATGAAAAAGAAATAGACACAGAAACAGTTCAAGTTGGGAACATAGTAAAAGTATTAGACATGGAATTTGATGAAAAAGTAGAATATACAATTGTTGGTTCAACAGAAGTAAATTTAGCTGAAAATAAAATATCAAATGAGTCACCATTAGGAGAGGCTTTACTTGGCGCAAAGAAAAATCACATAGTGGAAGTCAATGCACCAGCTGGAATTATGAAATATAAAATATTGTCTATAAAAAAATAAAAAAAGCTTGTAAATTTTTTATATAAGTGATAAACTATTAATAGATTAAAAAAAAACCAAATTTTTCGGTTATTTTTTAATCTTTTTTTATTTTGCTTTTTTATTTGAAAATAGGAGGAAAAGATGAATACAAAGTACATATTTGTGACAGGTGGAGTTGTATCAGGATTAGGAAAAGGAATAACAGCTGCATCTTTAGGAAGATTATTAAAGAATAGAGGATATAAGGTAACAATTCAAAAGTTTGATCCATATATAAATGTGGATCCAGGAACCATGAATCCATATGAACATGGAGAAGTTTTTGTTACAGATGATGGAGCAGAAACAGATTTAGACTTAGGTCATTATGAGAGATTTATCAATGAAAATTTAACAAAAAATTCAAGTGTTACAATGGGAAAGGTTTATCAAAATGTTATTGAAAAAGAGAGAAGAGGAGATTATTTAGGAAAAACGGTACAAGTTATACCTCACATAACAAATGAAATAAAGGAAAAAATATATGGATTTGAAGATACTGATACAGACATCGTAATAACAGAAGTAGGAGGTACGGTTGGAGACATTGAAGGTCTTTCGATTATAGAAGCAATTAGACAAGTAGGACTAGAAAAAAATCCAGAAGATGTACTTTACATACATGTTACACTATTACCATACATATTTGGTTCCAATGAAATTAAATCAAAACCAACACAACACTCTGTAAAAGAATTACAAAGTTTTGGTATAAAACCAGATATATTGGTATGTAGAACAGAAACAGACATTCCAGAAGCTATTAGAGAAAAATTAGCATTATTTTGTAATGTAAGAAAGACAAGCGTTATACAAAACAAAACAGCAGATAGTCTATATGCAGTTCCATTAATGCTAGAAGAAGAAGGATTAGCAAGAGAGGTTTGTAATCACTTAAAATTAGATAAATACATTCCAGATAATTCAAAATGGGAAGCAATGATAGAAAACATAAGAAACACTGATGAAAACAAGGTTGTTAATGTTGCTATTGTTGGGAAATATGTAAAACTAGAAGATTCTTACATTTCTGTGATGGAGAGCTTATATCATGCAGGTTTTGCTAACTATGTAAAAGTAAAAGTTCATTTAATTGATTCTGAATCTATTACAGGAGAGAATGTTGCTGAGAAATTAAAAGGCATAGACGGTGTAGTTGTTCCGGGAGGATTTGGAAACAGAGGAATTGAAGGAAAAATAGAAACTATAAAATATGTAAGAGAAAATAAAATACCATTTTTAGGAATTTGTCTAGGAATGCAAATGGCTGTAGTAGAATTTGCTAGAAATGTATTAGGATTAACCGATAGCAATTCAGCTGAATTAAATGAAACTACGCAAAATCCAGTTATTCATATTATGGAAGAACAAAAAGGAGTTGACAAAAAAGGTGGAACGATGAGATTAGGAGCTTATCCATGTATCATAAAAGAAGGAACGTTAGCAAGTAAAGTATATGGAAAAGAAGAAATATCTGAAAGACATAGACATCGTTATGAGTATAATAATGATTATAGAGAAAGACTAGAAAAAGCTGGATTAAAAGTTTCAGGAACTTCTCCAGATGGATTGTTAGTAGAAATGGTAGAGATAGAAGACCATCCATACTTCATTGCAGGACAATTTCATCCAGAGTTAAAGTCTAGACCTAATAGACCAGCACCACTATTTGTGGGATTGGTTAAAGCTTGTATGAAGTAAAAAAATTACAATCCACATTCATTAAAGTAATTTATTAAAAATATTACAAGTTAACTGTGGATTGTAACAATTAAATATTACATTTTTATTACATTATCGAAAATAGTTGAAAAAGGGTAGAAATGTGTTATATAATGAAAATGAAATAAAAAATAAAAGAGGAAAACGAAATGCACAAAAGCATAACTTTTGAAAGCCTTGCGGCTGTACACACACACACACACACACACACAAGCATATTATTAGATAATAAAATAGAAGGTAAAAAAGAAGAAGCAAGAATAGTATTCTATGCGTTTGTTTAGCATAGATATATTATTCTTGCTTTTGTGCGTTTTGAAAAAAGGAGGAATTCTTATGAAGAAAAACAAAAGAATTGTAGTATCAGTAATAGTTTTTGCATTTATATTACTAATAGCAACAATATCAAATGCAGCAGAAGTAAAAGTAGAGAAAGTTGTACCATCTACAGATGGTGGCATCAACTTTATATTTAGCGAGTTATCTTTAGAAAGTGGAGCAAATTATCAATGGGCGATAGAGAAATCTCAAAATGTAACAATAACTAATTGGTATGATGTTTTAGCACCAGAATATGATACAGGAACCGTAAAAGTTTCTGTTCTATCTACTAATGCAAATCATTTAGAAATATTGAAGTCTACTGACACAGCATATATAACAATTAGAAAAGTAGGAGAAACAACAAATCTTTTAGACGCTTATCAAGTAGATTTAACATTGCCATTATTAAAGGCATATACATATGTATATGTACTAGGACAAAATGATGATAATGTAGAACAAATAAAAGGGCCTTATGGAATGAATAATGCAAATATAAGTTATATGTTTGAAAAGATTGAGGATGCTAATATAGTAAATAAATATATTGATAATAATCATGATTTAACTCAGCTGGAATTAGCTGGTATTGGGGATATACCAAATTTAAATAATAGTCAATGGAAGACTGTAAAACATACATATGCGTGGGGATATGTAACAGAAGATATTAAAGATGAATTAAATTTAGAAGATGGTTTGTATTATTTGTGGCTAAAGGGTAGTGATACAGGTGTAAAAACAGTATATGGACAAGCTATAATTGAGGTTGGAACGGTTACTAAAATTACTTCGACAACAGATGGTGGAAAAGATACAACAGAAGGTAATAATGAGAATAAAGAAACTCCTAAGACAGAACAACAAACTTCTACAACAGGTAAAACAGATCCTACAACAGCAAATAAAATATTACCAAACACAGGTATAAGTATAGCAATAGTAGGCACGATATTGTTAGTTACAGTATTGGGAATAGGAGCATTAGCAAAATATTACACCTATAAGGATGTAAAATAAAAAAATAATTTCAAAGAATAATAAATATTATTTGAAATGTAATTTTTGTGAAAAATAGGGAGGATAAAAATAATGAAGAAAAGAAAAATTATAATAATAAGTGCTTTAATTATAGTTATAGTATGTATAATAATTGGCATTTTTACAATTACAAACAAAAATAAAATTAAAGATGCTAATAATATAGAAAATGATTATAAATCAGAAATTAATGTTAGTGAATATGAAGAAAAAATAGAAAATATAAAATACAAAACTAATAATGGAGTAATATATGAAGATGATATGATAAAACTAACAACATATTACCCTGATGATGAGGAAGAATATGAAGATGATGAATATAAAGATAGGGCATTTGATGTTTTTACAGAAGAAGATGGCAATGCTGAATTAGCAGTTGAAGATATTTACATTACGAATAAAACTTCAAATGAGATAAGTTATGATATAAAAAGAGCAACGATGAGTAATTGTAATATTCTTGATGACACAGGAGATACAATAGAACCAGGGGAAGATGAATCAATAAGTTTTGAAAAAATAGCATATTGTAGAGAGCTATTAGAAGCAATGGGAATAGGAGCGTTAAATAATATTAATCTAGAAATTGAATTGAAAACAGGAGATACAGGAGAAAGAATTAAAAAATCAATAAATATAAAAACAGATTGTAAAGAAAAAGCAAAAGAATTTAATCTTTCTGATAGAAAAGTTTATGATAAAGATGGAATAAAAATTTTCTTATTAGAAAAATACATTCAGGATAATACAGATTTAGCTGAACGAGTAAAAGAGAGCATGATTGAAGATGGGTATCCTTCAGAAGATTATGTAGATAAATTAGTACAAAATGATGCGGTTATGTCTATGATTGTAGTAAATGAAAACAACGAAGAACAAAAAATTAATGTTGATGTTGAATGTAGTAGTAATGAATCTTTTTCTAATTCTCAAATAGAAAAAATAGAAGGAAATATGATAGAAGAAATATATGTTTATGATGGCATTTACAATGGTATTTACAATGGTTCGAGTTATTGGACGGATAAAGAGAAATTATATAATCCAAATGATATTAAATATAATTTTAGTATAAATGGAGAAAGTATTTTTTCAGTAGACTTTAATAATGCAGAAGTTAAATGATAAAGAAAACATTTATACAATTAGTGTTGTTTGTTTTTATTTTATAAAATAAGATAGGAACTGTCTTTAAAGATATTTTTTAAAAAATTTAAAATTGGTATTGACAAAAGTGAAAAAAACATTTATAATCTATAATTGTCAGGAGGAAATATGCAGGTGTAGTTCAATGGTAGAACCTCAGCCTTCCAAGCTGATGACGTG
>JBJFFC010000004.1:0-19838 GCA_051891395.1 Clostridia bacterium | reverse complement strand
TTTCAATATTTTATTTTCAATTTACGTGTGACATATCTATTTTAAACCTATATTTGTTTATATTATACTATTCGACTCTTCTAAGATATTTTTATATTTTATAAGAAAAACAGATTCATCTTGTAGTTCGACTGCATTTTGTAACTCATTTATCATTACATATACTTTACTTATGCTATATTGTTTGCTTGAATCAATATTGGTATTTGTTAATAATTTTGAATAGGAATCTATTGCTTGTTTCGTATCATTTGATATCTCAGTCCAGTTTTTAGAATCTAATTTTGAATAGGCTTTGAATAGATTTGCTTTTGTTTCTATGATAATTTTATTTATTTCATCATCTGTTGAATTTTGCATAAATTTAGGGATATACTCATATAGCATTGCTAATTCACTTAGTGTTTCTTCCTTCTTTTCTTCTTTTGCCACTACTGTTAAATTATCAAATTCTTTATTAAAACCTAAAACATCTTCTTGATTTATATTCATTTGATATAAATCTAATGTTATCGTAGGAATAGATGAATATAATATTTCAATTTCACTTTTCACATTGTCCCAATTTATCTCATCTGAGTTTGTCAATACGCCATTTGTTTCCAAATTAAATTTTTGGCTTTTCTGGTTGCCTGTATCAGATGATGAGCCACTAGAACCAGAAGATCCTCCATTACTTGAATTCCCGTCTGAAGTGGAATTTTCTTTTTGCGAACCTTGTTGTTCTGATGAATTAGTACTACTTTCTTTTTGTTCTTTTGCTTGCTCTGTTATTTCACTTACCGATATATTATAATTTCTAGTTTCTACATTGTTCATCTCATTCAATAAATTGACTAGTTTTGTTTCTAAAAATTTAATTTCTGAAAAAGTTTTTTCTTTCTGATTATTTTCATTTCCCTTGCTTACATTTGCATAAAGAATGACTGATAATACGGCAATAATAATAATTAAGAATATATATGCTATTTTTTTATATTTTTTCAATTTTCAGACCTCCATTTTCTATTTTTTCTAGTATTTACATTTTTATTTTCGTTTATTCTTCGCATAAATTTTTTTATATTTTTTATACTATTATTAATAGATTTTTTAGGAGAAAAAAATAATGGCTAAAATTACTTTATATAGCAATAAAAAAGGCGAGTTAAATAGATTTTTAAGTCGTTTTTATAATACAAATTTAGAAATTGAAAATCATCTAAAATGGGAAAAAGAATCTGCCAATCCTGTTGAATTGGCAGAAATTATTGGTACCTTTATTGATAATTCAGATGACTATTATTTAAATATGTGGCTTTGTCTTGATAAAGATGTTTTTGTAAATGTTACTACTGAAAATGCTGATAATATTATTCGATATTTGTATGAGAGGTTTCCTTATTAGCTTTTATTCTCCTGTGTATCCCCATACAATATTAGCATTACATTCAGAATCCCAGTTTGCATTCCATTCAGCTGGAATTTCATTTGTTTTTATATTTATCGTCTGATTTTCTGTCCATCCATAAAAAGTCCCGTCCCCCATAATAATAACTGAATTGGGAATCGTTATACTACTTAGACTTGTACAGCCCCAAAAAGCACTATATCCTATACTTGTTACACTATCTGGAATTTTTATTTCAGTTAAATTTATGCAATGTAGAAATGCATCAGAGCCTATCGTTTCTACACTATCTGGAATATCAACTTTTTGTAAAGCCCCAAATCCTCTTCCCCAATCACTTGCTGCAAAGGCTGCTCTTCCTATTTCTGTCACAGTATTTGGTATTTCAATTATTTTTATTTCAGTACAAAAACTTCTACTATCAGTATTAGACCCATATGAATTAACCTGAATCTTTGTGCATCTGCTAGGAATTTTTATTTTAACTTCATTCTGCAATTTGTCTGTATATCCTACAATTAAATTATAACCTTCTTCTCCTGGTATATCACTTCCCCATTCAAAACACTCTTCTGGTGTCGCTGTTTTGTCCCATTCTTCTGCATTAAACGGTTCTACTATATTTCCCTTTTTATCTACATACATAGTATTTCCATCTAACATTATCTCAATTGGAAAATCATTATTCTTTACAGAAAATCCATTTTCTTTTAGATTGTCTATTAATCTTTCCTTATCTAATTCTCCATTTTCTAAATAACTGGCCATTACAGCTAACTTTCTTAATTCATCCATCTTTGCTTGTGTTGTTTCTTCTTCTGCTTCATTAGCTTTTTTTAAAATTCCATTGTCCCCTGTTAAAGTTACAATTGTTACTCCTGCTAAGATCAGAAGTACAATAATCGTCATTATTGTTCGTTATGATAAATTTTTAAATTTTAAAAATTAACACAGTCTCGAATGTCAACTACTTTTCCGTCTTGCTCACTGCTTTCATTTAGAATACTAAATTTATAATATATTTTTATTTCTTTACTTTCAGATACTGTGATTCTATCAACAAGTGACACAATCATTTCTCTTGTTATTTTTCTGGCTCTGATGAAATCAGATACCTCTTTTTTCAAGTCAACTTCGTGTGAAGTTTCTTCTTTTTGTTTTTGTAACTCAAGAACAAGTTCTTCTAATTCTTTTTTTCTATCTAATGTTGAAGTATACATTCTTTCAAAATCATCCACATTAATTATTCCATTTAACTTGTCTTCATATAATTGGTCAATCTTTTTATTCATTAGTTCAACTTTTCCCTGAGCTGTTGCTATTTGATTTTGTATTAAATTCTTTTTGTAGGTATTACTATCTTTTACTTTTTTAGCTAATTGAAATAACTCTTCTTCTTTTAAATACTTTTTACATCTTGCTTTTATTGTTTTAATTACTTCGTTAGTTAGCTTTTCGCAATTATTTGAATGTGGAGTACATAGTTTAAGTCGAGTCATAGAGGCATAAGTGTTACATCGTAAATATTGAATAACATTACCACTTTTTTGTTTTTGAGTTAATACACTTAATTTTTTACCACATTCTGCACATTCTAATAGTCCTTTTAATAGAAAATCGTGTTTATATAATCTTGTTTTCTTTCTACTATCTATCATCCTTTGAACTATATCAAATGTTTCTTGGTCTACTAGTGGATCGTGCATTCCTTTAATCTCAATATATTCTTCTGTTGGAACTTGTATAACTTTTTTGCTCTTATAGCTTACCTTTCTAGATTTGCCATTTATAACATATCCTAGATACGTCCTATCTCTAGCAATTCTTATAACTGCTGTCCTATTCCATCTTCTTTTTACTTCATTATATCTTCTAGTATGAGCATTACCTACTGATTCTGATGGTACAGGAACATTGTTATCATTAAGCCATTGTGCAACATCTGTTGGTAAAGTTCCTATTTTAAGCATTTCAAATATTTTTTGTACTATTGGTGCAGTTTCTTCATTTGGAATGTAATGGTTTTTATCATTAGGATCTTTCCTATATCCGATATTTTGGATATGTAGCCATCACCTTTCCCTGCAATGCTTTGTTGTGTTTTCCATCTCTAGTTTTCTTTGAGCAATCTCTTAAAAACCACTCATTAAAAAATGCTCTGATTTTTATATCATCGTGGAAATTTGCTGATGTTTTAGAATCCAAATTCTCATTTACAGCAACGAATCTTACACCTTTTAACTGAAAATATTCTTCGATGTAATCATCTATTCCTGATGCAACTCTTCCGAAATCTAGATAAGTCTTTTACAACTACCATATTTATATGTCCTGCATCAACATCGTTTATCATTTCTTGGAATCCAGGTCTGTCGTAAAAAGCTCCACTTTCGCCATCATCTACATAAACTTTATACACTTTTAATTTATTCTCTTTACAGAAATTATTTAAGAGAATCTTTTGGTTTGTTATACTACCACTTTCACCATATCTTTTTAAATCTTCTATTCTCTCATTGGATAGTCTTACTAGTATACCTACTACATATTTTTCAGGATTACTAATCGTTATCATTTTTCCTCCCCTCTGCTGATAACGTAGTTTCCTATCCTCGATTGTTCATATTATAACTCTTATTTGTTATTATTCAAGTCATAATTGCTATTTATCACATCTTTTATATAAGATTTAAATATGTCTTTCAAAACCTCTTTTATATCTGGTTTTTCTTTATCAAAAATTTCAATTATTTTAAATTCTTGTTTCATAAGAGTCCTCCTAATAATATGATAGAAACTATCTCAACTTAATAACTTTTCCAATTAATACGTTTAGGCACATCACTGCCTACAACAATTCCTCTTTTTAATACATAACTCTGGCTCTTTGAATTAAAGTCATATATTGATGGATTCCAATCTCTAAAAGCTCTATTACTTATTGGCTTTCTTCCACCTGATAACTCTCTACTTGCTTGTTCGTGAGCTTTTTTTAATATTGAATAATCTGTATCCGAACTTTTTTGTTTCCTTTTAAAAGTCATATATTGTTTTGTAAATTCTCTATTTTTGCTCTTGTTTTCCTTTTTCCTAATTTCCTTTTCTTCAAGATATCTAGTATCCTTTTGTAAAACTTGCGTAACTGCACTCTTTGAAATTCCAAGATGTTTTGCAATATCTACCACTCTCAATTTATTTTCAAAATATAATTCAATAATTAACTCTTTATTACTTCTCATAGATTTTAAACTACCTCTACTTAACTTTTTACTAACAACTTTTAGATATGAAGAAACTAATAGAGCCAAAATACAACTCTACTTAATCTCTAAATCTTTCATTGCTTTTTTGAATTCTTCCTTAGTCATCTTACTGAGTGGTTTTACTTTTTTATATCTCCTATGCTTTTTCTTTAATCCAATGAATATTGCAAAGGAGATAAACAATAATGTTATTAAAAAATACATCATATTTTACTTCCCCTTTACAATAACATTGGCAAGTCTTTTCACCTCTTTTGTCCCAAATTTGCTATGTAACATTTTAATCTCACTTCGCAGTTCTCTTGCATTTATTTCTGTTCCACTATGTTGTAAGGTATGTACTGCTAATTGTGCATAAGCAATTGCTGTATCAAGATCAATTAACTCTTCTGATTTGGACTCCATATAGACACCTCCTTTACATTTCGCCCATAGGAGTCCAAAAATTTTGCTCTATGTTTCATTTTTTGAAAAATTTTTTAAATTTTTTT
Organism: Clostridia bacterium; assembly: GCA_051891395.1. Classification (GTDB taxonomy): domain Bacteria; phylum Bacillota; class Clostridia; order TANB77; family CAG-508; genus CAG-269. Next base: position 14,694 of record JBJFFC010000004.1, on the reverse strand, counting down.
ATTTTTTTCTATTTTTAGATAATTCCCTCCATATATTTAGCTTTATCTCTTGGCATAAATCTTCATCAAATTTGTAATGTAACTTTGATTTACTTATTATTAAAGGATTATAATCTTCTATAATTTTTATTATTTCTTCATCACTTAAATTAAAATCATTAAACATTGTCTCCACCTCCAATTAAAGCTTTCATTACTTTATCTAATGCCTCTGTTTTGATTCTCCAAGCTGTTGTTCTACTTATTTTCATTTCTGTTGCAATCAGACTTATAGGCTTGTCTTCTTTATATAAAGAAAAAAGCATCATCTTTTCTTTTAAAGACAATGCTTTTATAACTTTATACAATTTATTGTTTGAAATAACTTTTTCAAATTCAACAGCTGATTCAATCTCTTTTTCACATTTATTAATTACAGCCTCCAATACTGATTCTGCCTCAATATCCTCATAATCACACAAATCCACATTTATATCATTAATGAAGTCATAGTTATCCCTTATATATTTTCTTCTTGTATTTAGTATGATTTTTTTTAAGTAAGATTTTTCTTCTTTTGTAAGGCTCTCTTCTAAATAATCCTTTCTTTCCATATAACCATTCTCCAATCTTTTCAAATTGGACAATGTCGTTAATATTAGAAAGAATTATCTTTATTAAGTTTTATTTAATTATATTAATTATTTTCCTATCCACTCATATATATACTCCTCCTAAAAAAACAATAGTCAATAATGTAATTCTAATATTCATTCTATCATTGGTACATTGATATTTCTCATCTGAATATTCTTCCTAACATTAAAGACTATTGTCCTAGAGAATGGTATATCATATTTTTTTCAAGCTTTGGTAAAAATGGTGTAAAGTAGTATGTTTTGGTATATTTTAGTGTTTTTGTTCGTTTTTTGTTCGTTTTAGATATTTTTGCCATTTTTTTACTTTTTTCGTTGTTCTCTAGCTGTTTGTTGATTTTTAACTGATTTTATGATATAATCTGACCAATAAAAGAACTTTTCTTTAGCAAAAATATGGAGGGTACGCTTATGGTTACAAGAATTATGGTTGCTGAAGATAACGAAGAAATATTTGAGTATTATAAAAATATTTTTTCCAAATGTACTAATGTAGATATCATCGCATATACCAAAGATGGAGAATCTACTATAGAAATGTACAAAAAGTTTAAGCCTGATGTTCTATTTTTAGATTTAGGATTGCCAAAGATAAATGGACTCGATATTATAAACACATTGTCTGAATATGAAGGAACAGAAAGCAAATGTAATATTGTAGTTATATCAGGAGATGCATATTTAAGGCATTCTTTATATAATACAAAAAAAGTATATAGAATTATTCCTAAACCTGCATCTGACGAATTATTGAATAATACTATACAATCTATTCAAAAGGATTTAATTATGGATGAATTTCCAAAAGAAAAATGGAATGACACTTTAAGGAGATTAAACATCAATCCATATTTAAAATCTAGTAAATTATTGACTGATATAATTAAACTTACTTATTGTGATGTTGACCTACTTGACAATATGCAACAAATTTATATTATGATGTCCTTAAGATATTCTTGTTCACCTAGCAAAATTCAATCAAGATTAAGAAGCTGTATAGATACAGCTAATCGTCTTTCAACCAAAAAGTCATTTGACTTAATATTTGACATTGATGATTATAATAATAATATGCTTATTTCTCCCAAACATTTTATAAGTGGTATCATTACATATTTAAAAAAATAGTTTTATAGATCATAATGGGGCTATATTCCCCATTTCTTTTTTTGCTTAAAAACTGGTATTTTTTTGAAATTTTTTCAAAAAACACCCTCTTGTTAATATGATAGCAACAGGATTTCTGAATAATATTATAAAATTGTTGCAATAGTAATAACAGGAAAGGTGAGTTTGTTGAAAATAAAAAAAATCAATGGAAAATTAAACATTATAGGTAAAAATCTTCGTAAATACAGAGAGCTTCGTGGATTAACTCAAAGACAATTAAGTGCTAAATTAGAATTATTAGGTTTAACTATATACCATACAGATATTCATAGAATAGAACATTTTAATAAAAGTGTAAAAGATTATGAATTAAAAGGCTTTTGTATTGCTTTAAATATTAATTTAGATGATTTATATGAAGATACAGATAAAGAATACGAATGAGATGTCTATTATCTCATTCGTTTTTTTAATATTTTTCTTAATTTATCAAAGAAGTTTCTATCTTTAATATTTGGAACTTCTTGTTTTGTTTCTACAATAGCACTTGGATATACATCATTATATATATATGATAATCTATCCATTAAATCTTCTGTTCTAAATGGTTTAGGTAAAAAGTATCTAATCCCGATTTCTCTTAATTCATCAATATATCCATATACTCCTGCAGACACGATAAAGAATAGTGGAGAATTTTCTTTATTATTATACTCTTTTATTATATCCAGCCCACCCCAGTCTCCTTTTCTTTTTAGGTCTGTTATTACTAAATCAGGTTTTAGATTTTCAATTAAATTCCTTTCAGAGTCTCTATCATTGGCTATGCCAATAACTTTGTATTTATCGTTTTCTTCAATCCATCCTTTCATTACATTAACCATACTCGTATTATCATCTGCAATTATAATCTTTAAAACTTCGCTCATTATAACACTCCTTCTGTTGCTAATGTGACACCAAGATGGATAAAAAAATATACTATTTTATTACTTTTATTTGATTAATACATTTCTTACATACATATTTTCCACAAAATTCATTCAAATCTTTTTCATTTTCACATATTAAACAATTCGAAACATCTTTCTTCAAGATTATTTTGTTTCCATCTACATAAATCTGCAATCCGTTGCCCTCTGCTATCTCAAGATTATCCCTTATTTCTTTTGGAATTACGATTCTTCCAAGTTCATCTACTTTACGAATAATTCCTGTACTTTTCATTCTTATTATTTCTCCTTCGTTTTTTCTTCAAAATATTTGACAAAAGCCTCCCACTCATCTAGAAATCTCTCATCTTCTCTATTTTGCTTCAAAAAGTCATCTACTTTTTTTCTTTCTTCAGCGAATATAGACATTTTAGTTCTTGTTTTGTTTAATAATTGTATAGTTCGAGTTTGTAAATCTTTAATTCTTTCAACATTCATAATTCATCACTCCCCATCTATCAGTTATAATAATTAATTATAGCAAATAGCAAATGAAAAGTTTGTCGAAAATTGTATTTTTTGGAAAAAAACAAGAATTTTCTTCACATTTAGCAACTACTATTTAGTATAGCATATATTCCAAATTTCTACAAGTGTATTACTTAGCAAAAGTGAAGTTTTTTATTGATTTCTTCACATTTAGCAAGTATAACAAAAATTTTTCTTGGTATACTTTTATATAGAAAGGAATTGATGCTATGCAACTTTCAACGGCAATTCGTAAAAGAATAAATAATTTATTAAAAGAAAACAATATGAATGTTTGGAAATTATATAAAGCAACTGGTGTACCTGCCTCTACACTTTCATACTTTATGAATGGAAAAAGAGAATTGATAAACCTAAAAACACTATTGCATATATGTGAAGGATTCAACGTCACTTTAAAAGAATTTTTTGATGATACAATTTTTGATGATGTAGAACAAGATTAAAAGACTAATATGTTTAACATATTAGTCTTTTTTTGTATATTATTAGCATAAATAATACTTATAAATAGTCGTCTATATAAATTGTAATTTATCTATATTCTTAATCAATTATTTACAATTTCTTCTGGTATTTTAATTTTTCTTAATTCTTCATAATTATATGTTCTATAATTTACATTATCTTTATTATAGTAATTATTTTGGAAATAATATGTTAATGTTGTCCCATCATAATATTCAATTATATAATATTGTCCATTATCGCTAAACATAACATCAACTTTTTCTCCAATTTCTATATTATTAAGTGCTTCTATTATTTCTTGTATTAATTCTTTGTTTTCTGTCTTATAATAAATATATCCTCCCTCTGTTTCTTCTTTCAGCATGACATATGAAATATTATCAATATCATTTATTGTTACACTGTTATTTATTTTTTCCGTTTTATTGTTATTAACATTTATAGAGTAACAAATTGCAATAACAATTAAAATTATTATAAATATAAATAAAAAATACTTTTTCAATTATTTCTCCTAAATTTTTATTTTTCAATATATCCTGTTACTTTTTCTGTATACATATTATCGGTAATTGTTTGGTATCTTTCTCCTGTATAGTCATCAGTAAATCCATTATATGCTTTATATATTTCACCAGTATCAGTATCATATACTCTTTCATAGCCTAATGTTGCATCACTTTGTTTTTGGCTCATAATGTCATAAGATTTTTGCCTATTTTCCCAAGCACTATTATATGAATCGTATGCTTGTTGCATTTGAGCATTTATTGCTAACGCTTGTTGTGTTTGTGCATTTCCATCATCTATAGTTTGTTTAACATAACTATCAGTAAATTCTATTGAATTAATAGATTCTGATAGAATATCTTTATAATTGATAAAATTATCTTTATCTGCAGTAATAGCCATAATATCATAAACCATATAATAAGAATAATCTATATTGCCATAATATAAATTACCAAAATTAACAATAGATGCTAAGAATAAACCTTCGCCCTCTTTACCAGTATCTCCTGTAAATGTACCTCTTAAAACTTTGCTATCTAAAGCAAGAGATTTCATACTTGTATTCGACTCAGCCTCCTCAACTTTGGTAAAATTACTAAATGTAGGAAAATTAGCCCCAGCAAGCTCACCAAATGATTTTTCATAAGCTGCTATTTCATTAAACTTTTGATAAAATCCTTCGGTAGTTGGATTTGATAAAACAACAGCTTGTGTAAACATCTTCCAAGCTTCTGCATTACCAAGTGATGCATATTCTTTCCAAAACTGTTTTCCATTCTCACTTTTTAATAAAGGTTGCATCTTTAATTGTAAAAAAATTTGATTATTAGAATTATTTTGATCATATACTCTAATTACATAATACATTCCCGTGCCCGAAGCATCTACTTTCCAACCCACAGGTTTTTTCATACTAAATGCAGAGTTTGAATAATCTTCTAAAGTTAATTCACTTGCCTCTGTTTTAGTAATTTTTACCTCATTTCTTGTAAATATATTATCTATTCCTTTATTATTTGTTCCAACATCGCTTGTTCCTTTATCTTTAGATAATAACACTGCCACTAGAGATACTGCAAGTATTATAACTAAAGCAATTAAAACTATAAAAACTATTTTTTTATTCTTAATCTTTTCCATAATAAACTCCCCTTTAAGTTATATAATTTTATATTTTCTTTGCGTGTAAAACAACTCTGTATTTATTATTGTTTGCACAAGTTGATAAAGTTAAAACTGCATCTTCTTTATTTACATCAACATTAAAGTCCTTTTTACTTCTTTTCTTAATTGTTTGGGCAAATGTATTAAATTCTATTTCTGTATCAAAGCTTGTTTGTATATAATAATCTTCTTTTTCGATTTGATAAACCGAAAAAACTTCATAGACCTGTGTTTCATTTTCAGTTATTAAAGTAATATACTTATTATCTTCATTATTATACCAATCTTCATTTATAACCCACTTTAGACTACCAAACATTGAATCATCTCTCATATTATGTCCATATATAACTAAATTTTTATCTGTTCCATCAACTTTATTTTTATAGTCTGCAAATATCCAACCAGCAGAATTATATTCTTTATTAAAATTATGTGTTAAATAATAATCATTGTCAGTAGTCTTTACAACTGTAGTTTCAATATTAGTTCCATTTACTTTTAACCATGCTACTATATCTGAATTTTTTTCTTTTAATTTTTCAAAATCTACTGCATATTTTTCATCTTCTTTTGTTTCATCAACTGTAACAAATTCTGCTATCTCATCTGATATTTTTTTATTGTTTTGATTATTCATATACCATATAACTATTTTTGTACCAGAAAAAAATAAAAGTATAATAAAAATGCATAATAAAATTATACTTGGAATGTTTGTTTTTTTCTTATTATAGTGTTTTGCTTTAGCCATATATGTGTACTCCTTTAAAAAAGGGGACTAACAAACTTGAGCTAGTCCTCTTTTAATCATTTTTATTTATTGTTTTTAACTTTTTTCTTGTTTATTATAAATATTCCTAAAATTCCTGTCAAGGCTAGTGCAAATATTATGATAAACATTATTATATTATCTCCTGTTTGTGGATTAGTTGATATTGTATCTGTATTTACTGCAACTGTTTTACTAGCTATTGCGTAATTTGAGAAACTTGATGTTTTAAATGTAATTGTATTTGTTTCAGGATCATAAGTTGTTGGTATTATTTCATAAGTTCCATCGTGTTTTTCGTGAACTATAACAACTTCGTTTCCATTTACCCCTTCTTCTAATTGAAGTGTAATTGTTGCTTCATTATTTAATTCTTTTAATTCATTTGTCCAAACATCAGTTGCTGAACCTTTATATATAACTTGGTCTAAATTAATATCTAAATATGAAGAAATTTCATAACCATTAGCTTTTTCTTCAAAATTTGATATCTGTTCTTTTGTTAATGTTACATCATTCACTGATAGAACAACTGAACCAGAGTCTATTTCTTCTCCACCGAGTTCTATTGTTCCGCTTTTTACTTTATCTGATTCGGCATTAACTTTATCATCTACTTTTTCAAATATTCCACTTATATGAACATTTGTATTCGGCATAATGTATTCAAATGTAGATTGTTCTTTTCCTGCGACTAATCTTTCTTCATTTATAGAAATTTCTGTTAATTGATAACCATAGTCTGGTTTCAATTTTAATATTACTTTAGATCCAGGAATTATACTTGCCCAACCATTATTCTTTTCCAAATCTTGATTTACATTGTCTAATCCTACTGAGTTGCCATTTTGATCTTTAATATCTAATATTTCTATTGTTCCATTTTTTAATAATTCATTATCTTTAATATTCGGATTATTTGTTTTATCAGAATCCCATATTATTGTTTTTGGAACATTTGAAGTACTTTGGCTTTTTGTAACAACTATTGTATATTTACTTGCTGGATCAACTTCAAATTCTGCTCTGTCTTGTGTTCCATCTGGCAAAGTCATATTTGTACCATTTATTGTTACACTTCCAATATTTCCATCTCCATAAGATAATTGTATTACAATTTTATTTTTTATACTTCCTGTTGTATATCCTTTAGCAGTTCCTGTTACATTTGCTGATTCTGCTCCAACTTTTACTCCATTTAAAGATATTTCCATACCAAATCCATTATAAGAACCTTCTACTTCAATATCTTGAGTAGCATTTACTATTAAATTCAATTTACATTTAAAATTATATCTTGTATAATAGTCATCTCTTGTTTGCTTAATAGTAGCACTTCCAGTTTCAGAAGGCTCGTAATCTTCAGGCATATCCCCAACAAAAATCGTACCATCACCATATTCTATTCCATTATATGTTAATGTTGATCTATCAAGTCTCCTACAACTAAAATCCAAATTATAAGATTTATTGTCGTCAGTATTTATTAAAGTCATAACTGCTTTATTTTCAGATTCATTTCCAACTATTTTTATAACTGCTTCAGATTCATTTTCTGTAAATTCAAGTTTATTATCAACAACTTTATAATATACTGTATTTCCAAAATCAGCCAAATAACTTAATCCTTTAGAAAGATTATCTGTTTTTGTAAAATCAATAATAAATTCTTTATCTTTTTCTAAAGTAATATCATCTGTTATATTAACATCAGTGTAATGTTCAACAACAGTTGTATCTACATTTACTCCTTCTGCATACACCTCACTTGATAGTATTGGAAAAATTATATTGGTAAGTATTGTAATTATTGACAAAATTGATAAAATTTTAGCTTTTTTCATAACCTTTTTTCCTCCTTTCCTCCAATATTTTACTTTAACATTTTATCATATTAAGTATGAAATTTTATATTTTTTACCAATTTTTCCTTGACATTTTGGTAATTGTTTTTTTGTTAATTTTATGATATGTTATAATAGTTAATAATTATTGATTTCGGAGGTATTTAATGAATTTTTGTGAACAATTAAATAAATATATAGAACAATTGGAATGTTCTTCTAAAGAACTCGTTATAGCATCTGGTTTATCTTCTGCTGTTATTAGTCGTTATCGCAATGGTGAAAGAACTCCAAATATAAGGAGTAAACAATTAGAACAATTAGTAGATGGTCTGTATAATATTAGTCAAAATAAAAATATAAATCTAACTCGAAATGAAATTTATAATGCTTTATCTAGCACTTTAAATGATATTGCTATTGACTTTGAACAATTAAGCAAAAATTTTAGTGCCATTCTTTTAAACTTAAATATAAGTATAGCTGATTTATCTCGAGCTATTGGTTATGATGCTTCTCTTCTTTCTAAAATTCGTTCAGGTAGTAGAAATCCATCAAAACCTCAAGATTTTATTGAATCTGTATGTAATTATATTGTTACAAAATATAAGTCTGTAGATGATAAAAAATCTATTTCACTTCTTATAGGTTGCTCTTTAAAAGACTTAGATGATAGATCTAATTATTTTAACAAATTATCAAACTGGCTTTCTACTAATTCAGTCCCAAGTAGTAATAAAATTGATACATTTTTAAATAATTTAGATAACTTTAATCTAGATACATATATAAAAGCAATACATTTTGATGAAATGAAAGTTCCTTTTGTTCCTTTTTATAAGTCTGGCTCAAAAAACTATTATGGAATAGAAGAAATGAAACAAGGAGAATTGGACTTTTTCAAAGCTACTGTACTTTCAAAATCTAATGAATCTGTTTTTATGTGCAGTGATATGCCTATGGATGATATGGCAAAAGATGTAGATTTCGGAAAAAAGTGGATGTTTGCTATTGCAATGACATTAAAAAAAGGACTTCATTTAAATATAATTCATAATCTTGATAGACCTTTTAATGAAATGATGTTAGGATTAGAAAGTTGGATTCCAATTTATATGACAGGTCAAGTTTCTCCATACTATTTGACAGGACTTCAAAACTCTGTTTATTGTCATTTTAATTATGTATCAGGTACTGTTGCACTTACTGGGGAATGTATTAAAGGCTATCATAATAAAGGAAAATATCATTTAACAAGTAACAAAACCGATGTTGCCTATTATAGAACTAAAGCCGAATGTTTGTTAAATAAAGCCAAATCACTTATGGACATTTATCGAGAAGAAAATAAAAATGCTTTTGATGCTTTTATTTCATCTGATGCAAGTATTAAAGGAAATCGTAGAAGAATTTTATCTTCACTTCCTATTCACACAATTTCTGATGAGTTACTTTTAAAAATTTTAAAACGAAATAAAGTTAATAATGAAAATACAAAAGTAATAATAGATTCTGTAGAAAAACAAAGACAAACGATTCAAAAGATTCTAGAGGACAATATTTTAGAAGATGAAATACCAAAACTATCAAAAGAAGATTTCGAAAATTATCCTCCTTTTCTTTCTCTTTCAGATACTTTCTATACTAATGACATTTGTTATAATTACGAAGAATATTTAGAGCATCTAGCTGATACAAAAAAATATATGAGTAGTCATAATAATTATAAAATTTTAGAGAATAAGATAAATATATTTAGAAATATTAACATTACTATTCATTCTGGTAAATGGGTAATGATTTCAAAGAATACCCACCCTGCAATTCATTTTGTTATACATCACCCTAAACTTCGTGATGCTATTGCAAATTTTGTTGCACCAGTAATAGAATAAATTTAGATGAAATTATAGAGCAGATAATTAGTTATCTGCTCTATAACTTGCAATTTATCTCTTTCATTACTCTATTATCTTTTTAGCGTGTAAAACTACTCTATATTTATTATTATTTGCACAAGTAGAAAGTGTAAGAATATTGTCATTTTCATTTACATCAACGCCAAAATCAAATTTACTTCTTGACTTTATAGTTTTTATAAAATCATTAAATTCATTATCTTTAAAATCAGTTGTAATATAGTAGTCCTCATCTGCTACTTGATATACTGAAAACACCTCATAGATACTATTATCATTTTCTGTTATAAAAGTTACATACTTGTTTTCTTCTTCATTATGCCAATCATCATTTAAAATATTTTTAAGACTTCCAAACATACTATCATCTCTCATATTATGCCCATATATAACTAAATTTTTATCAGTTCCATCAACTTTATTTTTATAATCAGCAAATATCCAACCTGCCGAATTGCTTTCCTTATTAAAATTATGTTTTAGATAATAACTGTTATTTGTCCCCTTTACTACTGTGTATTCAATATTTGTTCCGTTTACTTTTAAGAAACCAACTGTATCAGAATTTTTATCTTTTAAAGCTTGAAAGTCTACCTTATATTTTTCCTTTTCTTCTACATTTTCTTCATCTATTGTAATTGCTTGAGATATTTCTTCAGCAATTTTTTTGTTTTCTCTATTGTTTAAAAACCACATTATGATCTTAAAACCTGAAAATACAAATAAAATAATAAAAAATATTAAAATTATATTAGGTATAAGGTTTTTGTTTGTTTTTACTTTCTTTTTGGTATTTTCTTTATATCTATTCCCTTTTTTATTTTGCTTATCCAATTTATTTTCTCCATCTTTCCCAAATTAGTTTTTGTTTTCTATTTCCATAAGTTTAAATGTATTTTCGCAAAATTTAATTAAACTTTTAGAATTTTTGAATCCTGTTATTTTTGCATAATACTCTGCATATTTTGTATTTTCATCTACATATTTTAATTCTATTGCTTTTCTAATATTATATATTTCTTTATTAGAAGTGTTTTCATTTGCCAATATCTCATTTAATGTTTTTTGATATTTACTGTCTTTATTTTTCATTTCTGCAATGTTTTCATTTGATATTATACAATCATCTATTAAATCATTAACACTTTGTATTGTAACTACTTTGTTATTGTTTTCTTTATTATATGTTGTATTTACTATTTTTTCTGAATATGTAACAACTCCGTCTTTTACACGTCCTGCATCTCCATATTTGTTTCCAAAGATTCCATTTATAATTAATGCCATTAAGATTATTACTGCAATAATTATGAAGATCATAATACAAAATCTTTTTTTATTCTTTATAGTCATTTTATTTTTTTTAGCACTTTTTTTCATATTAACCCCTTTTCTGATTATAAAACAAATAGACTAGCGTTTTATTGGCTAGTCTATTTTAGCTTTATCTTAATGTTTTTTTGCTACTTTGTTTTTATTATATTTTACTGTAATAGCAATTCCTAAAACTGATACTATAAACATAGCTACAAATGTTACTATATTATCACTTGTTTTTGGATTATTTGTTGTATTTTCTGCTTTATCTGCTGTTCCATTATTTTCTTCAGCTACTTTTGCTATTGTAAATGTAGTTGTAGCATCTCCACCATCTGTGTATGTTACTTTTAGTGTATGCTTTCCTTCTGCTAAACTGTTCATGTAGTCTGGTTTAAATGTTATTATTGTGCTTCCAGATTTTGCTGTGTAGTTTTCTTCTGCTACTAAGTTGCCATCTACATATACTTTATCAAATAATGAAAATTCTCCATTTATTTTAAATGTTGCTGATCCATCTTTTGTAATAGTATATGTTTGTCCTGCACCTTCTACTACTTTGTATGTAATTTTTTCTACTGTTACAACAATTTCTGCATCTGATAAGATGTTTTCTAGCACTAATTTGTCATCTACTATTGATGCTAGTTTTTCTACTCCATTTACTTTTACAGATGTTAATTTATATCCTGCATTTGCTGTTATTACAAATTCTTTATTTGAATTGTAATCTACTAGAATCATTCCATTTGGTGTAATTGTAGCATTTTCAACATCATTTATTGTTATTTTGTATTGTATTTTCTTATATGTTACTACAACATTTATATCTTGGTTTCCAACTGTTAATTCTAGTTTGTTGTTGCTAACAGTTTTTACTGTTCCATTTACTTTTACATTATCAATTTCATATCCTGCGTTTGGTGTAAATGTTACTGTATATTTTGTTCCTTCAAGTGCATCTACTTTTCCTTCGCTTATTGTTCCTCCAATGATATTTGTAACATTTGTTGTAATATTAACTTTTGATAAACCATAAACATTTACATTAAATGTTACTGTTGTGTAGTTTGTTGTATCACCATTTTCAGTGTATTTAGCTTGATAGTTATTATCACCTACTGTAATTACTTCATCTGAGCTTACCCATTCTGCATTTGTTGGTAAAGAAACTGTAGATAATGCTTCTCCTGCTGTTCCTTTTTTATCAGTTACTGTTGGAGCTACTGATACTTTTTTAGTTATTTCAACATTAACTGTTTTACTTCCAACATAATCATCATCTTCATAAGAATATACAACTTTGTATAATCCAACATTTGTTGGTTTACTTATTTCAGCATCGCTTGAATTGTACCATTTTTCAGTTAAAGCACTTGGTGCAATTCCATTGCTAACTGTTAATGTTCCAACTAATGAAACAGGATTTCCAGTATAAGTTACTTGTTGATCTGCTATACCACTAATTGTTAATACATCTTTATTTTTAATTTCAAAGTTCTTTGTTGGAGTTCCTTCGTAATTACCTTTACCTGTTACTGTTACTGTTGCAGTTCCAATGCTTGTATTATTTGAATATCCAACTTCATAATCAGTTCCAGATGCTAATGTATTTCCATTAACCTTTACTGTAACAGTTGGAGTTTTAGGATTTCCATCATATCTTACTGTTGTATATTGTAATGATATATTAGTAGCTTGTAGTTCATATTTATTTATTGTAAATGTTTTGTTTGCATCACTAAATGTATAATTGCTATTAGCTACTTTTGATATTGTTGCTGTTGCAGTTCCTACATTTATATTGTTTGAATAACTTACTGTATAGTCTGTATCTTTTATCAAAACAGTTGTACCGTCTTTTACAACAAGTTCAGGTTTTTGTGCTTCACCATTATATGTTACTGCACTAATATCTTCTATTGTTGGTGTTATTGATTTTTGGCTTATTAAAAAGTCTTTATTAACTGTTCCAGAATAGTTTCCCATACCTGTAATTTTAGCTTTACCTGTTCCTGCATTTACATTATTTGAGTAAACTACTTCATAGTCTGTTCCTTTTGTTAATGTATTTCCATCTACTTTTACTGTAACACTTGGCTCTTTAGCAGTTCCATCATAAGTATATGTTGTTGTTTCTAATGTTACATCTGTATCTTGTATTTCTTTTCCTGTAATATTTGCAGTTGCTACATAAGATGTACCTGTTAGTTTATAATTTGCTGTTTTTGCTGTTTCTTTTAATGTTAATGTAACATTAACATTTTTATTAGTTCCAATATTGCTATCTACAAAAGTTGCAGATACTGTATAGTCTGTATCTTTTGTTAAAGTTTCAGTTCCTACAAGTCCTGTAAATGTTACATTTTCTACTTCTGCTGTTGTATTTCCATTATATGTTTTATCTTTTACTGTTGCAGTATAAGATATTTCTTTTTTATCAACTGTTAAGTCATAAGATGCTGTTCCTTCTGCATAATCTGCATTTTCATTTGCAGTTGCAGTAATTGTTGTTGTTCCTACTTTTTTTATAGTTACTAATCCTGTTGTAGAATTTACTTCTGCAACATCAGTATCTGATGAAGAATAAGTAACTGTTCCAGTTCCTACTGTATGATTAGCAGTTATAGTAAAGTTGCTATCTCCATAAGTTTTATTTACTGTACTATTTGTAAATGTAATTGTTTGAGGATCTTTTGCAACAATAGTAAAATCTTTATTTCCTGTACCTTGATAATTTCCTTTACCTGTTACTGTTACTGTTGCAGTTCCTAAATTTGTATTATTAGTATAAGTTACTGTATAATCAGTATCTTTTACTAATGTTCTACCATTTACTACTACTATTGGTTCTGGTGTAATTTCACTACCAGTTATCTTATATGATTCTTGTGGTAATGTTACATTCTCATTACCAATAGTCGCTTTAATAATATTAAATGTTACAGGTTTATTTGTGAAAGTATAATTTCCATTAGTTACCTCTGAAATTGTTGCAGTTGCAGTTCCAACATTTATATTGTTTGAATATGTAACTTCGTAATCAATTCCTTCTGTTAATGTTGTTGAACCATCTTTTACAACAACTGTTGGTTTTATTTCAGAAGCAGTATATGTTTGGTCTGAAATAGTATCAACCGTTGGTGTTATTGATTTTGGACTAATTGTGAAATTTTCTTGGCTCGTTGTTGCACCTTTGTAGTTAGTAGTTTCGCCAATTATAGCATATACTTTATAGCTACCAGCGTTTGTTGGTTTTGTAGTAGTATCATTATCTTCTGAATCAATATAGTGATATTCTACTGTTCCACTTCCAGTATTACCTGTTATAGTTGGATTTACTGGTGTTCCATATTCTACATTGCTTACACTTACTGTTGGAGTAATATCAGCTTTTTCTACTATAAATTTTACAGTTGCTGTATATGCCTTATCTGACATATCAGTAACAGTTATTGTTGCTGT
>JBJFFC010000003.1:186817-213663 GCA_051891395.1 Clostridia bacterium | reverse complement strand
TAATCCAGATGTAATTCGAGTATGGGGAAATAGATTTAGAGCATTAAAGGAAGGAGCAGTACAAGTAATAGTAAGAACTATAGATGGAAGCGTAGAAAGAAGAATAACAGTTACAGTAAAAAAATAATAAACATAAAAAGGAAATAAAGCTTTAAATTTTATTTCCTTTTTTAAATCTCCAAAAGCATTTAAAATAGCGATAAACTTCTTATTTTTCTTGACAAAAAAGAACATTAAATATATAATCAAGAAAAATGAAAAAAGGGGAAAATCAATGCAACCAAAAAAGATAAAAGTATTGTTATATGTATATGCAGCAATAAATTTAGGGGATAATTTATTTGTATATACATTATTAAAAAGATATCCAGAAATAGATTTTTATATTCAAGTAGAAGATAAAGAATATCAAAAAATTTATAAAGAGTTTCCCAATATGCACTTTTTAGAAGAACCAAGAAATGTGGGAATTGTTGATGTAAATCAATATGATGCAATTATCTACGTGGGTGGTTCTATTTTTATGGAATCAGAATACGCGATACATGAAATGAAAGAATTTAATTACTTAATAAATCAATGCATTGGGAAAAATAAAAAATTCTTTTATATGTCATCTAATTTTGGACCTTATAAAACAAAAGAATATCTTGACTTAGCAAGAGAAAATTTTGCAATCAGTGGAATATGTTTTAGGGATAAAGAATCATATGACTTATTTAAAGATATAGAAACTGTAAAATATGCACCAGATATGGCTTTT
Source organism: Clostridia bacterium (assembly GCA_051891395.1). Lineage (GTDB taxonomy): Bacteria > Bacillota > Clostridia > TANB77 > CAG-508 > CAG-269. Next base: position 212,900 of record JBJFFC010000003.1, on the reverse strand, counting down.
TCTTTAGAAATGCCCAAAGTTAAAAAAGAAAAAAGAAGTATAGGAATATCTATAATTAATTTGGAGCACAGGGAAAATTTAAAACATAAAACGGCAATTTATGAAGATTTAATAAAAAGAATAATTATAAAATTTGCTAAAAGAAATTATAGCGTAAAACTATTTTCTTTTTCACAATTTGAAGAAGATGATGTGGCAATAAAAAGAATTTTAGAAACATTACCAAAAGAATATAAAGAGAAAGTAGCGATTCAAGAATTCGATGGGAATATTGATAAATATCTAAAAGAATATGCTAAAATGGAATATATGGTATGTACAAGATTTCATTCGATGATTTTATCGATTCTAAGTAATCAAAAGATCTATAATTTAACTTATAGTAAAAAGCAAGATAATGTAATTAGAGATAATCGATTATTTATGATATATCAAAAAATACAAGATATCACCTATGAAACCAGAGTAAGAAAATTATATTTCCAAAAAGCTTCAAAAAGTAAAGTAAAAAAAATAATACAAAACTCAAAAAAACAATTTGAGAATTTAGAAAATGTGAAAAAACAAATAATAGCAAAAGCGAAATGAGCGGAAAGGAATAAAAATGAAAGAAGAACAAGAAGATTATAGTATTATAATTGATGATGTATACAAATCATTTGATGTTTATTATGATAAAGCAAATACAATGAAAGAAAAACTTTTATTCTTATTTTCAAGAAACAGAAAAGAAAAAAGAATGGTATTACAAGGAATCGATGCAAAGATAAAAAAAGGCGAAGTAGTAGCTTTAATAGGAACGAATGGTAGTGGGAAATCTACTTTATTAAAGTTACTTACAAAAATTATCTATCCTAACGAAGGTATAATAGAAACGAAAGGAAAATTGACATCTCTTTTGGAATTAGGAGCTGGTTTTCATCCGGATTTTTCAGGAAGAGAAAACATTTACTTTAATGCTTCTATATTTGGTTTAACGAGAAAAGAAATAGATAGCCGTTTAGATGATATTATTAAATTTTCAGAATTAGGGAAATTTATAGATAATCCAGTAAGAACTTATTCATCTGGAATGTATATGAGGTTAGCGTTTTCTGTTGCGATTAATGTAGATGCAGACATATTGTTAATTGATGAAATTTTATCAGTTGGAGATGAACATTTTCAAAATAAATGTTTTGATAAAATGCTAGAATTAAAAAAAGAAGGAAAAACAATGGTATTTGTAACACATAGTATGGGAGCAGTAAAGAGACTTTGTGATAGAACAATATGGTTACAAAATGGTAAGATTAGAATGGATGGAAAAACTGAAGATGTTGTACCAAGATATATTGAAGAAACTAAATAAGAAAGGATTGTGAAAATGAAAGTAAATTATACTTTGGAACCAGGAAGAAAAGCAGAAAAACAAGAATATGCAGAAGGCACTCCGGTTTTTTCTGTTATTACGCCATATTACAATGCAAGTAAATATATTGATTCAACCTTAAATTCACTACTAAATCAAACATTCCCATATTGGGAATGGATTATTACTGATGATGGATGTGTAGATAAAAAGGAATTAAAAAAATTAGAGGCGATAAGCAAAAAAGATAAAAGAATAAAAGTAGTACGAAAAGAAAATGAGGGGCCGGCAGCTGCAAGAGATTATGCAGCTAAGCATATTGGTGAAGAAAGTAAATACATAGTATTATTAGATACAGATGATATGATAAACAAAACTTATTTAGAATGTGCATATTGGACATTAGAAACAAATAAAGAAGCTAGTTGGACTTATTGTGATTCTATAAACTTTGATGGCAATGAATTTACGTGGACAAAATGGTATCATCCACGTAAAATGTTGAAAGAAAATTTATTAGTTATAACAGGTGTAATTCGCAAAGAAGCATTTTTTAAGGTAAATGGTTTTGGATTTAAAGAAAAAAAAATATATGAGGACTGGTGCTTATGGTTAAAGCTGATTAGAGAGGGAATGTATCCAGTAAGAATGAGTTTTTTAGGATGTTGGTATCGCCAGAAACCAGTAGAAGAAAGTGAATTAAGACAATCTATAACAGGAAATAACAAAAGAGCAATGGAATTAGTAAACCAAATAGCAAGTGAAATTAAAGAAGTAAAACCAGCTATTCAATATCCAAAACAAGATTATAATTGGGAAGAAATCATAGAAGAAAAAGACGATATTGTAATACCAAAATGGAAAGATAATGCAAAGACACAAATATTAATGATGATTCCATGGATGACGACAGGTGGGGCAGACAAATTTAATTTAGATGTAGTAAAAAGAATGGATAAAAATAAATATGAATTTACAATTGTTACTACGGAACCAAATGAAAATGAATGGAGACAAGAATTTGAAGAATATGCAACAGTATACGATTTGACTAGTTTTTTAGATAGAAAATATTGGACGAGCTTTATAAATTATTTAATTGAAAAAAGGAATATCAAATTAATTTTTAATACCAATAGTCAGTATGGGTATAGTATATTGCCATACTTAAAAGTAAAACATCCAGAAATACCAATTATGGATTACATACATATGGAAGAATGGTATTGGAGAAATGGAGGATTTTCAAGAGATTCAAGCAGTATTTCTTCCATAATAGATAAAACCTATGTATGTAATAAAAATAGTGAACAAATATTAATAAACCATTTTAAGAGAAAACCGGAAGATGTTGATACAATGTATATTGGAGTAGATGAGAAAATATTTGATCCAAGTAAATTCAATGAAACGCAAATATTAAAAGAGTTAGGAATTGAATCAAATAAAAAATTTATAATTAGTTATATCTGTAGAATTGCAGAACAAAAAAGACCTTACTTATTACTAGAAATTATTAAGAAATTAAAAGAAAAAAGACAAGATTTCATATTTGTAATAGCAGGGGATGGACCATTTTTAACAGAAATGCAAAGAAAAGCTAAAAATTATAAAATATATAACGATATGGTATTTTTAGGAAATATAAAAAATACACAGAAAATATATGCAATTAGTGATATAACAATTAATTGTTCTATAAAGGAAGGATTAGCACTTACGACTTATGAATCATTAGCAATGGGAGTTCCTGTTATATCTTCAGATGTGGGAGGACAAAAAGAATTAATTAATGAAAAAGTTGGTGTTATAGTACCTTGTATGCAAGGTGAAAAAGATATATTTAATTTTAACTATTCTTTAGAAGAAATTATGCCATATGTAGAAGGATTAGAAAAAATATTAAATAATATAGAAAGATATAGAGAAGAAACAAGAAAAAGAATTTTAAATGGATTTACCATAGATAGTATGGTAAAGAAAATGGAAGAAGTAATAGATAAAATAGTTAAAGAACCTAATAAGGAAAAGATTCAAAATGCAAAAAAAATGAAAGAAAATATTGATATTACGAAAGAGATGATTACAAAATATTTGATAGAATCTAGCCCAGATTATGAATGGTTAGCTAAAGAATTTAACCGTAAAAATGTAGATAGAGACTGGAAATTTGACAAAGAAGAAAATAAAAAACTATATTATGAAAGAACATTAGAATATAAGATTAAACATCCTTTTTATGTGATTTTAAATAAATTACATATTTATGATGGACTAAAAAAAATAATAAAAAGAGGAGAATAGTACATGAGTAACGTTTTTAAAAATTTATATCAATATAGAGAATTATTAAAAACAACAATAAAAAAAGAAATAAGAGGAAAATACAAAAATTCATTTTTAGGAGTATTGTGGTCGTTTTTAAATCCACTTTTACAAATAATTGTTTATGCAGTAGTATTTCAATTGATTTTGAAAAATCCACAAGAAAATTATGCTGTATTTATTTGCTGCGGATTAATTCCGTGGACATTCTTTTCTTCTGCAATATCAAGATCTGCATTTACACTAGTAGAAAATGGAAACATATTAAAAAAAGTATATTTTCCAAGGGAAATTTTACCAATTTCAGTAGTAACAAGTGAGATGGTTAACTTTTTAATATCTAGTATAATTATATTAGGATTTGTCGTTTTTGGAGGAGTAGGAATTAGCAAATATATAATTTTCTATCCAATAGTGTTATTAACACAATATTTATTACTTATTGCAATTTCTCTTATTATATCTAGCATATCTGTTTATGTAAGAGATTTACAACATTTAATTGGGGTTGCTTTACAATTACTTTTCTATGCAGCTCCAATAGTGTATTCACCGAATTCAATACCAGAGCAATTTCAATGGATATTAACATGGAATCCAATGGCATATATAATTAACGGATATAGAGACATATTTTATTATCAAACAATGCCAGATATTGGTGCATTAATTTGTTTAATTGGAATTTCACTTGTATTATGTGTAATTGGTTATATAATATTTAACAAATTACAAAAAGGATTTGCGGAAGAATTTTAAAATACAATCAGTAAAATATCGAGATAGGAGAATGAAAATGGAAAAGATTAAGGAAAAAGTAAAAGCAGTTTTTTTAGATAAAAAATTATATATATTCACAATTATGACATTTTTATTTTTTGGGATATATTGTTTAATGCAATTTGCTCCTGATACATATAGTGTGTTTACAAATTCTGTAAAACAAAATACATCACACTTTTTTTCGTGTGGAAGGATTGTAACTGCTCTTTTCTTTTATATGACCATGGGAGTCTTTAGATGGAGCAATGCAACAATTTATATAATATCTTATAGTATAGCCATTATATGTATGATAGCTAGTTTATACTTATTATATAAATTATTTAAAAAGGACATAGAAAATGAACGAATATGTATAATTGCTTCTATATTACTTGTAATGAATATATTTTCAATTGAATTATTTGTATATATCGAAAAAGGAATTATGATGCTTTCAGTCCTATTATGTATACTTGCAGTAACACAAATAAGAAATTTTTTTGAAGGTAGCAAAAAAGCAATCATATGGGCTACATTATTAATGCTAATTGCAAATTATTGTTATCAAGGTACAGTAGGAATATTTATTGCCATTTCACTAATATACATTATAAAATATGCAAAAAATACAAAAGGATTTATAATAAATAATCTAATTGTAGCAGTAACCTATGGAATTCCAGCTTTAATTAATTTTTTTATGGTAAGATTTTTATTTACCAATAGCCGTGTAAAAGGGGAAATAATATTAAGTGAATCATTAGAAAAATTATATCAAGGAACTAAAAATATGATATTAGGAACTTATGATTTATTCCCAAAATATTTATTTGCAATTATATTATTTATCCTTATAGTATGGATGATATATAAAATTGTAAGAAAACCAATAGCGACTAAAACAAAAACTTTGGAAATATTATCAATAGCATATATTCTAATAGGAACAATACTTGTCACAGTAGCGCCACAGATTCTACAAGATACAGGATCAATATGGTTCGTAGCAAGAAGTTCTTATCCAGTTGCAGCGTTATTGGGAATACTACTTGCTTATGCAGCAACCAAGGTGGAGATTAAGAAAAATGTTATAAATATAATAACAATTATTAGTTGCTTAATTTTAGCTATTCAATTTGTTTATTTTACTAGATTTACAATCGATAACTATATTGTGAATTATGAAGATAGACAAAATGTAGAACAAATTCAAAAGATATTATATGAATATGAACAAGAAACAGGAAAACAAGTAACAAAAATAGCTTTTTATGAGGATGAATATCCAGGATATACATATTTACATATTACAGCTTATGGAGATATGAATTTAAAGGCAATTTATAAAAATTGGTCAGCACTAAGAGTAATTAATTATTATACAAATAGAAATTTAGAAGAAGTAGAAAAAGTAGAAGAGATTCAAAATGATTTTAAAAAAGAAGAATGGAATTACTTTGATAAAGAGCAATTGATTATTATAGATGATACGATACATTTATGTATTTATTAAAAAAGAAACGAAGGGAATGGAAAAACAAGATGAATAGAATTGCTAAAAATATAGCGGGAATTATTGGATTTTTATGCTGTTTAGTAGTTTTTATACTAAATGTCGTATATGTTTCAAGAATAGCAGATGTAATATCAGAAAACATAAGTACAAAATTTTATGGAATATTTAATTTTTTACTGACGTTTTTATTAGCAATATCAATATTAGTTATCAGTAAGAAAGTAGACACAATAAAAATTAACAAAAAAGTAAAAATATTAATATTTATATTGTTTTTAGTAATTTATATAGTTGGTCAAATCTACTGGATTAATCTTAGACAAGCAACACCAGCATATGATCAAAGATCAGTTTATACAGCAGCTTTAAAAATGTATAATGGTGATTGGGAAGAACTCACACATTCACAATACCTTGAATTGTATCCCCAACAGATAACGTTAGCCACGGTGTATGTAGCAATTTTTAAACTATTGGGAAGTACAAATGTTATTCTATTACAGTATTTAAACGTAATAGCAAATGCAATTACTGTAATTGCTTTATTGCTAATTAGTAAGCAATTGGAGAAAGAGTATAAAGTAAATAAAACTAAGACTCTTATTTTAATAGGGACATTTTTTACTTTACCATTATTATCAACATTTGTGTATGGAGATATTGTTAGTATCCCAATGTGCTTTTTATCAATATATTTTGCTATGAAATATGGAATGGAAGACAAAAAAAGATATATTGTATTATCAGCTATCTTTATATCAATAGGATATATTTTAAGGATGAATAATTTAATATATATTATAGCATTATTAATTTATTTCGTTCTAAACATAATGAAAGAGAATGAAAAAAATGTAAAAAATATATTACTAAGCGTTATAATGATAATAGTATTTATTGCAATAGCAATCTTGCCAGCTTCAACCATAAAAAGTACATTACAAAATAAGCTAGAATTAGATAAAAACAAACAATATCCAACCTTAGGCTTTTTATATGTAGGGATGCAAGAAAGCTATAGGGCTAATGGATGGTACAGTGATTATGGTACTTGGGCTTGGGATGATATAGAAGCATCGAAGGGACAATATAAGAATGCTATTAAGGAAAGAATTAATTATTTTATTCAACATCCTAAATACTTTGTGAAATTTTATGGTGGAAAAATAGCATCCATGTGGACAGAAAATACTTATGCAGGCATTTGGTATAATGAAAGCTATAATTTTAAAACTGTAGATAATAACGAAGAAATAAATGATGAAAAAGCCTTTATAATAGATGAAATGGCGAAACAAAAAACAGAAAAATTATTAATATACCAAAAAGCTATTGTGTTAATTATTTTTGGTTCAGCTAGTTTAGTAATGATAAAATATAGAAACAATTTAACAAATGAAGCGATTCTTCTAATAATAGTATTTATTGGCGGATTTCTATTCCATATCTTATGGGAAGCAAAATCAAGATACATCATATCTTATATTTTGGTATTAATTCCATTTGCTTCCATTTGTATCGAAAACTGGAAAGAGGAAAAAGAAAAAATTAAAAAGATGCAAGAAAAGTGGAAAAAGTAAGATTTAGGAGAAAGGATAATATGAAAGAAATAATAAGTAAAAATAAGTATAAAATATTAGTAACAACAATTTTAATAATGGGATTTCTAATAAGAGTTATAGGTATAGATGTATTACCGAAGGGATTAAATCAAGATGAAGCATCAGCAGGATATGAGGCTTTTTCACTTTTGCATTATGGAGTAGATAGGCATAATAATATTTTTCCTGCTCAGTTTATTGCTTGGGGGAGTGGACAAAATGTATTATATTCAGAGATTATGATATTGTTTGTTGGAATATTGGGACTAAATACACTATCCGTTCGATTACCAATGGCAATTATAGGCTGCATATCACTAGTTATTTTTTATCAGCTATTAAGAAAAAATATAAATAAAAAAGTAGCTTTAGTAGGATTAGCATTTATGGCAATTTGCCCTTGGCACATAATGAAAAGTAGATGGGGACTAGAATCTAACTTATTTCCGGATTTAATATTATATTCTGTATTTTTTATAGTAGAATTTTTAAAAAACAAAAAGAGTATCTGGCTATATCTGGGAATTGGAATACTTGCACTTTCAGGATATGCATATGGAACTTCATATTTCTTTTTACCGGTATTTATAATACCATTGTTATTGATATTATTAAAGAAAAATTATGTATCAATAAAACAATTAATAATAGCATTTATTATAATATGTGTAATAGATTTGCCACTAATATTATATGTAATGATAAATACATTTGATTTACCACAAATAAATTTACCATTTATGACAATACCAAGACTTACTGCAAATAGATATCAAGAGATATCTTCAGTATTCTCGAAAGATTTTTTTACAAAAAGTTTACAAAATTTTATAGAGGCAATGAAATTATTTATATGTCAAGATAATGATCATCCTTGGAATTTAATAAGTTTCTTTGGAATAACATATGTATTTTCTTTACCATTTACACTTATAGGACTATTTTATAATTTCAGGAGAGAACAAAGAAATAAAATAATAAATATTTGTTTTAATGTATGGTTTATTGCAGCATTTTTATTACTGTTTGTATGTGAACCGAATACAAACAGAGTGAATGTAATGATTATACCACTAATATATTATACGACAATAGGAATTCATTATATAATAGAAAAGGCCCCTATAGCAAGAAATGCAATAATATCAATGTATATATTGGCATTTATGGCATTTTGTTATACATATTTTTATAAAGGAATGAAAAATGAAGCATATTTTGAAACAGATATAGAAGAAATGGTAGAATATGTAGATAGCTTAGAAGTAGAAAAAGTATATATAGACAAATCATTTACAGAGCCTTATATATATGTATTATTTTATAGCAGATATAATCCAAAAGAATTTAATGAAAATGTGCAATATTCTACAAGTGGCGCAAATTTTGAACAAGTTAAGTCTTTTGAAAAATATTACTTCTATTTACCAGAAAATTTTGATGAAGAAAGTAATGTAGTGTATGTAGTTCAAAATAGTAAAGAATTAAATATAGATGAATCGAAATATAAAGAAACTACACTAAATAGATTTACAATAATAGAACAAAAAGACTAAAGGAGGTAAATATATGATTCAACAAAAATGTCTTGAATTTGAAAACAAAATATACGGATATATAAAAAAACATATAATACTAATTGGTTTTATAATAATAACCATTTTAGCCATTGGCGCAAGATTCTACTTTTTACGTTATCAAACATGGGATTATACCGGTTTTTTAAGTAAATGGATTGAGCAAATAGAAGCAAATGGAGGATTTTTTGCTTTAAAAAATAAAATTGGAGATTACAATTGTATTTATATGACAATATTAGCGGCTCTTACCTACATACCAATAAGCCCATTGTATACAATAAAAGCTATATCTATATTATTTGATTTTATTTTAGCATTTTCTAGTTATAAATTAGTAAATAAATTTCTGAGAAAAAAAGAAAAAAAAGGAATAATTGGGCTAATTACATATGGATTAGTATTATTTGCTCCAACGGTATTACTAAATGGAGCGTGTTGGGGACAATGCGACAGTATATATGCAAGTTTTGTAATAATATCATTAATATTTTTAATAGATGAAAAATATTTTTGGTCATTTACTTTTTTAGGATTAGCATTTGCCTTTAAATTACAATTTATATTTATATTACCTTTATATATACTAGTGTGGATTTCTAAAAGAAAATTTCCAGTATATTATTTTGGAATATTACCAGTAGTAAATTTTATAACATGTATACCTTCTATAATATTTGGAAAAACAATAAAAGAGTGCCTTTTAGTATATGTAAATCAAATGGGATCTTATTCTCAATTTACAAGTAACAATTTTCCAAGTATATATAATTTATTTTGTCAATTAACAGAAAAATCAGAAGCATTAGCTATAGAAAGTATAGATGTTGCTAAAGTTGGAATTATTATAACTTTAGCATTGTATGTTATCATGGCATGTATTATAATTTATAAAAAAGTTAACATTTCTAAAGAGCTTATAATACATATTGGATTGTGGTCAATAGTTGTCGCAACATTTTTCATGCCCAATATGCACGATAGATATATGTTTGTTGCAGATGTTATAAGTATATTAGCTATGATAATTTTTAGAACAAAATCAAGTATATTTTATGCGGTTGTTATAAATTTGAATTCATTTGCAACATATACAAGGTATTTGTTTGGAACAGAATTTATAAATATTCAAATAGCAACAATTTTACAATTGATAGTTGTAATTGCATTAACTTATGAGTTATTAAACAATAGAGGTATTATGGCACAATCGGATGAAAATATTGCTATTTTAGATAAAAAGTAATATAATCATTTCAGAAAGATTAAGAACTAAAGATGATAATAAAAAAAGTTATTTAATTGGAGGAAAATAAAATGGAAAAGAAGAAAATATCATTAGTAGTACCAATGTATTACGAAGAAAAAGTAGTAGATGAATGCTATAACAGATTAACAGAAGTGTTAACAAAGTTAGAAAATTATGCTTATGAAATTATATTTATAAATGATGGTAGTAAAGACAAAACGCTAGAATTGTTAGAAGAAATTGCAAGTAAAGATAAAAAAGTAAAAATATTATCATTTGCTCGTAATTTTGGACATCAAGCAGCTGTAACAGCTGGATTGCAATATGTTTCAGGCGATGCAATAGTTATTATTGATGCGGATTTACAGGATCCACCAGAATTAATTCCTGATATGTTGAAATATTGGGAAGAAGGAAATCAAGTTATATACGGAAAAAGAAAATCTCGAGAAGGAGAATCGGCATTTAAATTGTTAACAGCAAAAATGTTTTATAAAACATTAAATGCTTTATCTGATGTAGAAATTCCAAAAGATACAGGTGACTTTAGATTAGTTGATAGAGAAGTGGTAGATGTTATTAATAGTTTACCCGAACATAATAAATTCTTAAGAGGATTATTTAGTTGGGTTGGATTTAAACAAATGCCATATGAATATGAAAGAAAAGAAAGATTTGCAGGAGAAACTAAATATCCATTAAAGAAGATGTTGAAATTAGCTTCTGATGGAATTATAAGCTTTTCAACAAAGCCTTTAAAAGCAGTAGGAATTTTAGGAATATGTTGCATTGCTATTTCAATTATCATAATGATATATGCCATATTGTCTTATATCTTTAAGTGGAATAATCTAAGTGCAGGATGGACATCCTTAATGGTTACTATCACATTATTTGCTGGAGCCCAATTATTATCTATGTGGATTATGTCTGAATACATTGCTAGAATATATGAAGAAAGTAAAGAGAGACCACAATATATTATAGAAAAGAAAGTAAATTTTTAAGAAATAAAAATAGATATAGGAGCGAAGAGAGGTATGAAAAAAGTATCAATTATTATACCAGCATATAATGAAGAAGAAAGTTTAATGAGATTATATGAGCGATTAAACAATTTAATGAATCATGTACAAAATTATGAATTTGAAGTACTGTTTGTAAATGATGGAAGTAAAGATGGAACAATTGATATTATAAAAGAATTAAGAGAAAAAGATAAAAGAATATGCTATGTGAATTTTTCCAGAAATTTTGGAAAGGAAATTGCTATGATAGCTGGTATGGATTATATTACAGGCGATTGTGCAATATTTATGGATGCTGATTTGCAAGATCCGCCAGAGCTAATTCCTGAACTAATCAAGTATTGGGAAGAAGGCTATGATGATGTCTATGCTAAAAGACGTTCAAGAAAGGGAGAAACTTTTTTTAAAAAATTTACGTCAAAAGCATATTATAAAATATTACAAAGCTTAACTAGTGTCGAAATACAAAGGGATACAGGAGACTTTAGGTTATTAGATAAAAGATGCATTAATGCTTTAAAGAAAATGAGAGAATCTCAAAGATGTTCTAAAAGTATGTTTAGTTGGATTGGATATAAAAAGAAAGAAGTGGAATATGATAGAGATCCGAGAATTGCCGGAAAGACAAAATGGAATTACAAAAAATTAGTGGATTTAGCAATTGATGGAATTACGTCATTTACTACATCACCTTTAAGAATATCAACATATATTTCAATTCCTACCTTTTTGGCGTTAGGAGTTTACTTTATATATGTAATTATCAAGTGTTTTACACAAAATGTAGCAATACAAGCTTATCAAGCTATTATTTTATTGATATTATTTTTTGCAGGAGTGCAAATACTTTTATTTGGAATTGTAGGAGAATATTTGGGAAGAATTTTTAACGAAACTAAAAATAGACCATTATATTTAGTAGATGAATATAATGGAAAAAAAGAGATGAATGAATCAAAATAATTTAAAAGGAAGTAGTAGAAAACAATGGGAAAATTAAAAGAAATTATAAAAAAAGTACTTACACGTGAGACTATAATGTATATCATATTTGGAATATTAACAACTCTTGTAAATATAGGAATTTCAGGAATATTAGCAAAAATATTAAAGGTAGAAGGAAATTTGGCTAGTACAATAGGAATTATTACTTCTATTCTATTCGCATATTTTACTAACAGAAAATGGGTATTTAACTCACAAGCAAGAACAATGAAAGAAAAATGGATAGAGTTTTTAAAATTCGTATTTGGAAGAGGCTTTACAATGATTCTAGAGGTAGTAGGTGTATTTGTTTTATATACTGTTTTAGGATTAGAATATATGCTTACAAAAATATCAATGACAATAATTGTGGTTATTATTAACTTTTTTATTAGTAAATTTTTTGCTTTTAAAAATAGTAAAGAGAAATAAGTTTTAGAGATATGATATCACTACTGTTTTAAAATTAGAAAATAAATAACTTATTAATTATAACCAGATTAAATTGTATTAGATTTATTGATTGGAGAATTTGTATGAAGATAATTCTTATGATTATTTTTACATCTAATATCTAATTACACAGTAAAAAGGAGATCAAAGATACTTCAAGTTTTACTTGAAGTATTTTTAAGTGTTGGTAACTTTCCGACTGTGCCGGTAGTAACGCTGACTTAAGCTTTGTAGCAAAGCAACTCACTTCATGATATAATATCAATATGTTTCGACGCATAATTGATAAAAATAAATGAAAGTATATTCAATAAAAAACTAAAGATGAAAGCATTACATATGATACAATGTCTAGTTTATCACATACAAAATGGAATTGTAAATATCATATAGTGTTCACACCCAAATATAGGAGAAAAATTTTTTATGGGCAAAAGAGGAGGAAAATAGGAAAAATATTGAGAGACCTTTGTGATTGGAATGAAGTGAAAATTATAGAGGCTGAAGTTTGTCCAGACCATGTGCATATGTTTGTATCAATACCACCAAAACTATCAGTATCAAAATTTATAGGAATATTAAAAAGCAAAAGCAGCCTCATAATTTTCCAGAGTTGGTCAAATTTAAAATACAAATTTGGCCAACGAAGTTTTTGGTGCCGTGGCTACTATGTAGACACGGTAGGTAAAAATACAAAGAGAATAGCAGAATATGTAAGAAATCAATTACAAGAAGATATGATGTATGACCAAATATCAATAGAAGAATATAAAGACCCGTTCAACGGGACATAAGAGACGCATGCGTCGAAGCAGCTATGAGCCTAAAAGGCTATGCTTGTAAAAGAGCCTTTTAGGCGTAAGATAAAAATCCTCCGGCTAAGCCGAGGGATTTTTACTATTGTAAAATATCATAAAATATAGTATAATACCTACATAAGTAAAGGAGAATGGTACACATGAATAAAAAAAGAATATTAACAGGAGACAGACCAACAGGAAAACTACATATAGGACATTACTTTGGATCACTAAAAAAGAGAGTAGAAATGCAGGACAGTGGAGAATATGATCCTTACATATTAATTGCAGACGTACAAGCATTAACAGACAACTTTAATAATCCGGAAAAGGTAAGAAAAAATGTAAGAGAAGTAGCAATAGATTATTTATCAGTTGGAATAGATCCTAAAAAAACAACGATATACATTCAATCCATGATCCCAGAAGTAGCAGAATTAACAGTATTTTATTCAAACTTAGTAACGATAGCAAGATTACAAAGAAATCCAACTGTAAAAACAGAAATTGCACAAAAAAGAGATTTATTTGGAGAAAGTGTGACATATGGATTTCTAGGATATCCAGTAAGTCAAGCAGCAGATATTACAGCATTTGAAGGAGAATTGGTACCAGTAGGAGAAGACCAACTACCATTAATCGAGCAATGCAGAGAAATTGTAAGAAAATTTAACAGTATCTATGGAGAAGTTCTAATAGAGCCACAAGCAGTATTATCAAGTGGAAAAAGAATAAAAGGATTAGACGGAAACGAAAAAATGGGAAAATCTCTAGGAAATGCAATTTACTTATCAGATAGTGAAGAAGAAATCACGAAAAAAGTAATGAGTGCAGTAACGGATCCAAATAGAATAAGGAAGGACGATTTGGGAAATCCTGATGTATGTATGGTTGCCTATTATCATAACTTATTTAGCACAAAAGAAGAAGTAAAAGCAGTATGTGAAGAGTGTAAAGCAGGAAAACGTGGATGTGTTGCTTGTAAAAAGCAATTAGCTAAAAATATAATAGAAGAGTTAAGACCAATCAGAGAAAAAAGAGCTTACTATGAAACTCATCCAGAAGAAGTAGATAAAATCTTAATAGAAGGAACTGCAAAAGCACAAAAAGTAGCAAAAGAGACAATGAAAAAAGTAAAACAAGCAATGAAATTAGATTATTTTGAAAAATGAGACAAGAGGGACAGGTCTTAAATGTCTCATAAATTAAGTAGAAAAATGTCGAAATAGAGAACTGACAGAAAACGACAAAAATATGAGACATTTAAGACCTGTCCCTTGTGTCTCGCAAAAGGAGAGAAATATGTTTACAGATTATACAAAAATAATGATTAAATCAGGAGATGGAGGAAATGGAGCAGCAACTTTTCGTAGAGAAAAGTATGTGGCGGCTGGCCGGACCTGATGGTGGAGATGGAGGAAATGGTGGAAACATTTATTTCCAAGTAGATAAAGATAAAAACACACTAATTGATTTTAGATATAATAGAAAGTTTAAGGCGAAAAATGGTGAAAATGGAAGCGGAAGCCATTGTAATGGAAAGTATGGAGAAGACTTATATATTAAAGTTCCAATTGGTACTGTTGTAAAAGATGTTGAAACGGGAAAAGTGGTAGCAGATTTATCAAAACCAGGTCAAACGGAATTGATTTTAAAAGGTGGACGAGGAGGAAGAGGAAACTCGCATTTTGCAACAGCTACAAGACAAGCTCCTAGATTTTCAGAAGATGGTGAAAAAGGAGAAGAGAAAGAAATTATACTTGAGTTAAAGTTGTTAGCTGATGTAGGACTTTTAGGATTCCCTAATGTGGGGAAATCTACATTCTTGTCTATTGTAACAGATGCAAAACCTAAAATAGCTAATTATCATTTTACAACCATAGTTCCAAATTTAGGAGTTGTAAAAACAAAAGATAACAATGGCTTTGTGATTGCAGATATACCAGGAATTATAGAAGGAGCAAGTGAAGGCGTAGGACTTCGGAATTCAATTTTTAAGACATGTAGAAAGAACTAGACTATTGTTACATTTCTTAGACGTATCAGGCGGGGAAGGAAGAAATCCGGTAGAAGATTTTTATGCTATTAATAAAGAACTAAAAAAGTATAGCGAAAAATTATCAACTAGAAAACAAATCATAGTAGCTAATAAGATTGATGTTATACAAGATGAAAGTTTATTAAAAGAAGTAGAAGAATTAGCAAAAAAAGAAGGATTAGAATTCTATAAAATATCAGCAGCAACAAAAGAGGGAGTACAAGAACTAATTGACCATGTGGCAGATATCTTAAAAACTTTGCCAAAAGAAGATTTAATAGAAATAGAAGATAAAAAAGTATATACATTGGAAGAAAAGAAAGACGAATGGACAATAAAAGAAGAAGATGGAGTATTTATTGTATCAGGAAGAGCAGTTCAAAGGCTAATGGGAAGAATTAATATTGAAGATAATGAATCTATGTACTATTTACAAAAATGCTTAAAAAATATGGGAATAGAAGCAAAATTAAAAGAAATGGGAGTATGTGAAGGAGATACTGTAATACTAGATGATTGGGAACTTGAGTGGTATGAATGAGACACAAGGGACAGTGATTAAATGTCTCATTAATTAGGTAGAAAAAAGTCGAAAAATGCAAAAGACAAAAAACGACGAAAAATGACAAAAATAATAAGACATTTAATCACTGTCCCTCATGTCTCAATGTTTCAATAAAAGGAGTTGAAGTTTAAATGAGTGGAGAAAAAAGAAAAGATTATTTAGGATGGGATGAATACTTTATGGCGATTGCAAAATTATCAGCGATGAGAAGTAAAGATCCATCAACACAAGTTGGAGCATGCATTGTGAGTAATGACAATCGAATTTTGTCGATTGGATATAACGGAGCACCAAATGGATTTAGTGATGAGAAATTTCCTTGGGGAAGAGAAGGAGAAAATCTAGATACAAAATACCCATACGTATGTCATGCTGAATTAAATGCAATCTTGAATTACAGAGGAAGTAAAAAAGATTTAGAAAATGCTAAAATTTATGTTGATCTATTTCCTTGTAATGAATGTGCCAAAATAATTATTCAATCTGGAATAAAAGAGGTAATATATTTATGCGATAAGTATGCAAACTCAGAAAATAATATTGCTTCCAGAAAATTGTTAGATGAGTGTGGTGTTAAATATAGTAAGATACAGTTAAAACAAGAAAGAGATATAAAAATTGAATTGAAGTAAATTACTTCAATTCAATTTTTTTGTCATAATATATCCATTTTTATCTTGATAATAATTTTTTCTCACTCCTAAGTATTCAAAACCAAACTTTCTATACAAATGAATAGCAGGGAGATTTTCTTCACTAACCTCTAAAGAAAGAGTTTTTAAATTTAATTTCTTGGATAGAGAAATTAAATTTTCTAAAAGTAATGTTCCAATACCTTGATTCCTATAAGTTTTTTTGGTTACTATATTCATAATATCAGCTTCATCAAGAATAATTTTTATTCCTGCGAAGCCAACAATTTCATTATCAATTTTAGCAACTAAATAGCTAGAATTTTGATTTTCTAATTCTTCTTTTAAAATATGATAAGTCCAAAAATCATCAAAATCACTTATTAAGTTGTTTTTTATCGTAATGACATCAGTTAATGTCATTGGGGTTATTTTTATATTCATAAAACAGAGTCCTTCTTTTCTTTTTCTTCAAGTTGCCTTTGAGCCTGTGGCTTTTTTAAATACAAAGGCAAGATTTCTTGAATGTCAGCGTTACATTGGTATTTATCTAATCCTGCGAGTCCTAAAGAATAAGAACTTAAGATATTTAAAGATGAATTAGCAAAATTGGCATGCAAAAAGACTTCTTTAATTTTATTTTGAAAAACTGTTGAACCATCACCAATAAAAGTAAGAGATGAATTCGTTAAAGTATCTTCACAATAACTTTTCAAAATAGACAAGCAAGATTCAATACTTTCAGCTTGAGGCTCTATTAAGTTTTCTAAAAGAGTATTTTTCTTTTCATATAAAGCAAAATAGCAATTATCATTTTTACAATCAATAAGGCTACAAATAAGTTCGTTTTCTTTTATGTTATCTTTTATATTATAAGCCAAAGATTCTAAAGAGCTAATGCCAATACAAGGAATATCTAAACTATCTTTAAATGCTTTTACAGTTGCAATACCAATTCGTATTCCTGTAAAAGAGCCAGGACCAATATCGCATGAGATTAGCCCAATATCATTTAAAGTTAAATTAGTTTTCTCAAGAGCGTTTCTAACCATTGGCATTAAATTTTCGGAATGTGTTCTTCCAGTATTCGTATCCAAATTACATATTAATTTTTCGTTTTCTAAAATAGAAACCCCACAAATGTTACTAGCTGTATCAATACTTAATATTTTCAAAGCAAATCCTCCTCTAATTCAATATTTAAAATTCTAATATCTTCATTATGGTTATCTTTTGAAAAAGTGATATGAATACAATTTTTCGGCAATATATCTTCAATCAATTCACCCCATTCAATTAAGCAAATCCCATTTTCAAAATATTCTTCTCCACCAATTTCATAAAATTCAGAAGAATCTTCTAAACGATAAACATCAAAATGATAAATATTAATATCATCTTTTTTATATTCATTTACAATATTAAAAGTAGGACTAGAGATATCATTTTCTAGTCCAAAATAGGATAAAAAACCTTCTACAAATTTAGTTTTACCAGATCCTAATTCACCGGTTAAAACAACAATATTTCTAGGTTTTAATTTCGAAGCTAGTTTTTTAGCTAAATTTTTAGTATCATTTTCATTTTTTGAAATAAATTTGTAATTTTTCATAAGTCCTCCATTATTTATAAATTATTATAATATAAAAAATAAAAAAATTCAATAAAAAGGGTTGATAAATTAAAAGGTTTGTAATATAATCGTAATATATTTGTAATGAAAAAGAAACAAAAATAAAAGGATTGTGAGGAAGATAAAGTGTTAAAAATGGGGTTGGGACAAGATATTGGTATTGATTTAGGAACAGCAACAGTACTTGCATATGTAAAAGGAAAAGGAATTGTATTAAGGGAGCCATCTGTTGTTGCAGTAGATAAGAATACTGGTGACGTATTAGCAGTAGGACAAGAAGCAAGAAGAATGCTTCGGAAGAACCCCGGGGAATATTGTGGCAACTAGACCTTTAAGAGATGGTGTAATATCAGATTATACAGTAACAGAAAAAATGTTAAAATATTTCATCAATAAAATATGTGGAAAATTTATATTTGCACCAAGAATTATGATATGTATTCCTTCACAAGTAACAGAAGTAGAAAAAAAAGCAGTAATAGATGCAGCCTCGCAAGCTGGAGCAAGAAAGGTATACTTAATTGAAGAACCAATTGCAGCAGCAATTGGCGCAGGAATTGATATTTCAAAGCCATGTGGAAATATGGTAGTAGATATAGGTGGAGGAACAACAGATATTGCAGTAATCTCATTAGGCGGATCAGTTGTAAGTACATCATTAAAAGTAGCAGGCGATAAATTTGATGAATACATTGTAAAATATATTAAGAAAAAACATAATATGATTATTGGAGAAAGAACAGCTGAAGACTTAAAAGTTAATATCGGATGCGTATTTCCTAAAATACAAGATGCTGAAATGGAGATAAGAGGAAGAGATTTAACTACAGGTTTGCCAAAGACACTAACTGTATATTCAAGCGAAATGTTAGAAGCATTATTAGAGCCAGCAATGATGATAGTTGATAGTGTTCATTCAGTATTAGAAAGAACTCCGCCAGAGTTAGCAGCAGATATTAGCGATAAAGGTATATACATGACAGGTGGAGGATGCTTAGTCGATGGACTAGATAAATTATTACAAGAAAAAACAGGAATTAATGTTATGATAGCACAAGACACAGTATCATGTGTAGCACTAGGGACAGGAAAAGCATTAGATAATTTAGATGCTTTAGAAGGAAAATCAAGAAGATAATTATAAATGAAAGTAAACATTGATATGTTTACTTTTATTTATGATTATGATGGAAGGAGTATCATATGAAAAAAGTAGCATTTATCACACTAGGCTGTAAAGTAAATCAATATGAAACCAATGCAATGACACAAAAGTTTATAGAAAGTGGATACGAAGTAGTAGAACATAATGAAAAAGCAGATGTATACATAGTTAATACTTGTACAGTAACAAACATGTCTGATAGAAAATCAAGGCAAATGCTTAGAAGAGTAAAAGAATTGAATGAAAAATCTATAGTAGTTGCTTGTGGTTGTTATGCACAAGTAGCAAAAAATGAATTAGAAAAAATAGAAGAGATAGATTTAATTTTAGGTAATAATGAGAAGAAGAATATTGTTAAATATTTAGAAGAATATATGGAAAGTCAGCAAAAACGAATAGAAATAGAAGATGTTATGCAGAAGAAAGAATTTGTTGATTTTGGAAATGTAACATACACAGAAAAAACGAGAGCGGTTATTAAAGTACAAGATGGATGTGATCGATTTTGTTCCTATTGTATCATTCCTTATGCACGAGGAAGAGTGAGAAGCAGACAATCAGAAAGTATTTTATCTGAAATAAGAAAAATAGCAGAAGAAGGAATAAAAGAAGTAGTTATAACTGGAATTCATGTTGCATCATATGGAAAAGATTTTAAGGAAGAGTACAAATTAATAGATTTATTAGAAGAAATAAACAAAATAGAAGGAATTGAAAGGATTAGACTAGGTTCTATAGAACCATTACTAATCAATGAAGAGTTCATGAAAAGATTAATAAAGCTAGAAAAGATTTGCCATCACTTCCATTTATCGTTACAAAGTGGATGTAATGAAACCTTAAAAAGAATGAACAGAAGATATACGACAGAACAATTTAAGGATATTGTGAATCTTTTAAGAAAATATTATAAGGATGTAATACTAACAACTGACATCATTGTAGGATTTCCAGGAGAGACAGAGGAGGAATTTAATAAAACTTATAAATTTTTAGAAGAAATAGAATTTTATAAAATGCATGTATTTAAATATTCACCTAGAAAAGGAACAAAAGCGGCACAGATGGACCATCAAATAGATGGAAATAAAAAAGAGGAAAGAAGTCAGAAGCTAATAGAACTATCGAATGATAATGAGAGAAAGTATAATAAAGAATATATAGGAAAAAATGTAGAAGTATTATTTGAAGAAGAAAAAGATGGAAGTTATAAAGGACATACTCCAAATTACATATTAGCGTATTTGCCAAAAGAGAATGTAAGAAATAAAATTGAAAATAAAATAATTGAGGTTAAATGCATTGATATAAAAGGTGATCATATTATAGTAGAAATGTAACAATACTGTAACATTTATGTAACAAACATTTAATATGAAAAAGATAAAAATAACTTGATTATGGAAAGAAAATATAGTATAAATAAAATAATATTGTGCATAAGTACAAAGGAGGAGATAAAAATGGCAGATTTAGGTGAAGAAAGTAAAGTATCAGGAGTTTTTGGAGGAGTTGAATTTAACAACAACGACCAAGTGACTAACGCAGAACCTATTCAAAATGCAGGAACAATTAGAAACAATAACTTACCAGTAAAAACAGGATTTTGGAATAAATTTAAAGCCTTTTGGTTACAAGAAATTGATTGGAATAAAGAAATAAAAGTAGAATTAACACCACATCAACAAAAAATTGAAGATGAAATAAACGAATTTTTACATCAAGAAATAACTTGGGAAAAAGTACATGACTTTCTATTCCAAGAAATAACATTTGGAAAAAAGAATAAATAGGGGCAATTGGGGACGTTTCCTTTTGGACATTCTGTCCACTTTGGGACACATCTTCATTTGAGATTGTAAATTTTAGGTAAATTAAAATAAAAGTGTAGCGTATTTTTAAAATGTGTGCTATACTTTTTTATTATATAGGGGCAAAAATAGAAAAGGAGAGGATAATATGCCCCGAAAGGCAAGAAGAGTTAGCAATACTAAAATATACCACGTTATACTAAGAGGAAACGATAAACAGGATATATTTTTTGAAGAACAAGATTATAAAAAATTTATTAAAGAAATATCAAATACAAAAGAAAAGTATAAATATGAGTTATTTGCGTATTGTTTAATGACAAATCATGTACATTTAATTTTATTTGATAAAAATGATAATCTTTCAAAGACAATGCAAAGTTTATGTGTTTCATATTCAAGTTATTTTAGTAAAAAATATGACAAAGTAGGACATTTATTTCAAAATAGATTTTTTAGCAAATGCGTAGAAACACGAGAGTATCTGATTCAATTATGTAGATATATTCATCAAAATCCAGTAAAAGCTAAAATTTCAGATATAGAAGAATATAGATGGAGTAGTTATCAAGAATATATTAAAGATAAAAAAATCATAGAAACCAAAACGATAATGTCCATTTTTGGAGATACCAAAATAGGAGCAATAAAAAACTTTATTGAATTTCATAAAAAAAGTAATGAGGACATATATGGAAATGATTATCTTGAATATGAGATAATAGAAAGATTAACAGATGAACAATTGAAACCGATAATAGAAAAAATATTAAAAATAAATAATGTAATAGAAATAAAAAGATTTAATGCAATAATAAGAAATGAAAAATTAGTCAAACTAAAAGAAATAAAGGGAGCTTCAAAAAATCAAATAGCAAGGGTTACAGGAATAAATAGAAAGATAATAGAGAGAGTTTTTAATGAGAAATCTTAAATAAAAAGGAAAGGAGGAGGGAGATGTGTCCCAAAATGGACATTTTGTCAAAAAGGAAACGTCCCCAATTGGACATGGCAAAAAGTAAAACAGTATTTGTTTGTAGTGAATGTGGTAATGAGTCGAGTAAATGGTTAGGAAAATGTCCGGCTTGTAATAGTTGGAATACTTTTTATGAACAAAAGATAGTGGAGAGCAAAAATAAGGACAAGGCTGAAAAAGAGACAAATACGCCACAAAAGTTGAATTCTTATGTAGCAAAAGAAAATATTAGAATTCATACAGGATTTAATGAACTTGATAGAGTGTTAGGAGGAGGATTTGTAAAAGGATCTTTGGTATTATTGGGTGGAGAACCAGGTATTGGAAAGTCAACTCTTATTTTACAAATTTGTGATAAAATTAAGGGTGATGGCAAAGTTTTATACGTTTCTGGAGAAGAGTCAGCAGAACAAATAAAGTTGAGAGCAGATCGATTAGGGATTAATAATGAAGATATTCTGTTTTTAGGAGAAACGGATATTGATATTGTAAATCAAGCAATTATTAATATAAACCCTAAATTAGTTATAATTGATTCTATTCAGACAATGTACTCTGACGAGATAACTGCAGCAGCAGGAAGTGTGAGCCAAGTTAGAGAGATAACTCGGACAAGTAATGAGAGTATGTAAATCAAGAGCTATTACGACAATTATTATAGGACATGTTACGAAAGAAGGAAATATAGCTGGACCAAGAGTTTTAGAACATATGGTAGATACTGTTCTGTATCTAGAAGGAGAGAGATATTTTTCTTATCGAATATTAAGAGGTGTAAAAAACAGATTTGGATCAACAAATGAAATTGGAATGTTTGAAATGCAAGAAAAGGGAATGACTGAAATTACAAATCCATCTGATATATTAATATCAGAAAGAGAAGACAATCCTGCTGGTTCTTGTATTGTATCTAGTATTGAAGGAACAAGGCCAATATTAGTTGAATTGCAAGCTTTGACATCGCAAACTATATTTGGTTATCCAAAAAGGACTGCTAATGGAATTGATTATAATCGATTATCTTTGCTGATAGCAGTTTTAGAAAAAAAAGCAGGTTTAATGCTTGGCTCACAAGATGTTTATTTAAATGTAGTAGGTGGATTAAGGATTAACGAACCTTCTATTGACTTAGGAATTATGTTAGTAACAGCATCCAGTTTTAAAAACGTACCAATTCCAAAAGATATGATTATTATCGGAGAGGTAGGATTAACAGGAGAAGTTAGAAGAATTAACTTAATAGAAAAAAGATTAAAAGAAGCGGAAAAATTAGGATTCAAAAGTTGCATGATTCCAGAAAGTAACAAAAAAGACTTGAAAGATAATTATAAATTAGATATAATAGGCGTTAGAAATATTAGTGAGGCAATGAAGAAGGCTGGAATAGTTTGAAAAATAATTGCTATTTGGCGTTGTTGCACTTCGTTTCCAAACTAGGCTCGGATATTAATAAAAAAGAAAGTTAAATAATTTAGGAAGAAGGGAGAGTTAGCATTGAGAAAAGGCAAAGAAGACAATATAACAGAAATCCTAAAACTAATTGCACCAGGAACCCCAATACGAGATGGACTAGAAAACATATTAAGAGCAAGAACAGGTGCTTTATTATTAATAACAAATAACAATGAAGTATTAAAAGAAATTGTAGATGGAGGATTTACAATAAATGAAGATTATACATCTTCCAAATTATATGAACTTGCAAAAATGGATGGTGCCATTGTATTAAGTGGAGATTTGAAAAAAATTTTATATGCTAATGCTCAGCTAATTCCATCTCATGAAATTACTACATTAGAAACAGGAACGAGACATAGAACTGCTGAAAGAACAGCAAAACAAACAGGAGAACTAGTTATTAGTATATCACAAAGAAGAAATATAATAACAGTATTTAAAGGAAATGACAGATATGTATTAGAAGATACAGATGCGGTTCTAAGCAAAGCAAATCAAGCTATACAAACCCTTGAAAGATATAAAAAGGTATTTGATAATAAATTAAGTATTCTAAATGAATATGAGTTCAATGATATTGTGACCTTACAAAATGTTATTGTAGCGATACAAAGAGCAGAAATGGTTATGAGGATAGTGGAAGAAATTCAAAGGCAAATTTATGAATTAGGTGATGATGGAAGACTGGTAAAAATGCAATTAGAAGAATTAATTGGAGGCTTAGAAAAAGAAGAAAGCCTAATTATAAAAGACTATATTGTACCAGGAAAAAAGAAAAGAACGCCAGAAAAGATAATAGAAAGTTTACAAGAATTAGAATATGAAGATTTATTAAAAGAATCTGTTATTGCAAAGCTATTAGGATATGAAAACTTCGATAATTATGATGAAGTAGCTGTTTATACAAAAGGATATAGAATTTTAAATAAAATACCTAGAATGCCTTCAAATATTGTAGAAAACTTGGTAGAATCTTTTAAATCATTCCAACACATATTAGCAGCTGACATTGAAAGTTTAGATGAAGTTGATGGAATTGGTGAAGTAAGAGCTAGAACAATAAAACAATCATTAAAAAGAATGCAAGAACAATTTATTTTTGATAATTTAATATAAAATTTTTGTAACATAACAAAAGATTTTCATAAAAGAAAAAAGGAGAGAGATTGATGAAAAAAACAAGAAATATAATATGGATAATTGCTTTAATTTTAGTAGTTATATTAATAGGAGTAGTAGCTTTTGGTTATTATAAAAAAGCAACCATGGAGGTAAAAAATCCAATTGCGACCATGGAAGTTGAAAATTTTGGAATAATAAAAATAGAATTGTATCCAGATTTAGCACCTGAGACAGTTGCCAACTTTACTGCACTTGCTAATAGAGGATTTTACGATGGATTAACTTTTCATAGAATTGTAAAAGATTTCATGATTCAAGGAGGAGACAAAGAAGGAACAGGACAAGGATCTGCAACAACATCAGACTTAAAAGATGATGGAGATGAAACAGAATATACAATAAAAGGTGAATTCATCGCCAATGGTGTGGAAAATAAATTGAAATTTGAAGAAGGCGTTATAGGAATGGCAAGAAATGATTATACACAGTATTCATCTTCATTAAAAAAGGAATCTTATAATTCAGGAAGTTCACAATTCTTTATTATGACAAAAGACAACACTTCATTAAATGGATATTATACATCTTTCGGTAAAGTAATAGAAGGTATGGATGTTGTTCATAAGATAGAAGAAGTAGAAGTAAAAGCTGCTGATAATAGTGAAGAAAGTGGTAATACAGAAGTTAGTACACCAGTGGAAACAGTAAAAATCACGTCTATAAAAGTAGAAACAAATGGAGTTGACTATGGATTGCCAACAACTTTAACACCATTTGATTATATGTCATGGATGTATAAACAATATGGAATAGATTCAAGCTCAATAGGACAATAATGGTAGATGGAGTTACAATTTATAAAGTTTGAAAAAAATTTTGTAAAATAGTTGACAAATGGGGGAGAAATTGGTTATAATAATAAATGTGCTCGAGGTTAAAAGTGCACGTAAACAATGGTGGATGTAGCGTAGTTGGTTAACGCGCCAGTTTGTGGCACTGGAGACCGTGGGTTCGAGTCCCATCTTCCACCCCAT
>JBJFFC010000003.1:0-186717 GCA_051891395.1 Clostridia bacterium | reverse complement strand
CGCGCCAGTTTGTGGCACTGGAGACCGTGGGTTCGAGTCCCATCTTCCACCCCATTTAAACTATTATATTGGGCTGTAGCCAAGCTGATGAAGCTGTTCGAAGCAAAGCGAGTTACAGCATCAGTATGCAGGGAGCGATAGCGAGTCGCTGGTAAGGGCACTTATTCGTGACTATAAATTTTAATATATTGGGCTGTAGCCAAGCGGTAAGGCACCAGACTTTGACTCTGGCATGCGCTAGTTCGAATCTAGCCAGCCCAGCCATTGAAATAAGCGACTTTCAGAAATGATAAGTTGCTTATTTTTTTGACTGTCTAACAAAATGTCTAACAAAATCGAAATATTTTAATAAATGTTAATAATTTATAGCAGGTATCTTTTAGCAGTAAAAAGCATTTAAAACTAAAATTATCCCACTTTTAAACAATTTGCTAGCACATTGGCAGACTCTGTTTTATAATTATCTTCTAAATGTGTATAAAAATTTGCTGTAGTAGAATAAGTAGAATGACCAAGCCATTCTTGAATGGCTTTCATTGGAACACCTTTAGAAAGTAGTAAACTGGCACAAGAATGTCTTAAATCATGGAAACGAATATGCCTTAAGCCATTATTTTTAAGTAATAATCTAAAATGGTCTGTTACATATTCAGGTCTAAAAAGTTTTCCCATAGCATCTACACAAATATAATCTTCGTAATCTGTAATATAACTATTACCGCATATCTTTTTATTTTCTTTTATTTTTTTCTCATATTTCTTTAAAACATCTGCAATAACAGGTAGTAAAGGTAACGAACGATAACTAGATTTATTTTTAGTTTTATCTTTCAACAACATAGTTCTGTTCTTTTTAGCATTTCGCTGAACTACTTTATGTTTTATTGTAATTATGTTTTTCTCAAAATCAATAGATGACCATTTTAAACCTAACACTTCACTACGACGAAGTCCATAAAAGCTAGTAATTAAAATGACAAGTTCTAATGGATCATCTTTTGATTTTTCAAATAATAAATGTAATTCATCTAACGTGTAAAAATCTCCTATATATTGAGACTTTTTAGGCCTTTCAATTTTATCAGCTGGATTGCTAGGTATAATATCTAATTTTACTGCCATATTTAAGGCTTTTCGTATATTGGCATGATAGTGTAAAACTGTGTTAGCAGATAGTCCTTTTTTATATAAACTATCATAAAATCCTTGAATATCAATAGGCTTTAGATTTTCTAAAGTAATGTTTTTACCTGAAAAATAATTATCAATTTTACTTACAATCGTACAATAAGAATCATAAGTATTTTCTTCTAAATTGTGTTTGTAAGATTCAAGCCAATCTTTCATATAGATTTCAAATAATTTAGCTTTTGTTTCGTTTTTTGTTACAATAGGAGGAATATATTTTTCATAGTTTTGTTTTATTTCCTCCAATTTTTTATTTGCTAATCTCTTATTATTTCCTTTAACAGATATACCAGTAGAAATCCATTTTTGTTTTCTTTTATTTAGATTATCTTTATAAGATAATACAACTTGATAAATTCCCCTTTTTTCTTGTAGACTTGCTGTTACATTCACTTTGAACTCCTTTCTAAAATAACAGTTGAAATTTAGTCTACCTCATGATATTTAAAATAAGATATCACATTTGGTATGAAAAATCTATACTGATGCTTAATTTTTATTTGCCTCTAATAAGTATTCAATAATAAAAGATTTTGGAATTTTATATTCTCTGCCTATTTTCATAGATTTAATTTTTCCTTGTTTTAACAATTTGTAGGCAAGAGTAACGCCAATCCCACCAAGCATTTTTCTCATTTGTGTAATATCCACAATATCTGGGTAAGAAGTAAACATTATACTGTAATTTTCTTTTAAATTTTCACTCATGTTTTTTTCACCTCCTCGATTTAAAAATAAAAAAAGACTTAAAATACATAAGTCATAAAATATTAGTATTTAATTCTTAATGGCATATCATTTGAATATACCATATCTTTCTTTAGTTCAAATCTTTTCCTTTTAGTATTATAGTTATAAGCACTTGAGCAATTTTTTCTTATAGCAACCTTAGATGTAGGACTAAAATAAGAAAGTTCTATTGCTGCTTGAGTATGAAGCATATCCATAATTGCTTTTTCTTCCATTCGTTTTTTATTTCTTTTTTTTCTCATAATTTCTTTTGCTTGTTCATTGTGTTTCTTATGATTTTCTTCTTTTCGGTTAGCTTTTTCTTGTTGATATAGGGGAGATTTAGATAAAATTCTACTAATCTGACTAATAGATAAATTTACTTTTTTACTAATTTCTGATGCGGTTAATTTATCTTTAAAATACAAATTATAGATTAATTCATTTCGTTCTAAATCCATCTTTTTTATAATAAATCAGCTCCTAACGTTATTATGCAAAAATTTGCTAACATTTTTTTAATATAGAAAACTTTATATAAAGACTTGAAAAAAGTGTTTATATAATGTATACTAATATTGACAATAAATAACAAATAATAATATTGTCTATTGACAATTTAATTTATACCATATTATTGTCGCTACTGTCAATAGTTTTTATAAAAAAATAAAAGTTTTTTAGGGGGAAAGAGATGGAAATAAATAATAGGATAGAATTATACATAAATGAAAACCTAAAAGAAAAACAGATAAGAGTACCTATGTTAGATTTTGAAATGAATGAGGAAGGGGATTATCAATATACTACAAAAGTATATGAACAACCTAATAAAATAGGAAGTATTGTGTTAGATTTTATACAAAAAGATATAAAAGAAATGTCTTATTTTATTTTTAGATTTTATGGATTTCAAACATTGCTAACAGAAAAAGAAAGAAAAGAAATATTAGCTTTAAATCCAAATGAAAATAAAAAATTAGGCAATAAAATGGATAAACTATATAGTAAGTACCAAAAAGAATTTGAAAGCTATAAAAGGCAAATAATTGATATTATAGAATATTGTTTATTTAATGAAAAAAAAGAATTAGAGGATTTAACTCCATTAGAAAAATTACATCTATTTATCAATATAAATAAAGTAGAAGAATACCCAATTTTAAAACACAATGAATTTAGGAAAGTGATAAAATTAAATAAATCTACCTTTAAAATGACAGAAAAGGAACTAATACAAACTATAAAAGATAAAGAAAATAACAGATATGGAATTCAAGAGATATATGAAATTGATAATTTTTACAATCTACTATTTTTAGAATTATATTTTATCTTGCAAGGAAAAACATATCTTAAAAAATGTAAAAATTGTGGAAAATATTTTCTTACAACAAATTCAGCGGTTATATATTGTGACAATGTATTTGAAGATAATAAAACTTGTAGAGAGATTGGGGCAAGTAAAGTATTTACTAAAAATCTAGAAAAAGATGAAGCTTATAATTTATATAGAAAAGTATATAAGAAAAAACAAGCATTAGCTAAGTCAAAAGGTGGAACTTTTGAAATAGAATATAATTTATTTAAAAACCAAGGAAAAGACAAGAAAAATGCTTATAAGCTAAAAGAAATAACAAAAGAAGAATTTATGAAATGGATTAATGAAGAATAATAAAATAGAAAATTTAATAAAATATATAAAACGCACAAATTCAAAAGAAGTTTTTGTGCGTTTTATGAATAATCTTCCACTAATTTTTTTAATTCTTCAAAATCAATATCTAAAACAATACATAAGCCAATTAATTCAAAATCTTTTACACTGGTTTTAGCCGTTTCAATTTTATAAAGTTCAAAACGATCCAGTTCAATACCAAGTAACTCTAATTTGTGAGATAATTCTGTCTTCGTATAATGTTTTTCTTCTCTATGTTTTTTAATTAAATCACCGATTATATTACGACAATTATTAAATTTTTTCATGCTAAAAACCTCCAAAAATCAACAAAAATATGCAGATAAAAAATAAAAGTAAAAAAATTTTCAATTTTTATTGATTTTATAATAATTTTTATGCTATACTGTGTATTAGTAATACACACAAATAAAAATATTCTAATTTGTATTGACATTTAACGTTATATAAAGTTAAAATATAAAAAGAATAGTATTTTTGTAAAATGCTAATAATAAACAAAAGAAAGAGGGAGAAAAAACATGAAACAGAGAAAAATACTAAAAAATAGTAAAGGTATTACATTAATAGCTCTTGTCATTACTATCATTGTCCTTTTAATTTTAGCTGCAGTAAGCATTGCGACTTTAACTGGAGAAAACGGAATTTTAACTCAAGCTAATAAAGCAAAAACAGAGACAGATGAAAAAGGAGCATTAGAAGAAGTACAATTAGAGGTAATAGGAAGTTTTGATAATAATGGAAATTATAGTTCTAGTTTGGCAAAAACGAATTTAGAAAATAACCTAAAAGCAACCGTAACAGATAAAGACAACGGAAAATTAAAGGTAGAGTATAAAGGTTATACATTTGATGTGGATATAAATGGAGATGTAAAAATAAAATCTAATATAGACTATTCAAAACTAAAAGTTGGAGACTATGTAGATTATCATCCAGATGATGTGGAGATGGCATATGATAAATTTGGAGAAACCTATTCAGGATATGCAAATGGTAATGTAGGACAAGATGATAGTTTGGGTTGGAGAATATTAAACATTAATGAAGATGAGGATACGATAGAATTAATTAGTGATAAGCCAACTTCTACTATTGTATATTTTCAAGGAGCAAGAGGATATAATAATGGAGTAGCACTATTAAATGATTATTGTAAAACCATGTATAGTAATAAATCAAAAGAAGCAGTTGCAAGAAGTTTAAATATAGAAGATATACAAGATAAAATGAGAGTCAATGAAGCAACAGGGAAAAAGGCATATGAAAGTTATTCAAGTGGAACAGGAACCGTTTATAAAACAGGTACTTATCCATATTCAAGTAATAAATGGTATCCATTACAATGGAAAAAAGATAATGGAATAGAAGGGGAGAGCAAACCTAAAAATCCAGAAAGCTCAGATATTATATCCTATGCATCTGAAGATAATGCCAAGGCTCAAGAAACATCAGGAGACTTGACAGTAACACAAACATATTGGTATTTGGGTTCAAGTGATATGAGTTCAAATTTTGAATCAGCAGATACAAGAGATACTACAAAAGCAAATAGTATGTATTATGAGTTATTATGTAATAATGGAAGTTCTTATTATTGGTTGGCGTCTCGCTATGTCAATGCCTACGACTCATCTTGTGCTAATTTTGGCTTGCGCCGTGTGAGCAGCGGCAGCGTTAGCGGTTACGATATGTTCGGCTCGTACTCTATCACGTACGGCAGCAACTATTTCGTTCGCCCCGTAGTTTCTCTACCATCTAATGTCATAGACTTAAATACAGATTATGTAAGTGTAGGAAAATGGAACTTAAATAGTTGAAACAAAAAGAAGAGAACTCGTCTAGCGGGCCTCGTGTCCGCCGGACGAGCAATTTTACGGAGAGATTATATGGGAATAATAAATATGATACAAACGATAAATTTAGTTCATAAGTTGGATATTATACTAGTTAAAATAGGAAAATTCTATCAAGTATATGGAAAAGATGCCTATATTATTTCATACTTGTTTGGGTATAAACTAAAAAGAGTAGAAAATGTGATGGTGTGTGGATTTCCATTAAGTAGTGTTAATAAAATAATATCAATATTGGAAGATAAAAAAATAAATTATTTAATAGTAGATAGAAGAAATAACTACGAAGTAGATGAAAGATTGGATAATAAGAATCTAAATAACTATACAAAATACTTTGAAAAAGCTAAAAAATATATCAGCTATAAAACAAGAATAGATAATATAAATAATTTTTTGTTAGAAAATATAGATAAAGAAGATTTTAAAGATATAATAAGAAAAATGGAAGATGTAATAAATGAAAGAGGAAAAATTTCAAGTCATTAATTTTATTAGAAAACTAATATTGGAAATTGATAAAGAATTAAGTAATTTTCCAAAAAAAGATATAGAATTAAAAAATAGAATTAGAAATACTAGTTATAATTTACTTGAATTGTCTTATGAAGCAAATACTACAAGTAATGAAAAAAACAAAGAAGCTTTACTAGAAAAAATAATTGCAAAAATAAAAGTCTTAGATTTTTTATTAAATTTATGCTATGATAAAATGATTATAAATAATAAAAAGTATATTAAATTAGGAGATAGGATAGATGATATAATTAAATATACGACTGGTTGGAAAAAAACGATAAATCAGTAGGGCATAGTTGTATGGTTGGCGTCTCGCTATGTCAATACCAACAACTCATCTTATGCTAATTTTGGCTTGCGCAATGTGAACAACGGCAACGTTAACGGTAACAATATGTTCAACTCGAACTCTAACACGAACAACAACAACAATTACGTTCGCCCCGTAGCTTCTATAAACTGTGGTTATGCAATCATAGATTGTATAAGAGATAATATAGAAACAGACTGTGTCCTTTAGCTAAAAGTTTTAGATTTTTAGCTATAAAGTAAAAATAGATAAATATATTTGTTAGTAGGTATTTTTGTATATTCGAAAGGGAGTATATTTTAGGACTGTTTTTAAGGTAGTAATTCTAGTATTTACTATCTTTTTTACATAAATTTTCACAACAAATTATACTATTGGCAAGACCAGAAAGTTTTATTTTTCCTGTTTTATATAGATAAATTCTCCTTTTGATTTTTCTTCTAACATCTCTAAACTTAGCATAATTGCCATTAGGCTTTCTTCCCAAAAAAATGAAATTATTGGTACTTTTATAAATTCTAGTTTTTTTATTTAGTAATAATTTTTCATTTGCTAAAAATTTCTTTAATTCTTCTAGACAGTATTTTAGATATTGTTTAGAGGGAGAGAACAACAAAAAGTCATCTTGATATCTCAAAAAATAAGGGATTTTAAGAGTTTCTTTAATAAAATGATCCATATCATTTAGATAAAAGATGGCTAACACTTGGCTTGTCATAGCACCAATACTTAATCCGTTCTTTTCACTATCAATAATATCAAAAATAATTTTTAAAGCGTCTTTATCTTTGATTCGTCTTTTTAGTTTTTCCTTCAAAATATCATGATTAATACTAGCAAAAAACTTGCTAATATCACATTTTAAAATATAATAGGTTTTATATTTTACTTTACAGATTCTATGGAAATTCATAGCTAGTCTTATTCCTTCACTTGTACCCAAGCCTTTTCTGCTAGCGACATTTACATCTAAAAGACAAGGTAAAATGGCAGGGTAGAGGATATGTCTTGCGACTAAATGATTAATAACCTTATCTTGCATACTTTGGCTTACAATTCTTCTTTCTTTTGGCTCATAAATAGTAAATACATTATAAGGTCCAGGTTTGTAAGATTTTGTTTTTAAAATATTATAAATTCTGGAGACATAGATACACTTGTATTCTTTAAACTTAGCTACTTTCTTTTTATTTTTAGTATTTCTACATACTTCATTAAAAGCATTTACTATATTTTCAAACTTGTATATTTCTTGATATAAATTTCCTTTTCTTTTCATATTACCTCCAGCATAGATATTCTAAAATTAATTGCTAATATCCATTATTTTATTTTTTAAATCTTCTATCCACTGATAAGCCTCTGTAATAGATAAATTGTTAATGTCAACAGAAGAAATAGTTTTCAATAGTTCTGTTATGGTTTTACTTTGCTGATAGTCATGAAAACGATATACCGTATTATTTTCTAACTCAATTATTTTAATCGTTAAGTTATGAACTTTAAATAAACTGGAGTACTTATCAAAACTAGAACAAGGAAAACCACATTTTACAATGGCATCTGTTAAATTACCTAATTTAAAATGAAAAATATCAGATAAAGTATAGGCATCTTTATCAAGGGCAAGAAAGAAAATGCCACTTTTAAATAAATAAATAGTTTTTGAATCTTGCTTTTTTAGGGCAAGATAGGTATTATATAATTTGCTCAAAACAATTACCTCCTGTAAAATCCATAAATATAGAGATATAAAGGATTTTTAATTTGTATAAAAATATTATAGCACAAATCGACAAGAAAGTCTTGCCGAAACGACAAAAAAGTGATAAAATTTTAAAAAAGGGTGAGGTGAGAAAAAAGTGAGTAATATAAATAAGAAGTTAAGAGATACAGAACTATTTATGCTAGCACAGTTTATTGATGTAATGGAGGTATTGGATAAACATGAAAAAATAGAAGATGTAAAAAAGGACATTAAAAAGAGAAGGAAAATATATTTAGATTACATTAAGAAAACAAGCGATTCTAAAAATTTTTTATCTTTAACTCTATATAACGAAAATATAGATACCAAAATAGAAAATTGTAAGGAAATATATTCTACTAGTGTGGAATATAAAGAAACCTTGAAAAAGTTAGAAGCGAAATATAAGAATTTGGCAAAAAGATTGGATCAAAATAATAAAAATGAATTAGAAGAAATAAAGGGATTAATCTATGAATTATGTGATTTTGATGTACATCTAGCTTATAAAATAGGCTTAGTGGAGGGATTGAAAATAAAAAATAAAAGTACTGAATGAAAGAAATATAGGTATACCAAGTATTTATAAACTTTCATTCAGTACATAAAATATACAATTTATTCTTCAAAATCTGTTACGTTTTTAAAGAAGTCTGCAACAGGTTTATTGAAAACAATAGAAAAAGCTAATAATTCAAAATCTTTTACCGAACGTTTATTATGTTCAATTGAATAGATATCGGCTTTGTATAGTTGTAATCCCATTAATTCTAATCTTTCACATAGACCTCGCTGGGAATAGCCACTTTCTTGCCTAAACTGTTTAAAGTTTTCAGAGATTACATTGGATTTATTATTTAATTTTCTACTACCACTCATACTATACAACTCCTAATAATTTTTATCTTATTTTATAACAAGATTACATATTGAAAGGCAATACTATATTGCCTTTGAGCGGAATTTGTTAGGAGTATTCCTATTTATTTCTTACAAGGTCATTCAGTAGGGCAATCCATTTTCATACCATTTAATTCAATGTAATCTTTCTTTAAGTATTCCTCAATGGTAGACCTTTCAATTATAATCATATGACAATTTTTAATGAGATCCTTTAAATATTTTTCATTTTCTTCAAAACAAATAAAATATAGCTTATCCCTGTAAGTCGTGTTAAGATTAAGAAAATTAGACAAATAGCCAATCTGATTAATGTCTAAGAACAGCATAATTTTTAAGTAAAGTTCGTTATCCACTAAAAAGTCCATGTGCCTGAAATTAGTATATTCAATGTCATGCCTTTTGGATAAATCATGAACCATACAAGTTCTG
The DNA here is from genome assembly GCA_051891395.1 of Clostridia bacterium. Taxonomy (GTDB): domain Bacteria; phylum Bacillota; class Clostridia; order TANB77; family CAG-508; genus CAG-269. The sequence goes on along the minus strand of JBJFFC010000003.1, from coordinate 177,337 downwards.
ATTTTATCATAATTTCGAATGATTCTTTTATTAAAATCATTGTATTCAATTAGGTATAGGTGTTTATCACTGAAACCAAAACCGTTTTTTATGGTACAATATTTTTTCCACATCATTGGTAAAGATAATAGAATTATAAAATTCTCGTTCTTTCTTTAAATCGTAATAAAGAGAACTAATGTATTTATCATCTTTTTCTCCATAGACAGAATAAACAGTATAAAAATTTTGGTCAAAAGTTAAAAGACCCAAATATCTTCTGGAATCTTGTGTAGGAGAATTCCTATCTTTTAAATGCCAACTAGGTATAAAGTTCATGGTATTACTAAACTTAGTAAAAGCTGCAATATCACTAATTACTTTTAATCTTTCTATATTATTTGGATTTCTACAATGTACTTTAATTTCAGTACCGATTTCAGTTAAAAATTCTTTTCCTTTTCTACCTAATGCAATTTCTCTATGCTTTAATCTAGTTAAATATTTTTCCTTTACGAGATGACAGATTCTTTTTTCTTGATAAGTCTTTGTACCATAAATATATCTTGTATTATCTAAAGTTATTGTCTTGTATTCTGCTAAAAATTCTAATAACTCGACATCTCTTTCTTGCAAAACTAATCCTTTTTCCATTTTCATAGCACCTCCAATCTTTATAAAATTAAATCTATGAATCATCCATTTATCTGTCCAATAAACTGTACCTTTGTAGAGGTACCATATACTTTCGTATATGATACCTCTACTCTAGACAAATAAATTTAGAATAAATAATGTTGTAAGTATTGAAATATCAATATTTTAGTTAAAAATGACCATAGCAAAAAAATATTGAAAAAAATCTTTAAAATTTTGCTATGGTCATTTGTTAATATTTGGTAAATTATTGTTGATAAAGTTTATAATTTTATCAGCTTCTAAAATAGAAACTTCAATATGGGGAATATCAGAATAAAATCCTTGTACCATATAACAACAATTAAATAAATTATCATCTTTAATAACTCCACCATGAATTAGTCCATCTTGAATTGGTTTAACAGTTCTATTATCAACATCCCATACCTTTCTTTTATCAAATATTTTTACAACTACAATTACAAATTTATCATAAAATAATCTCTCATAAGGTTTCGTTATTTCTGCAACATTAAATATAATTTGCTTATGAGCATAAGATGATCTGTTTTTCAGATTAGGTAGTTTTTCAGGTATGTACAAAGATAGCACATCATCTTTTAAAGTGGCTTTATAATCGTTATCTATAAAGTGAATTTCATTACCTTCAGTAATATCATTTAAAAATCTAACTTGTTCATAGATTTCAAATCTCTTTTTTTCTAAGATATATAAAAATCTTTCTAGTTTGCTATCAGTAGAAGATAGGTAGGAATCTTTTAAAAGATTGTTCAAAGAGTTATTTAGACTTTGTAATAAATTATATAGTTCGTTTTCAATTTCCATAAAAATTGGCTCCTTTCTAAACTAAACTAAAATAAAATTTGGTTAAAATAAAAAAGACTATTACAGTCTTAAAAATTATTGGCATATAAACTTTCTAAATCTTCAGCAGAATAAATTCTTCTATTATCACTAAATCTATTTTTATAATTATTATATTTATTATTATTTATATACTTGTTGTTTTGAGCAAGGGGAGTAGTAGATTTTTGATTAGAACTATTGTTATTATTGTCTATATTGGTAGTCGTTTTTGAATAGGTAGGGTTGTCATATTTGACAATCGGTATTATTTTTCTGTTTATAATTTGTCTAGTTGTATCTTGAAAGTTTGTTATTACTTGAACATATTTCTTTTTTGATAAATTACTTATTAATTTTGATACTCTTGTATCAGATAAATTTACAATAGTTGCTATATATTTATTTGTGATGGTACAATAGCCATCGCTTTTACTAAAAAATAAGATTAGGGAATAGATATATTTTTCTTTATCGCTTAATTTTTCATTTGTTAGGATTTCATAAGGTATCCATAGACCTTTTAAGTTGTTTTCTTGCATAATTTCACCTTCTTTCGTAAAAAATAAAACACCTCATATGAGGTGCAAAATCTAAAAAAAATAAATTCCAATAAGATACAAAAAAGAAAGTATCTCACATTTCTGTGAGATACAAACGTATTCTAAAACTTGCTGACGCAAATACAAAGTATCGTTCAGCTAACGTATTCTAAATACATTATACTATATAATATGCTATAAAGTCAATCAAGATATTCAATTTTTTATAAAAAGTTTTTTGATTTTTTCGTCTATTAAGTCCAAACTGTTATTGGATAATCTTATACCAGATAATACATCTATATCAGACTTCGGATTATAAATTCTTTGCTTACTGATAGTGGTTATTTGGTTTATTAAAGCAATACTACCATTTTTCATTTGTGAAATTTCTTTTTCTATTTTATTAATCAAATCAATATCACTATTTAATAAATCGATTTTTTCATTTATATTATTAAATTTTACACTTTTTATGATTTTTTCATCTTCATTATTTTCAGGTAACATTGAAATTATTTTTAATTCATTCTCATATTCTTTTGATTTTTTACTAGCATTTTCTTTCAGAGTTTTATTTTTAATAGATAAATTATCATAAATTTCTGTACCAAGTAATATTGCAGAATTTGGAATAGTTTTATGTGGTTTTTGTGAAGTTAAAGGGACGACAGTTAAAGTTGAATATTTCTTAGCATTTATAACATCTAAGATAACACAATAATGTAATCCACCTTCTTCATTACCTATATTAAAACCTAGATTTACTTTTATAATATCCCCACGATTATATTTTTTTAATTTTTCACAAGCGAAAGTTTCTTCATTTGATATATATCTAATATAATCTTTTAGCCAATAGGAAATTAAATTTGCTTTTTTCAAGTGTTTATTATCTGTGGAAATACAAGTATCTAAATAGTCGTTTAATAGTTTAATTGCTTCATTTTTATTTTTTATAACATTTTCTTTTTTTATATTCATAGCAACCTCTTTCTAATTAATTTTGTATTCGATATGAACTTTTGTTCTATTATATCATATCTTTCAAAAAAGTCCAGTATAATTGAAAATAATGTAAAATTAATATCACAAGGTAGACTACTGTTATCAATTTAATAAATTTTAGGTCTAACAAATGTCTAACAAAATCTTTCCAAAATTCGAAATCCTAAAAATATTATTAAATCAAAAAATAAAAATTATAATTGCTGAAATACTATAAAAATCAATACTTTAAGTAACATTAATAAACAATAAGAAAAGCCATAAAACAAACACTTTTAAAGACTTTGACTCTGGCATGCGCTAGTTCGAATCTAGCCAGCCCAGCCATATAAAATAGCAACCTTCAAAAAATGATGGTTGCTTATTTTTGTCGTTTTAAAATAGAAATTTTAGAAAAAATAAATAGAACGTTGACAAAAACAATATAAAAGATATAAAATCTAGAATGTAAATAATAAGTACATTTTAAATTACAAAAGAGTCTTGAAAAGTAAGGAAACATAAGAAAAAAGGGAGGAAGAAAAAATGCAAGAAAAAGCAAAACAAAAAAGTAGGGTGCTACGAAACAAAGGTATAACTCTAATTGCATTGGTTATAACCATAATTGTACTTTTGATCCTTGCAGGAGTGACAATTGCAACATTAACAGGAGACAATGGAATATTAACCCAAGCAAGTAAGGCAAAAGATAAAACAACAGAAGCAGATGCAATAGAAAGAGTACAAGTAGAAGTATTAGGTAGTTATGGAACAGATGGAACAATTGATAAGGACCAATTAAATAAAAATTTAGGAAATATAGAAGGACTAATGTTGGGTGAAACAAAATTTGGAGAAGATAACATAATAGAAAGCTTACCAGCAACAGTAACATTAAATGGATATGACATAGTTATAAATGCAAATGGAGGAGTAGAAAAAATTCCAGAAATAGTAGCTGGAATTATAGCGAATCCAAAAGCATATTATGGAAAAAAAGTAACAAATTATAAAGCAAGTGATAGTGATACAAATACGTATAGAATATTTTATATAGATAAAGAAAATTATTTTGGAGACGGAGCAAATACAATATATTTAAAAGCAGATTTTAGTAGTACTAATTATAGTTTAATTAATTATGCATCATATGATTCAGCCAATACAAAGATAAGAACAATGAATCCAGAATGGGCAACAGGAAAAACATCAGATACTGATACAAAAACAAGGGGAAAATCTGAATTTAAAGATCCTAATGCAGAAACTAAAGAAGTTACATGGAATCCAAATGAACAAGCAGCAGCATGGTTATGTTCGCCTGTAAATGAAACAACTTATACAACGACAACATTACCATGGAAAGGATATTACAATTCAAGTGCAGCAAATTATGTAATAGGTGGACCAAGTATAGAGATGTATGTAAAATCATATAATCAGGCATATAGTGGAGAAACAGATGTTTATACTTTAGGAGCAACTTATAGATTTACAAATACACCAGGATATATTTATACATTAAACGGAGCACAATCAACCATCTCAAATAGTGATTATTACACTGGAGATAATAGTTTAAATTATACAAGATATAATAGTATGTATTGTGGAAAAACTGAAAATGGAACTGCAAGTAAAGCAGGATGGTGGTGGCTAGCTTCTCCTTCTGCCGACGACCCTAACTTTGTGTGCCATATGAACGGCAACATCGCGCACTTGGGCAACAGCAACTATAACTCTAGCACTGGCCGTGGGATATCTCCTCTAGTTTCTCTAAAATCTAGTTTCATACCTGAAGTAGAAGAATAGAAAAAAAGGATAAAACTATGAACATAGAAAAAATAAAAAAAGCAAATACAAATAAAATAGGAAAACAAATAGAATACTATAAAGAAATTGAATCAACCCATACATATGCAAAAAAAGTCGTAGACAACATAAAAAATGACGGAAAAATCATAATAGCAGAAGTACAAACGGCAGGAATTGGAACAAGAGGAAGAAAATGGTATACAGGAGCAGAAAGAAATATTGCTATGACAATTATATTACACCCAAAAAGTAAAGTAAAAGAATTAGACGGTTTAACAACAAAAATAGCGCAATGTATACAAAATGCAATAAATGAGCTATATGGCTATAAGTTAGAAATCAAAGAGCCAAATGATTTGCTATTAAAAGGGAAGAAAATTTGCGGAATTTTAACAGAAGTTCATACAAGAGGAGAAAAAATAGAATATCTTTTAATAAGTTTTGGCTTTAATGTAAATGAAGAAGAATTTCCTGAAGAAACGAAAGAAATTGCAACATCATTAAAAAAAGAATATAAAAGAGAATTTTTAAGAGAAGATATTATTGTAAAAGTAATAGAGAAGATAGAGAAAATAGAAATATAAGTTCTATTTTCTTTTTTTATTCATATAAATTGGATAGAAGAGCTTGGTACTAATCTAAGTTACAAAAATAACATATTACAACTAAAAATATTATATGATTTTGAAAGAAAGGAAAGGTATTAAAATGGAAAACACAAAACATATATTTAAAGGTGTTGCAATATCACTTATTTCAACTATGATATTACTATTAATTTTTTCAGTAATATTAACTTATACGAATGTTAGTGAAAATACAATAACTCCAGTAATTATTATAGTAACAGCAATTGGCATATTAGTTCGGAAGTTCAATTGCTAATATGAATATTAAAAGAAACGGCATATTAAATGGAGGCATAATTGGAGGAGCATACATATTGATTCTTTATATTATTTCAAGCCTCTTGAACTGGAAATTCGGATTGAATATGCAAAGCATAATTATGATTATGGTAGGAATTATTTTTGGCATATTTGGTGGAATCATAGGTGTGAATAAAAAATAAAGAATAGAATAAAAAAAGATTTGTCGAATTTTGCGGTGAAAAGTATAAAAAAATATACCAAAATAATTGACAAATCCTTTTTTCGTAATTATAATTTAAGTACATTTTCATATCATTCTATAATTTTTAAAGAATGAACAATATCCCCAAAGGGTGAATTTTAATCTATTATTTTTATAAGTCGTAAATAAAAAAATCCAAATGAAAGAATAAAGAAAAAAAAGGAGTGATGCCTTTGAATAAAAGAAAAAAATTTTAATAATAGTAAGTGGACTTTTTATTGTAGTCTTGGCATTTTTTACAGGACAAGCATCTAACCAATATAGTACATCTGTTAAAGGAGAAGGCACAGCCCCAATAGCCACATGGAAATTTAAAATAAATGAACAAAGAGAGCAAGTACAAACAATCAATTTAGCAGCTACATGCAATAATGAAACGATACTTGATCATAAAATAGCCCCTGGAACAAGTGGTAGTTTCGATATTATAATAGATGCAACAGATTCAAATGTAGGAATTAATTACAATATTAATTTCTTAGAAGAAACTAACAAACCAAATAATCTTAAATTTATTTATAAAGATAAAGAATATAATTCTATAAAAGAATTAGACAACTGTTTATCAGGAACCATTCATGCTAATGATGAAAATAAATCTATAACATTGAATATTCAATGGAAATGGGACTATGAAACAGGAAACAGTGAAGAAGAAATTTTAAAGAATGATTTAATAGATACAGAAGATTTACAAAAAATTCAAAATTATACATTTACAATTTATATTACTGGAACACAGTTAGACCCCAATATGCAATAGCGTTTGTTAAAAATTATAGAGAGTGAAAATGAAACATATAAACCTTTATACATAAGTGGGGAAAACAAAGAATGATTTTCCTCACTTAAAATATAAATGGAGGCTATTTAAAATATGGACAGAAAAATAAAAGATAGAAAAAAAGCAGAAATGCGAATTGTTATAATTATCATAGCAATGATATTACTATTTTCAGGAGTTAGCTTAGCAAAAGCGTTTAGCAAAACAAAAATAGAAACAAAAGCAGAAATTGCAGAGCCAATCTTGAAAATTGAGTGGAATCCAGCAATAGATATTACCACAAGCGAAGAAAAGAAAAATTACACTTTTAAAGTAAAAAATTATGATGAAACAGGAAAAATAACGCAAGTAGATTTAGAATATTATGTAAAAATAATACCAGATACAGATGAAATAATTTATTTAAAAATATATAAGAATGAGGAAGAATTGAAGATAGATAGCAATAGAACAGAATATTTTCCATTAGAAAAGGAAAAAGAGCAAGAGGATAATTATAAAATAGAGATACTATTTAACAAAAGTTATCTTGTAGAGGAAATGAAACAAGAAATAGAAATAGAAATATGCGCTAGACAAAAAGATAATAAATAGAAATTTATAGGAGGTATAGAAATAAAGTGAAAAGAATGGTAATTTTATTATTTACTTTTGTTATCATTATTTTTAATGGAATTAGTGATGCAAAATATGTAATGGAATATAAATCCACAATAGCCCAAATAAACATTGACACAATTCCTCCAAAAATAGAAGTGATTAGTATAGAAAGTAAAGAAAAAGAGAAAAATGCAAGTAACATATATTCAATAAATGTTAAAGTTAAAATAATTGAAAACAATATCAAAGAAAATGATTTTAATAAAAGTCAAATTATAATTAGAATAGGAGAAATGGAATTCAATAAAGAATTATATGAAGTTAATCAAATAGCACAGACTAATAATAGTATAATATATGAAATTAAAATAAATGAAATAAATAAAAAAGGAATATTACAAATATTAATACCACAAGGAATTGTAAAGGACTTTTCAAATAATGAAAATCAAGAAAAGATAATAAATTATCAGTTGGTATAAAAATTATGATTAGCTAACAAAAAATATTAGAAAAATAATTTTGAAAAATAGTTGATATTTTTTCTATTTTAATATAAAATTTAAAAAGGCTGTAAAAAGAGTGGACAAGATAATAAACATATAGAAAAAATAAATTATTATGGAGGAAATATCATGAAAAAAATAAAGATAATAACAATTATATTAGCAGTTGCCTTAGTTACAATGGTGGCATTTTTTGGAGTATATGTTCCGATACAAAATAGAATGGAAAATAAAGTGAAGGGCTATTCATATACGATGGATTTAAAAGGAGCAAGAAATGTTAGATTAAAAGTAGATAAATCCAATAGAACAATAATAAAAGATAGTGAAGGAAAAGAAGTAGAAGATTCGGCTAATTTAACAGAAGAACAAATAGCTGAAAAAGGTTATACAAAAGAGGAAACCCCATACAATGCAGAAGAGTCATTCACAACAGAAAACTATAAAAAGTCAAAAGAAATAATTGAAAAAAGATTAGAGAAATTAAATGTAGATGACTATAATATCAAATTAGATGAAAATACAGGAGATATATTAATAGAAATACCAGAAAATGATTCTACAGATTCAACTGTAAGTAATATAGCAACTGTTGGTAAGTTTGAGATAATTGATAATGAAACCAAAGAAGTATTAATGAATAATGATGATATAAAACTAGCAAATGTTATGTATGGATCAGGTAATACAACAACATCATCTTCTTCGGGAACAATAGTATATTTAAATATTGAATTTACAAAAGAAGGTACTAAAAAATTAGAAGATATAAGTAATAAATATATAAAAACAGATACTACTCGGAACAAGTGATGAAAATACTGTATCAGAAGACACAACAACAGAAGAAACTTCAACAGAAAAGAAAATAAAGATGATGATTGATGATGAAGAAATCATGTCTACTAGTTTCGATGAACCATTAAGAACAGGAAAATTGCAATTATCAGTAGGTAGTAGCACAACAGATACGGATACATTACAAGGATATATTTCACAAGCATCCAATATGGCAGTGGTACTTGATACAGGGAAAATGCCAGTCAAATATGAAATGGATGAAAATGAATATATATTATCTGATATAACAAATCAAGAATTAAATATAATTGAATATACAATAGCAGGACTAGTATTACTTTCATTAGTTATATTAATAGTAAGATATAAATTAACTGGATTATTAGGATCGATATCTTATATTGGATTGGCATCGATTTTATTGCTATTAATTCGATATGCAAATGTTGCTTTATCAATACAAGGAATCTTAGGAATAGCTATCATATTAATATTAAATTATATGTTTATAAACAAATTATTATCAAAATTGAAAAAAGAAAATTTAGATAAAGACATGATTAAGCAAATGGTAAAAGAAACTTATAAAGAGTTCTTTATAACAAGCATACCAATTTGTATCGCGGTAATAACATTCTGTTTTGTAGGATGGGCTCCTATTAGTAGTTTGGGAATGGTAATGTTCTGGGGAATTGTATTAATTGCAATTTATAACTTTATAATAACAAATAATTTATTGAAGATAGAAGCTAATAAATAGGAGGTAATGATATAATGAAAGAAATAACAAAAAAACAAAAAATATTAATGATAATTCTTGCCATTATTATTATAGCAGGATTAGTTATAACATTTACACTAGGATTTAACTTTGATTTAAGAATGCAAGAAACAAAGAAAGTAGAATTATATTTAGAAAATAGTTTTGAAATAGCAGATATAAAAAATATTACAAATGAAGTATTTTCAAATCAAGATGTAATCATTCAAAAAGTTGAAGTATATGAAGATTCAGTAAGTATTATAGCAAAAGAGATAACAGAGGAACAAAAACAAAGCTTAATTGATAAAATAAATGAAAAATATGGAACAGAATTAACAGCAGATAGTACAGAAATTGTAACAATTTCACATACAAGAGGAAGAGATTTATTAAAACCATATGTTATGACTTTTTCGATTGCAACAATTATAATCTTAGTATATATAATGATAAGATATAGAAAATTAGGAATCATCAGAACTTTATTAAAAGTAGTATTTATCTCTGTTATGGCACAAGCTACGTTATTTAGTGTAATAGCTATTACAAGAATTCCAATAGGAAGATTAACCATGCCAATGGTAATTATCGTATATTTATTTACGTTATTGGGAATTACTACAAAATTAGAAAAACAATTAGCAAGCAAAAAAGAAGAAGCTCAAAAATAAAATAATAGAAGCTTAGCATAAAATCTAAGCTTCTATTATTTTATTTTTTTTCTAAAAAAACTATACAAAATTCAAAAACTAATGATATAATAAAACCCAAAGATACAAAAGGATAAAATGGAGGAAATTATGGGAAATATAGTTTTATTAGATGATTTAACAATTAATAAAATCGCTGCAGGTGAGGTAATTGAAAGACCAGCTTCTGTTATCAAAGAAATGGTGGAAAACTCGATTGATGCTGGAGCAACCAATATAACAGTGGAAATCAAAAACGGTGGAATTTCTTATATAAAAGTAACGGATAATGGAAAGGGAATTGCACAAGATGATTTAGAAATTGCATTTGAAAGACACGCTACTAGTAAAATAAGATCTGCTGAAGATTTAGATAGTGTAACATCTATGGGGTTTAGAGGAGAGGCTTTAGCTAGTATTGCAGCAATTGCAAATGTAGAAATGATATCAAAAACAGAGGAACAAGAAATAGGATATAAAGTTGTAGTAGAAGCTGGCAATGTTTTAGAAAAAGAAGAAGCAGGATGTAGAACAGGAACGACTATTACTGTAAGAAATCTATTTTTTAATACACCAGTTAGATATAAATTTTTAAAGAAAGATTATACAGAATCTGGATACATAGAGGATGCTATTACAAGAATTGCATTGGTAAATCCAAATGTTGCTATTAAATTAATCAATACAGGAAAAACGGTTATTCAAACAAATGGAAATGGCGATTTAAAAAGTGTTATTTATAGTATATATGGTAAAGATGTTTCAAATGGAATTATGGAGGTTGCTTATCAATATGAAGATATTACGATTTCAGGAGTAATAGGAAAACCAGAGATTGCAAGATCAAATCGTTCAAATCAATTATTTTTTGTTAATAAAAGATATATCAAAGACAAGACATTAACAGCAGCAACAGAGCAGGCGTATAAAGGATTGATTCCAATTGGGAAATTTGGATTTGTTGTATTAAATTTAGAAATGAATCCAGCAAAGGTAGATGTAAATGTACATCCAGCTAAATTAGAAGTTAGATTTCAAGAAGAAAATAAAGTATTTCAAGCGATATATCATGCCATAAAAGATACTTTATTGAAAGGTGAATTGGTAGCAAACACTGACAAAACTACTACTAAAAGTGAAAATACAATCGAAAGAACGCCATTAAGCTTTGAAGAAAGATTAAAAAACATAAGAGAGGCTAAAAAAGAAAACGAAGGTGGAGGACTATTTGCATTTAGAAAACAAAATGAAAAGCAAATAGAGAAATATACAGAAGAAGAAAGCAAAATAAAGACGAATATTTTAGAAGATATCTATCAAAATAAAAAAACAGAAAACCAAACAGAAGAGATGCCAAAAGCATTGCAACAACAAACAAATGCAGTTGAAAAAATAGGAAATCCAATTGACACATCTGATGTTTTAGAGCAATTAAAACAAATGAAGACAAAAATGGAAAATGAATTAGAAAAAGAAACTATAAAAACGAATGGAGTAAAAGATACAGAAACGGAATATAATCTTGAGAAGGATGATAAGGCAGATAACATATCAAATGTTCTAGAAAAAGCAGAGAAAATACAAGACGCAGAAACGCAAAAAGAATTTAATCAAATCAAACAAAAAATGGAGGAATTAAATAATAATCCTCAAGTGGTATCACAAGATTTTAATGAAATGTATACCAAATTATTTGGAACAGCACCAATTATGGAACAAGAAGAGGAAGAAAAAAAGGATAACGCAGTAGACATTATAAAAGATAATATATCTGTTTTTGAAACACAAGAAGAATTCCAAAAACCAACTTATAAATTCATAGGAATTGTATTCAAGACTTATATCATATTAGAAATAGATAAAGAAATGTATATTTTAGATCAACATGCTGCACATGAAAGAATTATGTATGAAAAAGTGAAGAAAAACTATTATAGCGAAAAAACAAAAGATTCACAAATGTTATTGTTACCAGATGTTATAACATTAACACATAAAGAAATGGACATAGCAAAAGAAAATATAAGCATGTTTGAACAAGCAGGGTTTAGCTTAGAAGAGTTTGGAGAAAATACCATAAAATTGACAGGAGTACCAACTGTTTGTATTGACTTAGATACGAAAGAGCTTTTCTTAGAAACTTTGGATGAAATTAATACCGTAGCAAGAACAGCAAAACAAGAAAAAGAAGAAAAGTTTATTGCAACTGTTGCATGCAAAGCAGCTGTAAAAGCCAACATGGCATTGACTACAGAAGAAGTCGAAGAATTAATGGATGAATTATTAAAATTACCAAACCCATTTACATGCCCACATGGACGACCAACAGCTATAAAAATGACAAAATACGATATTGAAAGAAAATTTGCGAGAAAATAATAAAGGGAGAATAGGAATGGCACTTATTATAGGGATAATAATAGTAATATATTTAGTAGTAATTGCATGGACTTGGAATAACTTAGGTGGAATAGCAAAAACAAAAAAAATATTAGTGATTGCAATTGGAGTGCTAATAGCCTATATCATAACTCTAGTTTTATTTTATTTATCTAAAAATGGAATTAAATATGAAGAAATTATCATAGAAAAAAAGATTCGAAATGTTTTAGTAGCAGTTTTTACAGGAGTAAATTCCATTGTTATATTACCTTATGCAGCAAAACTAATGGACAAGATGTATGAAGGAGAGATAGAACAAAAAGTTCTTTTGAAAAAAATGTTTATCATGATAGGAATATTTCTAATTTGTATGTTTTTAGAATGTGGATATATGAATGATGTACAACAAGGAATATTAAAAATCTCACAAGGGAAGGTTTTTTAAATGAATAAGAATGAAGTACAAGAAGTGTCCCCGATTGGACAAAATGTCCAAAAGGAAACGTCCCCAACTGGACAAAAAGAAAAAGTGATTGTAATATGCGGCCCAACTGCATCTGGAAAAACAGCACTATCAATAGAATTAGCAAAAAAAATCAACGGAGAGATTGTTTCTTGCGATTCTATGCAAGTTTATAAAGAGATGAATATTGGAACAGCTAAACCTACACAAGATGAAATGCAAGGAATAAAACATTATTTGATGGATTTTGCATCTCCTAATGAAAGATATAGTGTAGCAGATTATAAAAAAGAGGCAAAAAAGGCTATGAAAGAAATATTACAAAAAGGAAAAATACCTATAGTGGTTGGAGGAACAGGATTATATATTGATAGTCTGATTTATGAAATAGAATATCAGAACATAGAATTTGATGAAAAATATAGAAATTATTTAGAAAAACAAGTAGATGAAAAAGGTTTGGAAGAACTATATGAACAAGCTAAAAAGATAGATCCTGAAGCAATCGAAAAGATAAGTAAAAATGACAAGAAGAGAATATTAAGAATATTGGAAATTTATCATGCTACTGGAAAAAATAAAACAGAACAAGAAAAAGAATCAAGAAAAAAAGAGGTAGAATATGACTATAAGGTCTATGCTTTGAATTGGGATAGAAATAAACTCTATGAAAGAATAGACAAAAGAGTTGATATTATGTTAGAACAAGGCTTGGTTAATGAAGTGAAAGAAATATACCAAAAATATAAGGAATTTCCAACAGCTATGCAAGGACTTGGATATAAAGAAGTAGTAGAATATTTAAACGGACAAACAACGAAAGATGAAATGATAGACAAAATAAAACAAGAAACTAGAAGATATGCTAAAAGACAATTAACATGGTTTAGAAAGAATAAACAGACGGTATGGTTAGATGCACAAGATGAGTTGGAAGATAATATAAAGATTATTTTAGAGGAGTTTGAAAAATAATAATTTTTTTCCAAACTAGATTTGTACCTGAGAAGGGATGAGAGTTAAATTGAAAAAACAAGAGAAAACAGAAGATGCAATAAAAAAAGTTGAAAAGACTAAGAAAAAAAATAATAAGAATGTAAATAAAAAAAGAATTATTTTGTATGTTGCATTGATACTAATTATAATTTATTTGATTTATATTATTTATCTCTTGATAAAACAACCAACAGATGTATTTACAATAGAAGAGGGAAAATTGTATCAAGAAGAAACTAATATTGGATATGTTATAAGAAATGAAAAAGTAGTAAGAGGAGAAAACTATAAAAATGGAATGGAGCAAATCATAGCAGAAGGAGAAAGAGCGGCAAGTAATGAAAATATATTTCGATATTATAGTACAAATGAAGAAGAACTGAAACAAAAAATAGCGAACTTAGATACGAAAATTCAAGAGGTAATGACAAGTGATAACAGTTTGTTAACAGCAGAAATGAAATTATTAGAAAATCAAATTGATGAAAAAATTGAAAATATTAGTGAAATTACAGATGTAGCTAAATTAACTGAATACAAAAAAGAAATTGATAACTTAGTTACAAAGAAAGCAAAGACGGCAGGTGAATCTAGTCCACAAGGTTCTTATTTACGACAATTAATTGAGGAAAGAAAAAGCTATGAGAGTCAATTGAATTCAGGAGCTGAATATGTAAAAGCGCCTATGAGTGGATTAGTATCTTATAGAGTGGATGGATTAGAAGAAACATTGACTCCAGATAATTTTGGAGCATTGAGCAAAGAGTATTTAGAAAGTTTAGACTTGAAGACAGGGAAAATAGTGGCAACCAATGAAGAATGTGGTAAAGTAATTGATAATTTTTCTTGCTATATAGCAACTATTACTTCATCAGATGGAGCAAAGAATGCACAAGTAGAAGATAATGTGAAAGTAAGATTATCAAATAATGTAGAAGTACCAGCAGAAATAGTGAATATTATCAATGAAGAAGATGGAGATATCGTAATCATACTAAAATTAACAGAACAAATAGAAGAATTAACAAACTATAGAAAAATAACTTTTGATTTGATTTGGTGGAGCGCTTCAGGACTAAAAGTACCAAATCAAGCGATTGTAAATGTAGATGAATTAAATTACGTAGTAAGAAATAGAGCGGGATATTTAAGCAAAATCTTAGTAAAAGTAAAAAAACAGGGAGAAAAGTATTCAATTGTTGAGGCTTATACAAGTGAAGAGCTGAAAAAATTAGGGTTTACGGATAAAGAAATAGAAGCATATAGAAAGATTTCTCTTTATGATGAGATACTGGTTAATCCAAATTTAGATAAAGTACAATAGCTTGAAAAATAATTGCCATTTGGCGTTGTTGCACTTCGCTTTCAATTTAATCAACGTACAAAAAGTACGTCTCATAAATTGAAAACTTGTGCGCCTAGCCAAATAACAATTCTTTTCCAAACTAGATTGTGCTTTAAGCAAAGTAAAAGCAATCGATTTTTAATGTTACAAAAATATTACAAAAATATTAAAAATTGATAACATTCAAAAAAAATATTGACAATATTACAAAAAAAGTAGATACTTAAGACTGTAAAACAAAGGAAGTAAATTAGGAGGTTTTTTTATGTCAGGAGCTTTAATGAATAAGGTATGGGATTTGTTTGGAATGGACTCAGCAGAACCAGAGGAATATGAAGATGAGAATGTATACGATTATGAAGAAGAAGAGGAAGAAGTAGAAGATAAGAAATTATTTGGAAGAAAAAATAAAGTTGTAAATATGCCACAAGCACAATCAAATGCTATAAAAATGGTAATATCACAACCAACAACATTTGAACAATCTGATGAAATTTGTTCTTTCTTAAAAGAGAAAAAATCAGTTATTGTTAATTTAGAATATGTTAATAAAGATGTAGCAAGAAGAATTGTAGACTTTATTAGCGGTGGAGTCTATGCTTTAGATGGATATATCCAAAAAGTATCTAATTCTATCTTTTTAGTTGCACCATCTAATTACGAAATTACAAATGAAATGGCAAGAGAAGAAATGAAAAGTAAACTTTCTGTTTCATGGTTAAAAAATAATGGAATAAACTAATGGCATATCCATAAGGGGGAAAAAGAATGATAACACCACTTGATATAGAAAATAAAAAATTTTCAAAGCAAATGATGAATGGGTATAGTGTTGAAGAAGTAGATGATTTTTTAGATGATTTAACAGTAGATTATACTAAAAACTATAAAGAAGCAACAGAGTTAAAAGCTAAAGTAGATGAATTAAATAAAAGTCTAGAACACTATAAAATGATAGAAAAGACATTACAAAATACATTAGTTATGGCTCAAACAACAGCAGAAGACATAAAAAATGTAGCGAAACAACAAGCAGACCAAATCGTAAGTGAAGCTAAAGGAACAGCCCAAAAACAAGCAAATGAATTAGAAAATGAAATCCTTGCTAAGAAAAAAGAGCTTGAAGATGTAAAAAAACAATTTGATATATATAAAGCAAAAATGGAATCATTATTAATATCTCAATTAGAATTATTAAAAGATGTTAATAAAGATGATGCATAATTAATTAAAATACAAAAGAAGACTATCTGCACAGGTAGTCTTCTTTGACTTTTCTTCAATCTTAATGTGTAATATATTATTTTTGCAACACCGCGTAAGCGATTAAACGAGCGTATAGCGAGTGCGATTGGAGCAACCGACCAATTTTTAAATAGGTGGTTGCGACACACAAGGTGTAAAAAAATAATATATTACACATTAAGACAGGAGCCATACAATAACTGTCTATAATAATAGAAAAAACAGGAAAAATATTACAAAAAAGCGATAATATTACAGAACTGTTAAATATATGTTACATTTGTATTAATACTATTGACCATTCAAGGAAAAAAGAATAAAATGTTAGTATCACAAAGAAAGGTGAATTATGAGAATAATAAGTGGAAAAGCAAGAGGAACCAAATTATATACATTAGATGGAGAAAATACAAGACCTACATTAGATAGAGTGAAAGAATCTCTATTTAATATAATACAATCTAAAATAAATGATTGCATATTTTTAGATTTGTTTTCTGGAAGTGGAGCAATTGGGTTAGAAGCAGCAAGTCGAGGTGCTAAAAAGGTAATTCTTTGTGACAATTCAAAAGAGGCAATACAGATTATAAAAAGAAATATAGAGAAAACACATACTGAGGAACAAATTGAATTATATCATACATCATCGCAAGAGTTGTTAGAAAATAAAATAAAGGAAAAGGTTGATATCGTTTATATTGACCCACCTTATAAAACGAATTTAGCGTTCGAGTCAGTAAAAACTATATTAGATAAAAAAATAATAAATAAAAATTCAATTATGATAATAGAAACGGATGAAGTAGAAAGAGTTATAAGTCAAGTCAGAAATTTGAAAATAGAGATAATTGACCAAAGAAGATATGGTCGTGCACATCTTATCTTTTTGAAAGAAAAGTAAGATAAAATGAGAAAGGGGTAAAACCATGGAAATATTTACATTACTAGAAACTTTAGAGGATTTGTTAGAAAATAGTAGAAGTCTACCATTTTCTTCGAAAGGTATTGTTGACAAAGAGGAAATGCTAGATTTAATAAAAGAAATTAGAATTAAACTTCCTGACGAATTAAAGCAGGCAAAATGGGTAAAAGAGGAAAGACAACGTATCTTGGTGGAGGCCCAAAAAGAAGCAGATGGAATTGTAAAAGAAGCAGAAAATAGAATTATATCTATGATAGATGAACATGAAATAACAAGAAAAGCATATGACCAAAAAACAGAAATTATTGAAACGGCAAATGAAATGTCAAGAGAGATTTCAAAAGGTACAAAGGAATATGCAGATAGTTTACTGGCTAATACGGAAGACGTTTTAAACGAAACATTAAATAAATTAGGAACTAATATGACAGAAGCAATAAACTTGATGCAGTTATCTCTAGAAGATACCATAAAAACGATTCAAAATAGTAGAAAAGAATTAGAATAAGAAGCAAAAGTCAGATGTCAGAAGTCAAAGAATCAAGGACTTTTGAATCTGGCTTTTTAAAACAAAAAGGAAAAAGACTACTTAAAAATCAAAAAACAGTTGTACTTAGGAAGGATGATAGAAATGGCTAAGAAAAAAAGAAGATATAAAAAGAAAAAGAAGACAGCGTCAAATTTAGATATAGCAGTAGTAACATTAATTGTACTTAGCATACTTTTAGCTGTTTTAATTTATACAAAATCAGGAGTAATAGGAATAAAATTAAGTGAAATACTTCGGAGGTTTGATGGGGATTATGCAGTATGTACTTCCGATTGGAACTTTTATTATTGCTATCAAATTAGCATCTGATGGAGGAGAGGAATTATCTTCCAAACTAATACAATATGTAATTGCAATCATTAGTCTTTCCATTGTATTTAGTGTATTTCAAATTTCATCAGGAGAATTGCAATCTTCAAAAGAATTATCAGAATTGGTAAAAGACGCCTATTATTTTGGCTCCCAAAGTAAAGGAGGAGGAGCAATTGGAGCAGTTGCCGCAGTACCACTTGCAAAACTTTTAGGTGATGTAGGAGCTGTTATACTTTGTATAGGAATTGCAGTTATACTATTAGTATTTACATTTGGAATTAATTTATCAGATATGATAAACATGATACTTGATAAGATTGAAGAGAAAAAAGAAGAAAGATTTGAAAGAAAAGAACAAATAGCAAAAGAAAATAGGCAAGAAGAAGAAACACCAGCGCAAAGAAGAAAACGATTAAGAGAAGAAAGAAAAGTGAAGGCAGAACTTGCTAAGATGGAAGAAAAATCACCAATGGATAATCAAATAAAAATCAACTTTGGTGGAAGAATTGTGGACAACAATGATGAAAAAACACCGTTAAAGAAATATGATCATTCTGGTGAGGACTTAGAACCATTAACAAAACAAAGTAAAAAACAAGGAAAAGTACAACAGACAGAAATGGAACCAGATGTAATAGATAGTAATCTATTTAAAGATGTAGAGGAACAAAAAGAAGAAAAGAAAAAAGCTGTACTACAGTTAGAACATGCGCAAATTGTGGAAGACGAACATTACGAATATCCACCAGTAGAACTTTTAAGCAAGCCAAGTAAAAAAACTTTAAAGGGTGGTGCGAAAGCTTTAACAGATACAGCAACAAGATTACAAAAAACTTTATATAGTTTTGGGGTATCTGCAAAAGTCGAAAATGTATCAGTAGGACCAGCTATTACAAGATATGAATTGAAACCAGCGGAAGGAGTTAGAGTTAGTAAAATAGCTAATTTAGCAGATGATATTGCGCTTAATTTAGCTGCTGAAACAATAAGAATCGAGGCTCCAATTCCAGGAAAGCAAGCAGTAGGAATTGAAGTACCAAATAAAGAAAAAGAAGTAGTGCATTTTAGAGAAATATTAGATAGTGATGAATTTAGAGGAAATAAATCAAAATTAACAGTAGGGCTTGGAAAAGATGTGGCAGGAAATGTTCAATTAGCAGATATCGCAAAAATGCCACACGTTCTAATTGCTGGTTCAACTGGATCAGGAAAGAGTGTATGTATTAATACCATTATTACTAGTATTATCTATAATGCAAAACCAAGCGAAGTAAAATTTGTTATGGTAGACCCTAAAGTAGTTGAATTATCTGTTTATAATGGAATACCACATTTATTAATTCCTGTTGTAACAGATCCAAGAAAGGCAGCAGGAGCTTTGGCATGGGCTGTACAAGAAATGGATGATCGTTATAACAAGTTTGCTAGCAAAGGAGTTCGTGATTTAAAAGGATATAATAAGGCAATTGAAAAAGAAAATGAAGCTGGTAAATTACCTCAAATAGTAATTATCATAGATGAGTTAGCAGATTTGATGATGGTAGCAAAAAATGATGTAGAAGATGCAATATGTCGTTTAGCACAAAAGGCAAGAGCGGCTGGTATGCATTTAGTAATCGCAACACAAAGACCATCAGTAGACGTTATTACAGGTTTAATTAAAGCGAATGTGCCTTCTAGAATTGCATTTGCCGTATCTTCACAAGTAGATTCAAGAACAATATTAGATAGTGTAGGAGCAGAAAAATTACTAGGTAAGGGAGATATGTTATTCTTTCCATCAGGAGCACCAAAGCCATCAAGAGTACAAGGGGCTTTTGTATCAGATGATGAGGTAGAAAAAATAGTGGACTTTATCAAATCCAATGGGACAGCAACTTATAGTGAAGATATTTTAGAGAGCATAGAAAATAGCAATAAAACAGATAAAGAACTTGCACAAGAACAAGCAGAAGATGATGATACAGACCCATTCTTAATGGATGCCATTCAGACCGTTGTTGAGACAGGACAAGCTTCAACATCATTTATACAAAGAAGATTTAAAGTTGGCTATGCAAGAGCAGGAAGAATTATAGATCAAATGGAGGAAAGAGGGGTTATTTCCGGCTATCAAGGAAGTAAACCAAGAGAAGTGCTTATGAGTTTAGATAAATGGAATGAACTGAAGATGGGAAAGTCAGAAGAAAATGTTGGTGGATAAAAGCGATACAGCAATATGAAATTTTTAGTAAAATACATATTTATAATATAAGATGAAGGAAATTATAGTATGAGTGATGAAAATAAAAAAATATTAGGCATAAATGAAAGAAAAAAATATAAGCAACGATTCTTAGGAAAAGCGAGTTTATTAATTGATGATATGCGAATAAAAATAATTAGACTTACTAAAAGTTTAGAAACAGCAAAAAAAATCAAAAATGATAGTAAGAAATTAGAAGCGATTTCTTTATTAAAAAATGAATTGGATGAAAAATTAGAATTAGCAAAACTAATACAAAATGACAATATAAAACTAAAAGCAATTGATTTATTAGAAGATCATCTTCAAAAAGTAGAGCTTATTACAACAATGAAAAAAGATAGTAATAAAATAGAATTATTGGATATTTTTAAAAAACCAAATCGTATAAGTAGCTTAGCAAATAGTCTTGATATTTTTAACAGAATAACCGATAGAGAAGGTAAATATAGAATATTTAAAGAAATTTTAGAAAAAAATGGGAAAGATGAAATTTTAAAAAGAATAGAAGAACAGCTAAAAATATACGAAGAAATAAAAGATATTAAAAACGAAGATGAACGACTGGATGCTATAGATCGTTTAGATTGTGAATATTTAAAATCGGAAGTAATAAAATCTATAGAAAGTGATGATAAAAAAATAGAAAAACTTTCTTTTATAAAAAGTGATGTAAGTAAAGCTAATATTATAAAAACAATAAAAAATGATGATAAGAAGATTCATGAGATTACAGGTATTAATAAAGAAAAATATAAAGTAAAAATTATAAAAACAATAGAAGACGATGAAAAAAAAATAAAAATGCTCCCTTTTATAGATGATATAGAACATAAATTAGAAATTATAGAAATAATAAAAGATGCAGATAAGTTAATTGAAGATATATTATTAATTAACGAAGATTTTAAAAGTTTTGAGATAGAACTTATAGAACTTATAAAAAATGAAAATAAGAAATTAGAAATTGCTATGAAAATATTGCCATATGATGATCTTAAGAAATTTTTTTATAGGTATAATAATACTGAAATGGGAAAGAATGATAAATTTAAAAAATCTCAAGAACTATTAAAGAAATTTAAAAATGTAAAAAAAACAAAAAATGATGATGAGAAGATTAATTTTATATATGAAATTGAAAATGAAAATTTGAAGTTTGAAATTATAGATTCCATAGCAGATGAAAATAAGAAGATAGAAGAGATATCTAAGCTCAAAAATAATACAATATCAAAATTTAGAAAAAGAGGAAAAGATGTAGAATTTATAAAAAAAAATATAGACAAGTTTATGCTGATGGAAGGACAAGAAAACATACAAACTAAAAAAAAGTATATTATGCAAATGTATGAAAAAAATAATGAAGTATTACAGAATATTGATTTTGCTATATTAGAAGATAAATATATTAAAGAATTAGGAATTGACAATATAAATCAGATATCGTGTTATCAAGATATTCAAAAAAAATTACTTAATTTAAATGATAAAGAATTAAAAATATTATCAACATGTATCAATACTTATTCAGAAAAGAAGGAAACAGAAGAATGGACACCATTGGCACAATCTATATTTGAAAATATATCAGAATATAGAAAACTAATAGAAGATATTGAAGATATTGAAGATATACAGGATAATGATATAGAAAATTTAATAAAAGTATTACAAGACAAAAATATTTTTGAAATAGATACGTTAGAAGATTTAAAAAATTATGATTCAATAAGAAAAGAAAAATGTGATGAATGGATAAAAAGTGATAATATTGCACAAAAAAAAGAAGCGATATTAGAAAAAATATATGGACAAAGTTTACATTATAGCAAAAATATACTTAAAAAATTTGGTGAAGATATAGAGAGTATTGAAGATGGGGATTGCAAAGATTATATATTAAGTTTAAAAGCAATAGAAGAATTAGATAATTCACAAATATTAGAAAAAATTTATGATGAATGTAAAGAAGTAGAGGCTATTAGTAAAATTGAATTTGAAAGAAAATTAAAAATAGAATATGCAGAGAAGTTCAATGATGGATTATACAAAATACAAGAAGGGGAAAAAATAGCAGATGGAGTATATGAAGCTGGAACAGAATTTAAAATGATGATAACATCAATAGGGGCATATGTAATAAATGATATTCAAAACTATAAAGAAGACTGGAATAGACCTGCAATAGCTTCACAGCACTTTTGTACTAGCTATATTAGAAATGACATGATGGGAACAGCACCAATTGAGAATATATGTTATCGGATTTAATGATATGTCTTCGGAAGGACTAATGTTGTCTGGGACACGAGATTTAGGTTCATCAGGTGCAGAAGATGGATTTGTTTCAACAGCTGGTGGAGGCGAAGCATATTATTCACCAGAAACTCAAATAAATAAAACAAATAAATATAACGAGATGGACTGGGCAAGAATTCAAAACGGAGAGCGAAAACAACCAGATTATATTGTGGTATTTAGGAAAAACGGTAAAATACCAAATATGAAAGAGGCACAAAAGGCATCAAAAGACTGGGGAGAACTACCAATTGTTATTGTAGATAAAGATAAGTGCTTAGAGACAGAAAAGCAAAAAGTAAATAATATGATGGAACGATACCATAATGGTGAAAAACATTTAGCAGGAGAAATTTGGCAAAAGATTAGAAACAATAGAGTAACACATAGTGATTTTTGTGAAGAAATAGATTTAGAACAATTAAAAGAAGAAGCTGAAGCACAAAAACAACAGGAGGAAGAACAGGAGAAGAACGAACCAGAACAATTGCAAAGTAAAGATGAAGTATTAGAGAAAGAAAGACAAGTTGGAATAGAGGATTTAGAAGAAAATTATGAAAGAACAACGCCACAAGAAAGAAAACAAGAAGTTAGTAAAATAAGAAACATAAATAATAAAATACAGCAAATTGTAAATGAAAAGGAAGGCGAGGAAGTTGGAGAATAAAAAGCAAGAGGAAGAAAATATGAAAAAAATTGGAGAAAACGCAAGAAAAGTACTAGAAATTATTAATCAAGAAAAGAAAAAACAAGAGAAAAATAAAGATGATGGAGACGAAAGATAAATGGAGAGTACAACAAATCAAGCTTTTAATGAAGTATATAATATAATTAATCACATGGAAAAAAGTTTATATAGCAAAATACCACAGGGGTTCAAAAAAATGTTATATAATAATAGAGACTTGCGGATATAAAGTAAGTATAGATTATTCGAAAAGCATAAATGAGCAAGAAATATTACAAGAAACAAGAGTAATATTAGCTTTGATATACAGAGATTATTTGTGTACACCAGAAAAAAGGATGAAGTTATTAAAAATAGATCAAGAAGAATTAAAAAAAGAGGAAGAAATTTTACGAGAAAAATACGCAATTAATTTTGAAGATAGAAAACAAAAAATAAAAGAAAATAACATACAAGAAAATGATATAATAGAAAATAATACACAAAAGAATAATATGTATATGACAGAATTAAAAAAAGAAAAATGGTATAAAAAGATAATAAATAAGATTTTAAACTTTTTCAAAATTAGATAATACATAGAAAAAAGAGAGGAAAAATTTTAAAAAAATTTTCAACCCCAAGAGAAAGGAGAAGAAATTTGCAAAAGAAAAATGAGAATTTTTTAGATAAAATAGTGAAAAAAGATTATAATAACGAATTAGAAACTGTACTAGAAAAAAAGTATTTTGATGAAGATGTAAAAAGTATTCTCCTTAGTATATTATATAAAATAGAAACAGCATATAAAGATTACAAACAAGTAAAACAAAATGTAGAAACAAAAGAAGAGTTTGTTCGAAGAATCATAAATATTATTCAAATGAACTGCAATGAAATAAAATTAATAAAACCTAACTCAGAAGAAAGTAAAATAATAGGAAATAGAACTTTTTTAGTGGAAAAAAATAAAAAAAGAATTATATGCTATAGTATAGAAAGAAAATTATTATATTGCATTTCAAAAATAAGCAAGAAAGATAAAATTATAAAAGATGATTATTTTTTAATAAATGAGACATTATCAAACTTAATTAATGTTGGAAACAATATCAATACAGTTGAACCATTAAGAGACTTTAATGGTTATTCGTGGACTATCATTCCAAGAGAAATAGAAAGTGTAGAACATAATATAATTTATCAAAATTTAATTATGCTAATAGGAAATAAGTTTTTAGATAATTGGATTTATAATAAAGAGTTTATTATAGATTATATGGAATTATTTAAAAATAAAATGGAAGAAGAATATGGAGAAGAAAAAGCAAACGAATTTATTGAAAACCTAAGCAAAATTTCTATTTTGCTTGATGTTAAATTTGATAAAAATAACGCAAAAAGAATATTAGAGGTAAAAAAAGAAAACGAAGAAAAAATAAGAAAAATAGGTGATAATAAAAAATTTGTAGAAGAAATAACAAAAGAAAAAAGAAAACTAACAAATGAAATTAGAAATATAGATGAAACAATCAATAATAAATCAATGTTACAAGAAGAATATATTAAAAGAAATGAGAATTTACCATTAGAAGAAAAAATATTTAGCATAAGAATTTTATCTCAGTTAATGACAGATGAAAGAGAAGAAAAAATAGAGCAACTAGAAAAGCTAAACGAATTACTAAATCCTCAAAAATTTATTGAATATAAAAAAGAACTAGAAAACAAAGAAAAGTATTTAAAATTATTAAATACGAAACAACCACAAAAAGAAATTGATAAATTAAAATTAGAATTACAAAAAGTATTTTTAAAATGTTTTGAAACAAAAATTGAAAAGGCACGGAAACAAACAAGAAGTAATGAAATTAATTTATGAATTTAGATATTACACTATGCTACCTTATGATTACGAAAAAAGTGTAGGAGAAACATTAGAACTTTCAAACGAAATAAACGAAATAGGAAAGAAAATAATAAAGCAAGCCAATAACATGAAGGTACTAGAAAAAGTTTCTAAACAAGAAGAAATAAATTATGAAATGTTAAAAAATATATTTAAGGCAAAGAGCATAAACTTAGAAGAAATAAACATAAAACTTATAAAAGAAAAAGAAAAATTTTATGTACAAGTGTTTGATGAAAATAGTTTAGAAGAAAAAAGTGAATTACAACATGTAGAAAATATAAATAAAAAAGATTTAAATATAAGACTAAATAAAAAAGTAAAAATTTTTACATTCTAGAAATTTTTTGAAAATTAAATAGTTGTTAAAATTTTTGATTAAGTAAGAAAGGAAGATAAACAAATATGAAGATAACTTTTTTAGGTGCAACAAGAACTGTTACAGGTTCAAACTTTTTAGTAGAAGCAGCAGGAAAAAAATTTTTAGTAGATTGTGGAATGTGGCAGGGAAATTCAGAATTAGAAATGCAAAATTCAGAAGAATTTGAATTTAATCCAGCAGATATTGATTTTATGTTGTTAACACATGCTCACATCGACCACTCAGGAAGAATTCCAAAACTATACAATGAAGGATTTAAAAATAAAATATATGCTCACAAAGCGACTTGTGATTTGTGTGCTTTAATGTTACCAGATAGTGGACATATTCAAGAGATGGAAAACGAATGGAAAAATAAAAAAAGAAAAAGAAAAGGCGAAAAAGAGATACCACCATTATATACAGCAGAAGAAGCGGCAAGATGTTTGGAGATTTTTGAACCAGTACAATATGACCAAATCATTGAAATAACACCAGAAATTCATGTTAGATTTAACGATGCTGGACATATGTTAGGTTCTAGTATTATTGAACTATGGGTAAAAGAAGATGAAAAAGAGGCAAAAACAGTATTTACAGGAGATTTAGGAAATAACGATATTCCATTATTAGATTCACCAACAATGATAGAAGATGCAGATTATTTAGTAATGGAATCTACTTATGGAAGTAGAATGCATCTAAGAAATGATGAAAAAGCAGAAATGTTTTTAAATATTGTTTCAGAAACTCTAGATAATGGTGGAACAGTAGTTATACCTTCTTTTGCCGTGGGAAGAACACAAGAAATTTTATATGAAATAAACAAATTAAAAGAAGTAAAAGATGATGATGAATTTAGAAGAAAATATAAAACACTAATGAAATCTGCTGTTTATGTAGATAGCCCACTTGCTATATCAGCAACAGAAGTATTTAAAGAAAATGCGAATCTTTTTGAAACAGAAGTAAAAGAAGAAATTATGAGGGGAGAAAATCCACTTGAATTTCCAGGGTTAGAATTTACAAGAACAGCAGATGAATCGAAAGCACTTAACGAAGATCAAAGACCAAGTATCATTATATCAGCAAGTGGAATGTGCGAAGTGGGAAGAATTAAACATCATTTAAAACATAATTTATGGAACCCAAAATCTACCATTCTTTTTGTTGGATATCAGGCTCCTGGAACTCTAGGATATAGTATAGTAAACGGAGCAAAAACAGTAAAAATTTTTGGAGAAGAAATAGCTGTAAATGCAAGAATAGAGTATATAGAAGGATATTCTGGGCATGCCGATCAAGAAGGTCTAATGAACTTTATTTATTCATTTATCACGAAACCAAAGCATATCTTTTTGGTGCATGGAGAAGAAGAAGCTCAAGATATCTTAAAAGAAAAAGTTGAGAAAGAAACAGGAATACCAGTTATCATTCCTGAATTTGGAGAAACCTATGAAATAAGTGATCAAATTGAAATGACTCATAAAATAGAAAGAAAAATCTCAAAAACAATAAAAACTGAGATTATAGAAAGACTAGAAAAATTAAAAGATGAAATTAAAGATATGGATCAATATGTAAGACAAGATGTTAATAATGAAAACTTAAGGGACGAAGATATCTTTAGAATTAACGAAAAGATAAAAGATTTAGAAAAACAAATTATTAATGTAATTGAAGGATAATACAAGTTTGAAAAATAATAGCCATCTTGCGTTGTTACACTGCATTTGAAATTTAATCAACGTACAACAGTACGCCTCATAAATTTCAAATTTGTGTTCCTAGCAATATAACTATTCTTTTTCAAACTGAAGTTGTGTTTTTAGGAAGGAAATAAAAATGGAAAACAAATATTTAAACGAAGCAATAATTGGAAATAAAAATATGATAGCAACATTTACTAAAAAAGGTGAGTTGCAAAGATTATATTTTCCAAGTAAAGATAATAAACAATATATAAATTTTTATCATACGGGAGTTAAAATAAATAATTCTGACTTAATTTACTTACATGATGATGTAAACAATGTTTATAAACAATATTATGATACAGATACGAATATTTTAAATACAGAAATAACGAATACATATTTTAATTTAAAAGTATTACAAACTGATTATATTATGATGAAAGAAAATGTTTTGGTAAAAAGATATACTTTTATGAATGATGGAAAAATAGACTTAAATACTAAATTTTATATTCATTCTGAACTATTATCCGACAAAAACAACTTAGTTGGCTGTAAAATAGTAGATGGTGGTATGATGCAATATGCTCATGAT
Organism: Clostridia bacterium; assembly: GCA_051891395.1. Taxonomy (GTDB): domain Bacteria; phylum Bacillota; class Clostridia; order TANB77; family CAG-508; genus CAG-269. Next base: position 149,244 of record JBJFFC010000003.1, on the reverse strand, counting down.
TTTTCAGTATCTACCTTTGCTAAAGGATATAAACTTTGTTCTCATCAAATTAATGGAAGTAAAGAAACAATAAAAAGAGGAGAAATACAAGATAAAGATTATATTGGAATGTCAAAAGATTCTAGTATAAGTTATGACTTTGGTGTAATAAGACCACAAGAAAAGAAAACCCTGGAAATTTGTATTTTAATTGATGAGAATAGAAACGTATCAGCTATGGAGGATGAAATTGACAGAATTACAAAGATAGACTTAAACAAAGAATATACATCTACAAAAGCATATTGGAGAAAATACGTAAAAGCACATAACGGACTAAATTTAAAAGATCCAGAAAACAGTTATGAAGAAAGAATTTTTGAAATTTATAAAAGAAGTATTTTGTTGTTTCCACTTTTAACAAATTCTGAAACAGGTGGAATGATTGCCGCAGTAGAAATCGATGAAGAATTCACAAAATGTGGAAGATATGCCTATTGTTGGCCAAGAGATGCCGTATTTATGACAAAAGCCATGGACATTTTAAAAATGGAAAAAGAAACAGAAAAATTTTATAAAGCTTTTTGTAAAAATACACAAAGTAAAAATGGAATGTGGGAACAAAGATTTTATACAGATGGAAAGCTAGCACCATCTTGGGGATATCAAATTGATGAAACAGCAAGTGTAGTATATGGAGTATATGAACACTATAAGTATTCTAAATCAGAAAAATTCTTAAAAGACAATTTAAAAATGTGCGAGAAAGCAATTGATTTCTTAAAGAAATACGTGAAAGATTGGCTAGGAATCCAAGGAAAAGATGAAAGAGACAAAGATAAAGTGCAAGAAGAGATAGAAAGTAGCATAAATAGGCAAGGTCATAAATATCATATAAGTTATGATTTATGGGAAATGAGTGAAGGAATTCACCTATACTCTTTAGCAAGTATTTATTCAGCTTTCGATTGCATATTAAAAATATATAAAGCTTTAGGAAAGAATACATCTGAATTTGAAAACAATAGATTAAAAGATGAAAAAATACAAAAGAATGAAAGAGAAATAGAAAAAATCCAAGTAGAAATTAAGAAATATATTAATGAAAACATGTATGATGAAGAAAAGAAATCCTATGTAAGAAATCCGGAAGACAAAAAAATGGATATTAGTATTTTAGGAGCAGTTACACCATTTAACGTATTCAAACCAAAAGAAAATAAGATTAGAAATACAGTAGAAAGAATCAATTTATCTTTAAGAACCTATACAGGAGGATATCAAAGATTTGAACAAGATCATTATATGGATGGAAACCCTTGGCCAATAGCTAATCTTTGGATGACATTATATTATTTAGAAACAGGAGAAAAGAAAAAAGCAAAAGAAACATTTGATTTTGTTGTAAAAACAGCAGGTAAGCATTATTTCTTAGGAGAACAAGTAGACAACGCTACCTTAAAGCCAAATTGGGTAATTGGGCTAGGTTGGTCACACGCCATGTTTATTATTGTGTTAGAAAAATTATATGGAAAAGTGTGATTGGTGCCTGTCCCCAATCACACCCCCAATCACACCTCTCTGAATTATTCTAAAAAATAAAAAAATGCTTGCAAACTATTCTTTTTTGGTATAGAATGGAATTGCCTGAAGGAATTTAGGTAATACTATAAAAAATAGATGTTTGAAAGGAAATTCATCATCTAAAGGAGGAGGAATTGACTATGTCAGTGAAAATAGGAATTAACGGATTTGGAAGAATAGGAAACTTATCATTCCAAGCAGCACTAAAAAAAGAAGGAGTAGAAGTTGTAGCAATTAATGACCCATTTATAGAAGCAGACTATATGGCATACATGACAAAATATGATACTGTACACGGAAAATTTGATGGAACAGTAGAAGCAAAAGAAGGAGCATTAGTTGTAAATGGAAAAGAAATAAAAGTATATAATGAAATGGATCCACACAATATCCCATGGGGAGAAATTGGAGTTGATTATGTATTAGAATGTTCAGGAGTATTTACAACTCTTGAAAAAGCACAAGCTCATATAGATAGCGGAGCTAAAAAAGTAATTATCAGTGCACCATCAAAAGATGCTCCAATGTTTGTTATGGGTGTTAATAACACAGAATATGACCCAAGTATGAATATTGTATCAAATGCATCTTGTACAACAAACTGTTTAGCACCACTTGCTAAAGTAATCAATGATAACTTTGGAATTAAAGATGGATTAATGACAACTGTTCACGCAACAACAGCAACTCAAAAAACAGTTGATGGAGCTTCTAAAAAAGATTGGAGAGGTGGTAGAGCAGCAGCAGCTAATATTATTCCATCTTCAACAGGAGCTGCAAAAGCAGTAGGAAAAGTTATTCCAACTTTAAATGGAAAATTAACAGGTATGGCATTTAGAGTACCAACTGTAGATGTTTCAGTAGTTGACCTAACATGTAATTTAGAGAAACCAACTACAATGGAAGAAATTTGTTCAGTTATGAAAAAAGCATCTGAAAATGAATTTAAAGGAATTATTGAATATGTTGATGAACCAGTTGTATCATCAGACTTTATTAGTGATGAGCATACATCAATCTTTGATGCAACAGCAGGAATTCAATTAACAGATACTTTTGTAAAATTAGTATCTTGGTATGACAATGAGTGGGGATATTCAAATAAATTAGTAGACCTTGCTTGCTATATTGCTTCAAGAGGATAAAATTTAATTTAAGAATTTAGTTTTATGAAAGAGAATACTTGCAAAGTATTCTTTTTTCATATACAATATTTTCAGTAAAAAGAAAAACTAAGGAGGATACCAATGAGAAAAAAAGAAGAGGGAATAACTCTAATGGTTTTAGTTATCATGATAATTGTTTTGCTAATATTAGCAGGAATCACATTAGGTTCAATCAGTGACCACAACGGAGTTATTGAACAAAGCAAAGGAACGATACAAAATGCTCAAAGAGAGAGTATAATAGAGAAAATAGAAGCGGATTTGTATAGTGAAAAGGTTAAAACAGGAATAGTACCAACAAAGGATGATTTAAAACTTATAATTAAAGAAAAGGGATATAATAGTGAAGAGCCAGGAGATGAATCCTTTATAAGCAAGCACGGAAATTATATCATTAAGTATAGTGAGATTGAAGGATGGCAAGAATAAAATACGTGTCGAATTTTGCGGTCGAAAATGTTTGCAAAATTCGGCATTTTATGTTTTAATTAAAAAGATGCAATAAGTATTAAGTATTGCGATTTAAAATCAACTTTTAAATTCAAATTTTAGAATTTCAATTTTTAATATGTATTAAAATTAGATTCACAACTAAATTTAAATTCATTCATATTTTGAAAAATTTAAGTAAAATAAATCTTAATTCTAAATATTCAAAACAATTAAAATAATGGCATATTTTTGTGCTAAATTTATATTCAATTTATTTTTGTTCTTTTTGTAAAATAAAATTTCAATAATTATAAAGAAATAAAATGTAATATCTAATATTTATTGTAAATATAAGTAAACTTTTACTAAAATGATATTGAAATTAAAAAATAATTTTAGTAAAATAGAAAGGAAGCAGATGACTAATAAAATTAATCAGGAAGATATTCAGAAGATAGAAAGATTACCGCTTTGCAGTGATTATGTATTTAAACGTGTATTTACAAAAGAAGGAAATGAAAGTTTGTTAAAAGACTTTTTAGAGGCGATCTTAGAATCGGAAATTGAAAGCATAGAAATACAAAATTCAGAATTGCCTAAAGATACAAAAGATAGTAAATTAGGTGTATTAGATATTGAAGTTCAAATCAACAAAGATTCTGTTGTAGATGTCGAGATGCAAGTAGCAAATGAGCATAATATGGCAGAAAGAAGTACAACCTATATGGGAAAACTAATATCGAACCAATTAACAAAAGGTGATAGCTATACGAAACTAAAAAAATCTATTTTAATAAACATACTAAATTTTAATTATTACGAAAGAAATAGCTATCATTCAATCTCACATATGAAATTTGAGCCAACAACACAAAGAGCATATGTCGATATGGGATATACAAAAGAGGAAGAAATAGCAACCAAAGAAGTAGAAATGCATTTTATAGAAATACCAAAGTTTAAAAAGAAAAATCCAAATACAAATGCTAGGTTAGAACAATGGCTGTGGCTACTAGTTGGAGAGGAGGAAAAGATAAAAATGGCAGAGAAGAAAAATAAAGAGGTAAAAAAGGCGGTTGAAGAACTAGATGAAATGAGTATGGACAGAGCAGAACGTGAAAGATATGAGGCAATATTAAAGGCGGAGTTTAATTATAATACTAGTATGTATAACATGAGAGAGGAGGGAATAAATGCCGGAAAAAAAGCAAATCAAATAGAAATAGCAAAGAAATTATTAAAAAAGAATATGAATATTAATGAAATACAAGAAATTACAGAATTAAGTCTAGAAGAAATTAAAAAAATTAGTTTAGAACAATAAAATATATGTAGATAGAAATAAATAAGTAAATTCGAAAGAACACTTGAAAAGTGTTCTTTTTTGATATAGAATAAAGATGTCTTAAATAAAATAGCAAAAATAGGTAAATACTAATAAAAAGACAAATAAAGGAGGAATTTGTAAAATGAATAAACAAACAGTAAAGGATATTGATTTAAAAGGAAAGAAGGTATTAGTTCGTTGTGATTTTAATGTACCAATGGATGAAGAAAAAAATATTACAGACAATACAAGAATTGTAGCAGCCTTGCCAACAATAAAATATTTATTAGAGAACGAATGTAGCGTTATTTTATGTTCTCACTTAGGTAGACCAAAGGGAGAATTTAAACCAGAATTTTCATTAAAACCAGTAGCAAAAGAATTATCAAAATTATTAGGTAAAGAAGTTATCATGGCAGAAGACGTAATAGGAGAAGATGCTACTAAAAAAGCAACTGATTTAAAATCAGGCGAAGTAATGTTACTAGAAAATGTAAGATTTCACAGAGAAGAAACAGATAATGAGCCTGAATTTGCTAAAAAATTGGCTGACATGGCAGAAGTATATGTAAATGATGCATTTGGAGCAGCACATAGAGCACATGCATCAACAGCAGGAGTGGCAAATTATTTACCAGCAGTATCAGGATTTTTAATTGAAAAAGAATTAAAATTTTTAGGAAATGCATTAAATAATCCAGAGAGACCATTTGTAGCTATATTAGGTGGAGCAAAAGTCTCAGACAAAATAGGAGTAATAGATAGCTTACTAGAAAAAGTTGACACATTAATAATTGGTGGAGGAATGGCATATACTTTCTTTAAAGCACAAGGATATGAAGTAGGAAATTCGTTATGCGAATTAGACAAATTAGATTTAGCAAAAGATGCTATGGAGAAAGCAAAAAATAAAGGAGTAAAGTTTATACTTCCGGTAGATACAAAAGTTGGAAAAGAATTTAAACCAGATACAGAAAGCAAAACAGTTGCATGGACAGAAATTCCAGCAGATTGGGAAGGATTTGACATTGGAGAAAAATCCATTGAGATTTTCTCAGAAGAATTAAGAAAAGCAAAAACAGTAGTATGGAATGGTCCGTTAGGATTATTTGAATTTGACCAATTTGCAATTGGAACAAACTCAATTGCAAAAGTATTATCAGAAATAGATGCAATGACAATCATTGGAGGAGGAGACTCAGCAGCAGCAGTAAAAAAAGCCGGATTAGAAGATAAGATGACTCACATCTCAACAGGCGGAGGAGCATCATTAGAATTCCTAGAAGGTAAAAAATTACCAGGAATTGAATGCTTGTTAGACAAATAAGACACTGGGGACAGTGCAAAAATGTCCCATAAATTTGTCGAAAAATGTCAATGAAATAATAAAAGAAGTGTCCCAAACTGGGCAGACACAACATAAGTTATCTGTAACGAGCAAAGCTCTAGTAGCTAACTTAAAAATGTCCAGCTAACGCATAAGTTATCCGTAATTCGCTAAAAGCTCAAGCGACTAACTTAAAAAGCGTAACGTCCCCAATTGGACAAAAGGAGGAAAATTATGAGAAAAAAAGTAATCGCAGGAAACTGGAAAATGAATATGCTTCCAAATGAAGCAATTGGATTTATAGAAGAATTAGCACCTTTAGTGAAAGATACAGAAAATGAAGTGGTTTTATGTGTACCATATACAGATTTATTTTATGCACTTTTAACAGCACAAGGAACAAACATTAAAATAGGAGCTCAAAATATGCATTTTGAAGAAAAAGGAGCCTATACAGGAGAAGTCTCAGGAAAAATGCTAAAAGCAATCAATGTAGAATATGTAATAATAGGACATTCTGAAAGAAGACAATACTTTAATGAAACAGACGAAACAGTAAATAAAAAAATAAAAGCAGCATTTGCAAACGAATTAAAACCAATTGTATGTGTAGGTGAAACGTTAGAAGAAAGAGAAGCTGGAAAAACAGCTGAAATCATCACAAAACAAACAGAACTTGCCTTAGAAGGGTTGACAAAAGAGCAAGTAGAGAATACAATTATTGCTTATGAGCCTATTTGGGCAATTGGAACAGGAAAAACAGCAACAAGTGAAGATGCGAATAATTCAATTAAAGAAATTAGAAACAAAATTGCTCAAATCTATGGACAAGAGGTGGCAAATAGCGTTATAATACAGTATGGCGGAAGTGTAAAGAGTACAAATGCAAAAGAACTATTTTCTATGTCTGATATAGATGGTGGATTAGTAGGAGGAGCCAGTTTAAAAGCAGAAGAATTTAGTAAAATAGTGCAATTTGAAAAATAAGATAAAAATAAAAGAAATAAAGGATGGTAAATATGAAAGACAAACTAACAATGCTAATGATATTAGATGGATTTGGAGATAATCAAAACAAAGATGGAAATGCAATCAAATTAGCAAAAACACCTAATATAGACAAACTAATGAAAAAATATTCAAATGTAGATATTAATACAAGCGGGTTAGCAGTAGGGTTACCAGAAGGACAAATGGGAAATTCAGAAGTTGGTCATACAAATATTGGAGCAGGAAGAATTGTATACCAAGAGTTAACTAGAATTACGAAATCAATAGAAGATGGTGAATTCTTTTCAAATCCAGAATTTATAGCAGCGATTGAAAATTGTAAGAAGAATAATTCAAAATTACACATACTAGGACTAGTATCAGATGGTGGAGTTCATAGCCATATTCGCCATTTATATGGATTATTAGAAATGGCAAAAAGAAGAGACTTTGAAGATGTATATGTTCACTGCTTTCTAGATGGAAGAGATACACCACCAGCATCTGCTGAAAGTTATGTGCTTAAATTACAAGAAAAAATGAATGAAAAAGAAGTTGGAAAAATTGCAAGTGTTTCTGGAAGATTCTATGCAATGGATCGAGATAAAAGATGGCAAAGAGTTCAAAAATGCTATGATGCTCTTGTAAACGGGGAAGGAAATAAGGCAGGAAGTGTAGTAAAAGCAATTGAAGATTCATACCAAAAAGAGGTATTTGATGAGTTTGTTGAACCAACTGTAATTTGCAATGGCGAAGAGCCAGTGGCAACGATTGGAAAAGATGACTCTGTTATCTTCTTTAACTTTAGACCAGATAGAGCAAGAGAAATAACAAGAGCTTTAGTAGATCCAGAATTTAATGAATTTGAAACAAAAAAAGATTTAAATTTATATTATGTATGTTTCACAAGTTATGATGAAACAATGCCAAATGTACACATTGCATTTAAAAAAGAACCACTAAAAAACACATTTGGAGAATATATTAGTAATAAAGGATATACGCAACTTAGAATTGCAGAAACAGAGAAATATGCACATGTTACCTTCTTTTTTAACGGAGGAGAAGAAAAGCAATATGAGGGAGAAGATAGAATTTTAGTACCATCTCCAAAAGTTGAAACATATGATATGAAACCAGAAATGAGTGCGTATGAAGTAACAGATAAAGTATTAGAAGCAATAAAATCTGATAAATATGATGCTATTGTATTAAATTATGCAAATACTGATATGGTAGGACACACAGGAAGCTTAACAGCAGCCATAAAAGCAGTAGAAGCAGTAGATGAATGTGTAGGAAAAGTTGTAAAATTAGTAGAAGAAAAAGAAGGAAATATGCTAATTACAGCAGACCACGGAAATGCAGAACAAATGATAGACTATAAAACAGGAGAACCACATACAGCACATACAACAAATCCTGTACCACTTATATTAGTAACGAGCAATAAAAATTTAAAATTAAAATCAGGTGGAAAATTAGCAGATTTAGCACCAACAATGCTAGATTTAATGAACCTTGAGAAACCAGAAGAAATGGCAGGAATCAGTTTATTAGATAAGGAATAAAGTGATATGTTAAATCATACAAAGAAGATAAAAGAAATATATGAAGTTATTCAAAAAATGATATTCTACATGATTCCAGAAAAGTGGGATAAATTATATTTATACAGTTCTGTAATAGATATGCCGAAAGGAAAGAAAACAGGAGAACTTTACTTTTATTATATTCCCAAAGGAATATTAAGAAAAAAGCCTATAAATGTTTATGAAATACCCAATAAGTTTAATTTAGATGAAAATGAATATTTAAAACTTGTAAAAGTATTATATGAAAAAATACAACAATTACGAGAAGAATTCAGAAAATCAGAAACCGGAACAATATGGTCTAACATTACTATCACAATTGAAAATTTAAAGTTCAAAGTAGAATATAACTATGAAGATTTAATGAATGATTATTTTAATAGTTATGAAAGACATATTATATGGAGGTATAAATATTTAGGAATAGGCCCAGAACAAGTAAATAAAAAGGATAAAGATATATTGAATCGATATTTGCTGGGTGCAAAAACTTTATCAAGACAAGAGAAATATGAAGCTGGAATTTATATAAAAGACATTGAAAACATGGTTGCATTTAACACTTCAAAAGAATATGAAGCAAAAGAAAATGAGGAGTATGAGCAACAACTAAAAGAAAGAAAAATTAGAAAAAATCAAATATTATTATCAGAAGAAGAAATGAAGAGAGAAAAAAAGGGCGGAAAATAAAATTCTGCCCATGCACTATTTAAGTTATTAAGTTTAGGATAAATCCTAAAATATATAAACAAAAGTACAATAAAACTAAGAATTGAAAGGAGCAAATAAAATGATTTATTCAAAAGAATTAGAAGGAATGTGTCAGGTAAAAAAAGGAGTTGACCATGGACCAGCCCCAATCCCAGAAGAAGGAAAATGGGTAAAAGCAAAAGAAATAAAAGATATTTCAGGATTAACACATGGTATTGGATGGTGTGCACCACAACAAGGAGCATGCAAATTGACTTTAAACGTAAAGGATGGAATTATTCAAGAAGCATTAATTGAAACAATAGGATGTTCAGGAATGACACACTCAGCTGCTATGGCAGGAGAAATTTTAACTGGAAAAACAATATTAGAAGCATTAAATACAGATTTAGTATGTGATGCAATAAACACTGCTATGAGAGAATTATTCTTACAAATCGTATATGGAAGGACACAAACAGCATTCTCAGAAGGAGGACTTCCAGTAGGAGCAGGACTAGAAGATTTAGGAAAAGGACATACAAGCCAAGTTGGAACAATTTATTCTAGCTCATTAAAAGGGCCAAGATACTTAAATTTAGCAGAAGGATACATAGTAGAATTAGGATTAGATAAAGATGACCAAATTATTGGTTATAAATATGTACATCTAGGAAAAATGATGGATAACATCAAAGCCGGAATTGATCCAAAAGAAGCAATCGAAAAAGCTTCTGGAACATATGGAAGATTTGATGAAGCAGTTAAGAAGATTGACCCAAGAGAACAGTAATGTCCAATTGGGGACGTTTCCTTTTGGACAAAATGTCCAATTTGGGACACATCTATATATAAATAATTTAAGTAAATAGGAGGAATAAAAATGGCAGTAACATTTGAAAGTTATGAAAGAAGAATTGATCAAATAAAACCAGTAATGGAAAAATACGGAATCAAAGATTTTGAAGATGCATTAAAAATATGTACAGAAAAAGGATTTAATCCATATGAAATCGTAAAAGGAGTTCAACCAATTTGTTTTGAAAATGCGGCATGGGCATATACGTTAGGAGCTGCAATTGCAATCAAAAAAGGATGTAGTAAAGCAGCAGATGCAGCAAAAGCAATCGGAGAGGGATTACAAGCATTTTGTATACCAGGATCAGTTGCTGATGTAAGAAAAGTTGGATTAGGACATGGAAATCTAGGTTCTATGTTATTATCAGAAGAAACAAAGTGTTTTGCATTCTTAGCAGGACATGAAAGTTTTGCAGCAGCAGAAGGAGCAATTGGAATTGCAAAATCTGCAAATAAAGTAAGAAAAGAACCATTAAGAGTAATCTTAAATGGACTTGGAAAAGATGCTGCACAAGTTATTTCAAGAATAAATGGATTTACCTATGTAAAAACAGATTTTGACTTCTTTAAGAATGAAGTAAATATAGTAGAAGAAATTGCATATTCAGATGGTGAAAGAAGTAAAGTTAGATGTTATGGTGCAAACGATGTTAGAGAAGGAGTTGCAATAATGCATATGGAAGGTGTAGATGTTTCAATAACAGGAAATTCTACAAACCCAACAAGATTTCAACATCCAGTTGCAGGTACATATAAAAAAGAATGTATTGAACAAGGAAAAAAATACTTCTCAGTTGCTTCAGGTGGTGGAACAGGTAGAACATTACATCCAGACAATATGGCTGCAGGACCTGCTTCATATGGTATGACAGATACTATGGGAAGAATGCACTCAGATGCACAATTTGCAGGATCTTCTTCAGTTCCAGCTCACGTTGAAATGATGGGATTAATAGGAATGGGTAATAACCCAATGGTTGGTGCAACAGTAGCAGTAGCAGTTGCAGTAGAAGAAGCTATGAGCCGTTAATTCTACAAATATGAAGTATAAAGTGGAATTTTACGAATCTGGTTTGTAGAAAATAGGATATAAAAATTGATAAGAGATTTAAAGAGAAAGTCTTTAGATCTCTTTTTTGTATAAAATGTTTTTATATCATCATGAGTACTGATGATTGCTTTATTGCTATATTAAAAAATTTATGATATGATGAGAAAAAATAAAAAGAGAAGAAAAATAATTGAGGTACTGTATTATGCAAGAAAAAATAAGAATAGTAGAAATAAGTGCAAAAAGTGAATATGAAATAGGAATTAAATTGGGAGAAATGTTCAAAGATTTTTTACAAAAAGATATAAAAAAATATGAAGAGCGATTAAAAAATAAAAAGATAAAAGAGGCTATAAAAAAAATAGAGAAGAAACTACAAAAGGAATATCCTCAATATTTAGAAGAAATATATGGGAGAGCTGATGGTGCTAAAGTAGATCGATTAGCATTACTCTTAATGTTTTGTCCCGAAATTTATAAAGCAATAGGAGGTTGTACGACGATTATAACAAAAAGTACTGATAATAGGGTATTATTTGCACATAATGAAGATGGTAGAAATAAAACTCTAGATATGTTAGCAATTGTAAAAATAAATTTTAATCAAGAATGGGTAGTAGGATACATCTTTGCCAATAAATTGTTAGGAAGTGCATTTGCTTATAATAGTCATGGAATGGTATTTTCTAATAATTATATTTATGGAGTAAAAAACAAAATAGAAAATGTTTCTAGATACTTTATGGTAAGAGATTTAATGTTTTCAAAAAATATGGATGAAGTTATACAAAAAGTAAATAAAATAGAAATAGCATCAGCTTTTAGTTTAAATGTATTAGATATAAAAAAGAAAGAAGTATTTAATATTGAAAAAGAGCATGATAAAACAGATATTACTAATATAACTGAAAAATATGCAAGATCAAATCATTTATTAGTAAGAACAAAAGATGAAAAAGATATACCAGAAACTAGTATATTTAGATATAGGAAAGCCAATGAATTATTAGAAAAGCTAGATGTAAATAATATAAAGATAGAAGAATTAGTACAGATATTACAGTATAGTACAAAAGATTATAATAAAACTATATTTAAAGATAGAAATTATTTTAGTGAGTTAAAAAAGAGTACAACTTGTGCAACATTTGCATTTGATACATTAAATAACAAGGTAATGATATATGATTATATTGGCAAAGAAAGAATAGCAATAAATTATGATTCTTTTAAAACTGAAAGAAAAGAATTAGTATAAATATTGAATGAATAAAAGATAATATTATAGAAAGAATTATGTCATGATTAGAAAAACAAAGAAGGAGAAGTTTTATATGGACAAAAGAGAAATTATAAGACCCACCGTATTAGAAATTGATATTGGTAATTTTAAACATAATATAGAGCAAATCAAGAAAAGATTGAAACCTGAAACGAAAATAATGCCTGTTATAAAAGCAAATGCTTATGGAACATACTTAAACACTAGATTAGATTTAATAAATGAATTTGACATAGTAGCAGTAGCTATTGTAGATGAGGGAGTGGAATTAAGAAAGTTGGGATATCAAAAAGATATTTTTGTATTAAATCAACCAGCAACTAGTGAAATTAATAAAATTATTGAATATGATTTAGTAATTGGATTATCTTCACCTTATTTCTTAAAAGAAGTTAAAAAGCAAAATAGACAGATAAGAGTTCATATTGAGATTGAAACAGGAATGGGAAGAACAGGAATTAATATGGAACAATTAGAACAATTTATAGAAGATATGAAAAATGTAAAAACAGAGGGAATTTATACTCATTTATCTTCAGCCGATATAGATGAAGAATATACAAGAAAACAATTAGAAATATTTGAAAAAGCGATTAATATCATAGAGAACAAAGAAAAAGATATAAAATATATTCATGCCTCAGCTTCTAATGGAATTATTAACTATCCAGAAGCACATTATAATTTGGTAAGACCAGGAATGATTTTATATGGATATGAATCAGGAGAAGGAATAAAAGAAAAGATTTCATTAAAACCAGTATGTACACTAAAATCAAAAGTAACTTTTCTAAAAACGGTAAAAGAAGGAACCAGTATCAGTTATGAAAGAAAATTTATAACTAAAAGAGAAAGCAAAATTGCAACTATACCAATGGGATATGCTGATGGATTGAAGAGAAATTTATCGAATAAAGGACATGTTGTAATAAAAGGAAAAAAGGTTCCGATTATTGGGAATATATGTATGGATGGATTTATGGTAGATGTAACAGATTTAGATGAAGTAGAAATTGGAGATGAAGTATATATTTGGGATAATGACCAGATTACTTTAGAAGAAATCGCAAGCAAATGTGGAACCATTAATTATGAGATATTAAGTACCATTTCAGAAAGAGTACCAAGAAAATTTATCAATTGAGATAAATGAAAAAGAATGCCAAGTATAACAATTTATTATACTTGGCATTTTTCGACTTATTTTATGAGACATTTAAGACCTGTCCCTCTTGTTTCATTCTTTATCAGTTTTTTTAGTTATTTTCTTTTCATCTGTTACGACTTCTTTCATTGCACCCAAAGCACCTAGAGCACTAGTTGCTTCAAAAGGAATAAATACTTTGTTTGCATCACCTTTAGCAACTTCTTCTAAAGCTTCTAAGGATTTTAATTGAACTAGCTTGTCATTAGGATCAGCCTTTTTCATTGCATCATAAACCATTTGAATTTCTTTTGCTTTGGCTTCAGCAACTTCTTTAATTGCTTGTGCTTCACCGGCAGCTCTTCTGATTTTAGCCTCTTTATCAGCTTCAGCCTCTAAAATAGCAGCTTGTTTTTTACCTTCTGCAATGGTAATAGCAGATTGTCTTTGCGCTTCAGATTCCAAAATGATAGCTCTTTTATTTCTCTCGGCATTCATTTCTTTTTCCATAGCATCTCGGATATCAGCAGGAGGGTTAATGTCTTTGATTTCAACTCTATCAATTTTACATCCCCATCTATCAGTTGCTTCATCTAATACAATTCTTAACTGATTATTAATACCATCTCTTGAGCTAAAGGTTTCATCTAAGTCCATTTTACCAATAATATCACGAATCGTTGTGATGGCCAAGTATTCAATACCTTTCTTTAAACTTTGAATCTCATAAACTGCTTTAGCAGGATCTGTTATCTGATAGAAAACAACAGTATCTATAGTTATGGTAACATTATCTTTTGTAATAACCCCCTGAGGCGGAACATCCATTGTTTGTTGTTTTAAACTAACGACACTTCTAACACGATCAAAGAATGGGATGATAATGGTAAGACCAGCATCAGCAACTTTATAGAATTTACCCAATCTTTCAATGACATATACCTCAGATTGTTTAACGATTTTAATAGACATAGCAGCTATTATTAAAATAATAACAAGTAATACTAATAAAAACCACATAATAATTTCCTCCTTATATATATATTAATAAATTAAAAACATAATTAATTATTTTTAGAAACTATTTGGATAGGAGCCACTATTGTTTTTACTCCTTTTATTTCTAAAACTTCAACTTCACTACCTTCTGGTATGATAATATTATTTTTAGTACTAGCAGACCAAGTTTCTCCATTTATCTTTATTTGACCAGTAGATTGAATCGGATTAATTTCCTCTATTACAAGACCAGTTTTGCCAACTATCGAGTATACGTTTGTTTTGATAGAGCTTTTATTTTGAGCAAACTTTTTTACAAATGGTTTTGTTGCAAATATTAATATAGTAGAAGATACTACAAATACAGCTGTTTGAACAATAATGTTATCTGTAAAAAAGCTAACAATCATAGCAAATAATGAACCAATTGATAACCAAAAGATTAAAAATCCAGCCGTAAAAATTTCTAAAACTAAAAATAATCCTGCTAAAATTAGCCATATTTGCCACATAAAATTAATTCCTCCTTTATCTGCCAACTAGTATTATTATAACATATTTTTAGTAGGAATGGAATATGTTAACGTAATTTTTTGTGTAAAGTTTAGAAATTTAGAAAAATTATTAATCTAGTATAAAATAATTAAAAAATGTACATACCTATATTAAGAAGATTACGAAATGGAGAGTGCTTTTATGAGTGAAAATTCTAAAAAAGAAAACAAATTTAATTCATTAACAGAAGAAGGGTGGGAAGACACTACTAAATACGGAGAGTTTATATCTTCTTATTTTGCATGGGTATCCTTACCACAACAAAAAAGCAAAGTGGACAAATTAGAAAATATGACAAAAAAGAAAGAAAAAAACAAATAAAGTTAGAAAAAGAAAGATAAATTAAGAAAAATATCGAACAGGAAAAAATAAAGGTCAAAGAAAGTCAAAAATGACTCTTGAAAAATATTTTAAAAGGAGTATAATTACAATGTAAGTCAAAGAAAGTCAAAGTCAGAAAAATAAAAATATTAGGTGACAAAAAACGACAAAAATATAGGACATTTAAGCACTGTCCCCGCTGTCACAAAGGAGATGAGAGATTTGAGAATATCAGATGTAATAGAAGAATTTATTAAAGACTTATTCGATGAAGAAAATGAATCAATTGAAATTCAAAGAAATGAACTGGCAGAGCATTTTAATTGTGTACCATCACAAATAAACTATGTGATAGCAACAAGATTTAAGCCATCACAAGGGTATTATGTAGAAAGTAGAAGAGGTGGTGGTGGTCATATTACAATTCGAAAAGTAAATAATACTAAAGAAGATTATATTATGCATATTATAAATAATATAGGTAGTGATCTATCATCTAATGAAGTTGATATATTAATTAGTGACTTTTTATCTTATAACATTATAAATAGTAAAGAAGCAAAACTTTTAAAAGTAGCAACAAGTGATAATGTATTAAGATTACAAAAGGAAATAAAAGACAAAGTTCGTGCAAGAATTTTTAAAAATATGTTATTAAATTTAAGTTAGCCGTTCGAATGAACTTTAGTTAGCTGTGCGAAATAAAGTGAGATACAGATAACTTATACAATCGACTGAAAGGAGATTGTAAATTTTATTAAATAAGGAGGAATTCATTATGTTATGTGATAATTGTGGAAAAAGAGAGGCAAATGTAAGATATTCAGAAAATATAAATGGAAGAAAAAAAGAATTAAATTTATGTGAGGAATGTAGTAAAAAGTTGGGAATAGGACAAATCGATTTTAATATGCCAATTGACTTTTCAAGCTTTTTTGAAGGATTTATGGATGATTTTGGAGCACCAGAGTTTATGCCAATACTAAATGAAATAAAAAACTTAAAATGTGATAGTTGCGGATATACTTTTGACCAAATAGCAAATACAGGAAGATTAGGATGTAAAGATTGCTATCAAGTATTTGAGGATAGATTAGATCCAATCATAAAGAGAATTCAAGGAGCAAATCGCCATGTAGGAAGAATAGGAAAAATTATAGATGAAAAGATAGATAATAAGGTTGAGCCAAAAGAGCAAAACAAAAAGCAAGAAGAAAAAACGCAAGTATCGAAAATAGAAAAATTACAAGAAAAATTAAAAATTGCAATAAAAGAGGAAAGATATGAAGAGGCAGCAAAAATAAGAGATGAAATTAAAAAATTAGAAAAATAAAGGAAGGTAAAAGTATGAATTGGTATTTACAAAGTAGCGAAAATTCAGATGTGGCTAAAAGTACAAGAATTAGATTGGCAAGAAATTTAAACGAATTTAAATTTAATTTAGAAAAAAGAGAAGATATAGAAAAGCTAGAAAATAAGGTAAAAGAAAGTTTATATAGTATTGGATATGGTTTAAAATTTTTTAGATTGAAAGATATGGATGACATTACAAAAATGAGTTTAGTGGAAAAAAATTTAATTAGTCCAGAATTTGCTTTAAAGAGAAGTGAAACAGGAAGTATATTAATTAATGATGAAGAAAATATTTGCATCATGATAGGCGGTCAAGATCATCTAAATATACAAGTATTTAATTGTGGATTAGATTTGGAAAATACTTTAAATTTAGCAATTGAATTAGATGAGAAGATAGGAAATATTTTAGGATATGCAATTAGCAAAAAATATGGTTATTTAACCAGCTGTCCTAGTGATGTTGGTACAGGTTTGAAGGCTTCTGTAATGGTTCATTTGCCAGCACTTTCAAAAACAAAAAACACAAGAAAAATATTAGAAGCAATTGATTCTTTTGGAATGAATATCAGAGGAATTTATGGAGAAAATAGCCAAATTCAAGGAGACATGTATCAAATATCAAATAAACAAACACTAGGAATAACAGAAAAAGAAATTATTAAAAATTTACAAGTGATTGTTCAAAAGGTAATAGAACAAGAAAGACAAGCAAGAAAATTGCTTACAAAAGATGAATTAGAATTAGAAGATATTATTTATAGGAGTTATGGTATCTTAACAAATTGTAGAAAGATATCCTATGAAGAAACGAGAGATTTATTATCTGACATAAAACTAGGTACGGATTTAGGAATCTTACCAGAATTAACAGACTTGAAAGTACAAAAATTATATTTATATACAAAACCAGCAAATTTACAAAAATATTTAGGAAGACAATATGAGGCAATTGAAAGAGATATAAAAAGGGCAGAAGTCATCAAACAGATTATAAATGAAAAATAGATGTGTCCCAAATTGGACATTGAAAGGAGTGATAGATATGACATATAAGTTTACAAATAGAGCGAAGAAAGCAATTGAATTTGCAAATGAATTAGCTATCGAGTTAGGACATAGTTATATTGGAACAGAACATATTTTATATGGTTTGGTTAAAGAAGGAAGTGGAGTGGCTTCTAAGGTGCTAGAGAATCAATCGATAACATCAGATATGATTATTGATAAAATTGTAGAATTAGTAGGTCATGAAGAGCCGGCAGAGGGGATTCTAGGTTTTACACCAAGAACGAAAAGAGTAATTGAAAACGCTTTTTTAGAAGCAAGAAAACTTGGTTACAACTATATTGGAACAGAACATCTTTTGATTGGAATTCTAAGAGAAGGAGATAGTATAGCTGCTAGAATTTTATTGGAATTGAATACTAATATTCCAAAATTATATAATGAAATTGTAAGAGTAATTAATGAAGGAGAAGATTTAAGTGGAGAAGATAAGAATAGTAATTCACAAAAGGCACAAGGAAGTTACAATTCAACTCCAACTTTAAATCAATTTGGAGAGGATTTAACGAAAAAAGCAGAAGAAGGAAAACTAGATCCAGTCATAGGAAGAAAAGAAGAAATTGAAAGAGTCATTCAAATTTTATCAAGAAGAACAAAAAATAATCCATGTCTGATTGGAGAACCAGGAGTTGGTAAAACAGCTGCGGTAGAAGGATTAGCTCAAAAAATAGCGTTAGGAGATGTTCCTGAAATATTAAAAGATAAAAGAGTTGTAACAATGGATATCTCTGGAATGGTGGCTGGAAGTAAGTATAGAGGAGACTTCGAGGAAAGGATAAAGAAAGCTTTAAACGAGGTAAAAAAAGCAGGAGATGTAATATTATTTATTGATGAAATACACACAATAGTTGGAGCAGGGGCAGCGGAAGGTGCAATTGATGCAGCAAATATCTTAAAACCACTACTTGCTAGAGGTGAAATACAATTAATTGGTGCCACTACTTTAAATGAGTATAGAAAATACATTGAAAAAGATGCAGCATTAGAAAGAAGATTTAGTCCTGTAACAGTAAATGAACCAAGCGAAAAGGATACCATTAAAATATTACAAGGAATTAGAGATAAATATGAAGCACATCATGGTGTAAAGATAACAGATGAAGCAATTGAAGCTGCAGTAAAAATGTCTACCAGATATATAAATGATAGATTTTTGCCAGATAAAGCAATTGATTTAATCGATGAAGCGGCATCTCGTGCTAAACTAAAATCTTATACAGAACCAGATACTTTGAAAAAATTAGAAGAAGAAATAGAAGAGGTAGAAAAAGATAAAGAGGAAGCAGTAAGAATACAAAAATTTGAAAAGGCTGCAAGTTTAAGGGATAAACAAAAAGAATTAAAAGAACAATATGAGAAAGAACAGAAAAAATGGAAAAATAAAAATAATAAGCAGGTTACTAATATAACAGAGGAAAATATAGCAGAAGTAATAGCAAATTGGACAGGAATTCCAGCTAAAAAGATAACAGAAGATGAGAATATAAGATTAAAAAATCTAGAAAAGAATTTGCATGAAAGAGTAGTTGGACAAAATGAAGCAGTAGAAGCAGTAGCAAAGGCAATCAGAAGAGGAAGAGTAGGATTAAAAGATCCGAAACGTCCAATTGGTTCCTTCCTATTCTTAGGACCAACAGGTGTTGGTAAAACAGAATTATCAAAAGCTTTAGCAGAAAGCTTATTTGGTGATGAAAACGCTATGATAAGAGTGGATATGTCTGAATATATGGAACCACATTCTGTATCAAAATTGATAGGTTCACCTCCAGGCTATGTAGGATTTGATGAGGGTGGACAATTAACAGAAAAAATAAGAAGAAAACCATATTCTGTTATTCTTTTTGATGAGATTGAAAAGGCACATCCAGACGTTATGAATATGTTACTCCAAATATTGGAAGATGGTAGATTAACGGATAACCAAGGAAGAACGGTAAACTTTAAAAATACAGTAATTATCATGACATCTAATATAGGAGCAAGACTAATAACAGACAAGAAAATGTTAGGATTTAGCAAGGTAGAAAGCGAGACGGAAGGAAGCCAAAAAGAATACGAAGAAACCAAAAAAGAAGTTATGGAGGCTTTGAAAAAGGAACTTAGACCAGAATTTATTAACCGTATTGATGAAATTATTGTATTCCATAAATTAACAGATACAGAAATTAATCAAATCATTGATATTATGCTAAAAGAAGTAACCAAGCGACTAGAAACTCAAAAAATAAAAATAGAATTAGAACCAGAAGTAAAAGACTTAATCGCAAGCAAAGGGATTGATAAAAATTTTGGAGCAAGACCGCTTAGAAGAACGATTCAAAGCGTTTTAGAAGATAAATTGGCAGGAGAAATTTTAGATGGTAATTTGAAGAAAAATAAATTGTCTAAGATCGGAGTGAAAGATGGAGAAGTGGTTGTGCTATAATGTAAAAAAGATAGAGGCAAGAAGCACTGTTATAGTGCTTCTTGTTGTGTTTTTTGGGTTATGAAGTTTCATTTTTATACTTCTGAACAGTTACATCAATCTTTACTTTTTTTTATTTGTTCGCTTGTTTTTTAATACAAAATATTATATAGTATTCAGCATAGGAAATGAGAATTATTATACACGGATAAAATAAATTTGTCAAACTAAATTATATACATTGGAAAAATAATATAGAACAATAGTAAAACAAAATAGGTGATATTATGATAGAAAAAATAAATTCAGCCGAGGATGTAAAAAAATTAAATATAGAAGAACAAAAAGAATTAGCAGAAGAAATTAGAAAATATATCTTAGAAATTGTATCAAAAAATGGAGGACATTTAGCTTCTAATCTAGGAGTGGTAGAATTAACCATGGCTTTGCACACAGTGTTTGATTTACCAAAAGATAAAGTAGTATGGGATGTTGGACATCAAACTTATGTGCATAAGATTCTAACAGGAAGAAAAGAACAATTAAAGACTTTAAGAAAGCTAAATGGAATAGCAGGATTTCCTAAAACAAACGAATCAGAAACAGACTGTTTTAATACAGGTCATAGTAGTACTTCCATATCAGCAGCACTAGGAATGGCAAGAGCAAGAGATATAAAAGGTGAAGATAATAATGTGATAGCAGTAATAGGAGATGGAGCTTTAACAGGTGGAATGGCTTTAGAAGCTTTAAATGATGCAGGATGGAGTCAAACTAAATTAATGGTTATACTAAATGATAATGAAATGAGTATTTCGAAGAATATTGGTGGAATTAGTATGCTTTTAAGTAAGTTAAGAACCAAAAGAGGATATACTAAGTCAAATGTTTCTATGAAAAATATCATTAGTAAAATACCACTTGTAGGAGTACCTTTTGTAAAGATAGTACAAAGAGTAAAAAGAAGTATTAAACAACTAATTATTCCAAAGATGTTTTTTGAAGATATAGGATTTCGCTATTTAGGTCCAGTAGATGGACATAATATAGAAGAATTAGAGAGGATGCTTAAAATAAGCAAACAACTAGATGGACCAGTATTAATTCATGTATTAACGAAAAAAGGAAAAGGTTACAAAATAGCAGAAGAAAATCCAGATAAATTTCATGCAACAGGACCTTTTGATTTAGAAACAGGTAAGTCTAAAAAGGAAAAAGCTAAGGATTATTCCCAAGCATTTGGAGACAAACTAGTAGAGTTAGCAAAGAAAAATGATAAAATAGTAGCTATAACAGCATCAATGAAAGACGGAACAGGCCTTGCGAAATTTGCGGAGGAATTTCCGAATCGATTTTTTGATATTGGAATTGCAGAACAACATGCTTTAGGATTAGCTGCAGGAATGGCAAAAGCAGGAATTATTCCAGTGGTTCCAATTTATTCATCTTTTTATCAGAGAGCTTATGATCAAGTAATACATGATATTGCCATTCAAAATTTACCAGTTATTATGTGTGTAGATAGAGCGGGAATAGTAGGAGCAGATCGGAGAAACTCATCAAGGAACACTGGATATGGCGTTTTTTAGATTAGTACCAAACTTAACTATTATGGCACCAAAGGATTTTAAGGAATTGGAAGATATGCTAGAATTCGCAGTGAATTTAGAAAAACCAGTAGTGATTCGATATCCAAGAGGTGGAGAGGCAAAAGAAAAATTTAGTAAACATGAGAAAATAGAATATGGAAAGATGGAAGTACTAAAAGAAGGTAGTGACATATCAATTTTTGCAATTGGAAAAACAGTAGAAAGAGCGATTCGAGTATCAGAAATGCTAGAAAAAGAAGGAGTTATTGCAGAAGTAATAAATGTTAGATTTTTAAAACCCTTTGATAAAGAAACGGCTAAAAAATCAATAGAAAAAACAAAAAAAGTAATAACCATAGAGGATGGAACGATTATAAATGGATTAGCAACAGTAGTGAAAGAATTAATAATAGATGAAAAAATGGAGAATATAGAAATACAAACTTATGGATATCCAGATAAATTCATAAAACATGGGCAAGTAGAGGAATTAGAAGAATTATATCATCAAGATGCAGATTGTATTTGTCAGAAGGCAAAACAAATGTTAGACAAAAAACGACAAAAAAATGAGACAAAGTAGACCTGTCCCTACTGTTTCATGGAAAGGAAAAAGTATGAATAAACAAGAATTATTAAAAGATTACAAAAAACAAGAGGATAAAATATGTTTATCGCAAGTATTAGATAAAATAGAGTTTTCTAAAGCAAAAGAAAAGTTAGAATATACAGATTTTTTGGATATGTATCAGATTTCTCTTGTAGAAAATTTTTTAAGAAAAATGAGTTTTAAAAACTATCAATTATTTGGTGGATATACAGAAAGTGAAAGAAAAATTTTAATTGTTTATCCTGAGAAATATAATGAGAAAATGATAGAAAAAAACTATAATAAAATGTTAAAAATAGTTAGAATAGAATTACCAGAAGAGGAGTATGGAAAATATTCTCATAGAAACTACTTAGGTGGAATTGTTAAATTAGGATTAAAAAGAGAAAAAGTAGGTGATATATTAGTTTCAGAAAATGGAGCAGATATTATAGTAGTAAATGAATTTGCCGAAATATTAAAAAAGGAATTACCATCACTCACTAGATTTGAAAATAGTAAAATAGCAATAGAAGAGATTTCGAATATAAGGGAAAAAGAGGTTAAAATAGAAGAGATATCTATTATTGTGCCATCATTAAGAATGGATAATATTGTTTCAGATTTAGCAAGAACTTCTAGAAGTAAGGCGGCACAAATCATTAGCCAAGAAAGAGTATTTATCAATGGACAAAATGAGACAAAACTTTCAAAACAATTAAAATTAAATGATGTCATTACAATTCGAGGAAAAGGTAGATTCGTGATTAAAGAATTTGCAGGTACAACTAGAAGTGGAAGAACGGTTGTTAAAGTAGAAAAATATGTATAAAAATAGGAGCCACATGGCTCCTATTTTAGTTCTACAACAGTAACACCCATCTCACCTTCACCATAAGTTCCCATTCTAAAAGAGGAAACATGAGGATGTTTTTTCAAGAATTGATGAATACCGTTTTTTAATTTACCTGTACCTTTACCATGAACAATTCGAACCGTTTGAAGTTTAGCTAAGCTACAATCATCTAAAAATTTGTCGACTACAAAAATAGCTTCTTCAACATTTAAACCAATTACATTAATTTCAGATTTTACTGTTTTTGATTTAGAAATGCTAGTATATCCAGAAGTTTTTACTAGATTTTGATTCATAGCTTTAGAATCATTGTCGATGTGAGCTTTTTCTAAATTGTTTATAGGAATATTCATTTTCATAATTCCTATTTGAACTTGAACATCACCTGATTTTGATACATGAGAAAGAACCATTCCGTTTTTACCTAAAGTTTTAACAAAAACTTCTGTATTAGGTTTAATATCATTAGTATTTAAGGCTTTAGAGGAATCAGTAGTTTTATGTGAGATGTTTTCTAAAATACTAGTATCCTTGATTTTTTTATTCAATTTATTACGTAAGTTATCAGCAGTTTTTATGTCAGAAGAACTAAGAGTATTTAATTCTTTTATTACTCTATTTGCTTCTTCTTTAGCATCTAATAAAATATCTCTAGCTTTTATTTTTGCATTATTTATTAAATCTTCTTCTTGTTTTTTCAAAGCTTCATTGTCATGAATTAAGTTTCTTTCTAGTTCTGAAATTTTAGCTAGTTTTAGTTCCACTTCCATTCTTTCTTTTTCAATTTCAGTTTTATTATCATAAATACTCTTTAGTAATTCTTCTATATTTACTTGATCGGAAGACATCATAGATTTTGCTTGATTAATAATTTCATTCTTTAAGCCAAGATTTTTACTAATTTCAAATGCATTACTTTTTCCAGGAATACCAACTAATAATTTGTAAGTTGGAGTTAGGGTATTTATATCAAATTCTACAGAAGCGTTTTCGAAACTATCTGTTATCAGAGCATATTGTTTTAGTTCCTGGTAATGAGTTGTTGCAATCGTTAATGAACCTGAGTTTTTAAAATAATCTAAAATACTGATGGCAAGGTTAGCACCTTCAATTGGATCTGTACCAGAACCTAATTCATCAACTAATATTAATGAATTTTCAGTTGAGTGTTTTATAATATCAACAATATTAATGATATGAGAAGAAAAGGTACTCAAAGAATCACTAATACTTTGGTCATCACCAATATCAGCAAAAATGTTGTCAAAAACATAGATACTGGAATTTTCGCTGGCAGGTATATTTAATCCACTACAAGCCATAGCACAAAGAAGTCCAACCGTTTTTAAAGCAACTGTTTTTCCGCCAGTATTTGGACCGGTAATGACAAGTACCTGAAATTTGTTTCCTAAATTAACAGAAATAGGGATGACTTTTTTCTTATCTATTAATGGGTGCCTTGCATTTATCAGATTAATTTGCTTTTCTTTATTTATCTTAGGCGTAATTCCTTTTATTGCTTTTGAATATTTGGCTTTGGCAAAAATGAAATCTAATTTACCAATTAAATTAACATCTGCTTTTAATTCATCTATATAAGGTACAAATAAAGAAGTAAGGCTTGCTAATATTTTTTGAATTTCAATTTCCTCATCTATTTTTAGTTTGCTAAGTTCATTATTCATTTCAAATACTGCAATTGGTTCGATAAAAACAGTAGAACCGGCATTTGAAATATCATGAATAAATCCTTTTATTTGAGAACGATATTCTTCTTTTATAGGAATAACAAACCTATCATTTCTAATCGTAATAATATTTTCTTGAATGTATTTAGAATATTTAGATGAATGTATCATATTATTTAATTGATTACGAATATCTTGTTCTAAATTCCTTTGTTTTCTTCGAATTGATTGTAAATTAGAAGAAGCTTTATCAGCTATTGTATTTTCATCTAAAATGCAAGCAGTAATTTTATCCACAATGTCTTTATTAGAATAAAGCGTGTTAAATAAAGATGATAAAATGGGATATTCAGAAATATCTAAGAAATCTTTTGAAAAGTATTTTTTTAATTCATCGGCTAATTGAAAAATATTTTTTAAGTTTAATAGAGATTTGCAAGAAAGAGTGATATTGCTTTCTAAATGTTTTAATTCAACATTAATATTTTCGATTTCATAAAAATTTGGTGTGGAATTTCTATATACTAAATTAACGGCTTCAAAAGTCTCATCTAATAAATTTTGTACTACTTGAATAGAGTTACTAGGCTGTAAATCATTTACTAAGCTTTTTCCCATATAGGTAATACAATAATTACTTAATATTCCTAATATTTTGCTAAATTCTAATTTTTCTAAGTTTGTATTCATTCTAAAATCTCCTAATTTATTAATAACAATATTATATAAAGAAAAAATTAATAAGTCAATTTTCTAGCTTTGATATTTTTTTATAAAGAATAAATAGAAGATGGGTAGAGAAAATAGTACAATTATAAAAAAGTTTATATAGGATAATAGCCTAGAAAAGAAATAAGATTAGTATAAAGATACTAGCTAAAATAAATGCCTTGTGTATTATTTGGTTTGAAATAAATCAAAAGATACAGGAGGTATTTTTATATTTTACTGTATATACATATTACAAACATGTTACAAGAATATTACTTTTGTATTAAAAAATGGAAAAAGGAAATGTCTTATGATATAATACAAATAAAAAAGGGAAAAGAGGAAAAATATGAAAAAAAGCCTATTTAAAATAATTTTATTCACTTTAGTTTTTATGATTACTATTGAAATAGCAACATTTGCTAGTACGCTTACATTAACTTTATCAACAGATAAGAAGCAATATGAGACAGGAGATAAAATAATAGTTACAGTAGATTGGACTGAAAAAATGCAAGCAGCAGGTTTTAAAATTAAATATGATGCAGACAAAATAGAATTTGTATCTGCCAATATTACGGATACTTTCTATAATGTGGAAACAGCAGGCGAAATTTCTATCAATTGGGCATCTATGGAAGAAACAGAGCTTACTAAGATGACATTTGAGTTAAAAGCAACCAAAGCAGGTGAGGCAAAAATATTTATACAAAGTGTAGATGACTTTGCAGATAAAAACTTATCACGTCCAACTAGTTATGATTATACTACTGCAGGTAGTCAAATGATAACTATAAGTGATAAATCAAGCAATGGAAATAAAGCAGAGAATGAACAACCAAATGTTGTTTCCAATGAAAAAGATAATACATTGGCTAATAAGACTATACCAAATACAGGAATGGAAAGAACAATTACACTATTAATAATTACAATAACTATACTAGCAATTATAGGATTTATAAAATACAAAAGTATACCAAAAATTTAAGGAGAAAAAATGAAGAAAGCATTATTAAGATTAATTATAATGGTATTGATAATAGGAGTTATACCAGTATGCGTTTATGCAAATACATTAACATTAAATATAAGTACAAATAATGAGAAAGCAGAAATAGGGGATGAAATAAATGTAACAGTTTCTTGGAATCAAGAAATGCAAGCAGCAGATTTTTATTTGAATTATGATTCTGAAAAATTAGAATATGTTAAATGTAATGTTGATGATATGTTTGTAAATAATGAAGTAGATAATGGAGTATTAAAAACGGCTTGGGTTTCGATTGATGATACAAACAAAAAAGAAATACAATATACTTTTAAAGTAAAAAAAAGTGGAACGGCAACTTTTACAACTAAAGTTTATGGAGGATTTGCAACAGAAGAACTTGAAATACCAGATAATTATACAGAAGGAAAATTAGCAATAAAAATATCTGGAAATGATATGATTATTTATGTGATAATAGGTGTTCTTATCATAGTTTTTATAGCAATGATTTTAACCCTAATAATAAGGAAAAAAAGTAAGCAGAACAATAAAAGGAGGAAATAAGTATGAAAAAAGTAATGTTGAGAATATTAATTATTTCAAGTATCATGATAGTGATGATTCAATTAAATTTATTGGCAGCTGATGTAAAATATGGAGACGTAAATTTAGATGGTGAAGTAAATGCAACAGATAGAATATTTTTAATTAGATATCTTGCAGGATGGGAAGGATATGAATTAGAGGGAGAAGCATTAGTTAATGCTGATTTAAATTTAGACGGGAATGTTGATTTGCAAGATCAAGATATATTAACAAAATATCTTGCGGATAGTACAATTACTTTACCAATCAAATATGGAGACGTAAACTTAGATGGCGAGGTAAGTGTGGATGATATAACGGATTTAGATAAATATTTTGCAGATTTAAATGAAAATAAATTGCAGGGAGCAGCAATAATCAATGCTGATGTAAATTTAGATGGCGAAATAAATGTATGGGATAAAACGATCTTAGAGAGATATCTTGCGGGAGTGGAAGGATTTGACAATTTACCATTGATATCATATGGAGATGTGAATTTAGACGGTGAAATAAATGCAAAAGATAGAACGCTTTTAGCTAAATATATTGCAGGACAGGTGGAAGAATTAAGTATCTATGCCCAGATAAGAGCAGACGTGGATTTAAATGGATGTATTGAAGAGAGAGATAATGAAATCTTAGCACATTATTTAGCTAAATGGAAAGCTTTTAGTAGTCTTCCTGTTAAAAATTATGGAGATGGAGATGTTAATGCGGATGGAGTGGTAAATATTACAGACGTTACCCAAATACAGAAATATCTTAATGGATATGAGAATGCGATAAAAAGTGAAGATTTATTAAGGGCAGATGTTAATCAAGATGGTTTAATAAATGAATGTGATTCAGTAACGATATCTAGATATCTTGCAGGATGGAATGGGTATGAATTACCTATGAAAGTTGTAAAAAATTTAGACTTAAAAGTTTCAAATTCAGAAAGCAATACTATAATTTCTGGATTTAGTAATCAAGGGGTAACCGTAAATAAGTTACTTGAAGAATTTGAGAGTAATCCTAAAAATATATATGATATCAACGGACAAGAATTGACAGGAGATACACAAGTGGGAACAGGGATGATAATAAAAATAGATGAAAATTATGAACAAAAAAATGAAGCAGAAAATGGAACGATTGCAGAATATAATGTAGTACTATATGGAGATGTAACAGGAGATGGTAAAATAAATGCAGTAGATGCATTAGCATTAATAAAAGATATCAACAAAAAAATACCATTATCTAGCGAAGTATATAGAGAAGCAGGAAGAATTTTAAGTGATTCTTCAACAAATCCAACAGCAGTAGATGCTCTGGCTATTATAAAGAGTGCAAATGGAAAATATGAAATAGATCAAGCTAAATAATCAATAATATAAAAAAGAGATATTATTTATTAAATATTGATAATATCTCTTTTTATATAGTAGAAAATTTCTAAAATTTCGTACTATAAAGATAATTTATGTAATTTTTCTTGCAAAATTAGTTTGCGAGTAAAGGAGATTAGTTATGAAGAAGAGATGGAAAAAAATATTAATAACAATTTTTGCTATAATTTTAGTTAGTATAGTAAGTATTATCCTATATGACAGAATAACAATAAATCATCAATATTATCTCGAAGAAAAAAATCTTGAAATTCCTATTTTTGTATACCATAACATAATTGATGATGATTCAGAGATACATTATGATTATATGCAAACGAAAGAGAGTACTTTTGAAAAACAGATAAATGGATTAAAAGCAGTAGGATATCATTTTATTACTTATGAGGATTTAGTGGAATATAAAAATGGACAAAAACCACTCTATAAAAAATCATGTATTATTACTTTTGATGATGGATGCGAAGGAGTGTATGAGAATGCATATCCAATTGCTCAAAAGTATCATATACCATTTACCATGTTCATTATAACAGACAATATGGAAACAGAAGGAGTTATTACCTGGGCACAAGCAAAGGAAATGAAAGAAAGTGGGCTTATAACAATTGCTTCTCATAGCATGAGTCATCCGGAGTTTACTAACTTATCCGTAGAAGAAGCTGTAGATAATGTAAAGGAATCGTATAAAATAATAGAAGAAAAACTGGGAGAAGAAACGACAAAAATATTTACTTATCCTTATGGGTTATATAAAGAGGAACAATTACAAGAACTTGAAAAAGAAGGATATGTTCAAAATTTAACAGATAATAAAATTAATAAAAGTAATAACTTAAATTTATCTGGCTTACACAGATGTTATCCTTTGAATGATTCTATCTATAAAATGATAACCAAGATAGTTTATAGAAGTATAAGATATAACTAAATATATATTTATAGCTAGTAATTGGTTACTGTTCATACTTAAAAAATCGAATGTTTCCGAAGAGTTTATATATTTTAATACTCACTTCTTCCCACTGGAGCTGTAACAATGCTAATGCATTTAACAGCTCTCAGCGGTCCCCACGGAAAAGTTCGCTTAAAAATATATAGAACTCTTCTCGCGCATATATGAATATATCTAGTCCGAACAGTAACGAGATTTGTAGCAAACTATTAAAAACCCAATAAAAGTACTTGAAAAAATATAAATCTTAAGGTAAAATAAGAACATAATAAAAAGTTATAGTAAAAAATATAGGATAGAAATGTAAATAATAGAGATGAATTATAAGTTGGAGTTTAGAAAGTAAGAGAGGTGAAATAATGATAAAAGCCTATGCAAAATCAGATATTGGAAAAGTAAGAGAAATCAATCAAGATTCTTATTATATATCGGATTCACTAGACGAAGTACAGCTATATATGCTCGCTGATGGAATGGGCGGATATAAAGGTGGAGAAATAGCAAGTAATTTAGCTATACAATCAGCTAAAAGTTATATTGAAAATAATTTTAAAGAAATTGAAAAAGATAGAGATAGTATTATACAGCTACTAGGGAGTAGCATGGAATATGCTAACATGATAGTCTATGAAAAATCAAAGGAAAGCAAAGATTTAGAAGGAATGGGTACTACTTTAGAGATTTGCTTAATATATAATAATAAGGTATTTATTGGACATGTAGGAGATAGCAGAATTTATAGAATTAGAAAAGAATTTATGAGAAAATTAACACAAGATCATAGTTATGTTCAAAAATTAGTGAAAGATGGAAAGATTACACAAGAAGAAGCGGTACACCATCCACAAAAAAACATGTTAATGAAAGCACTTGGGTGTAATGCTTTTGTGGAGCCAGATGTTATGGTGAAAGGATTTTTAAAAGATGACATTTTAATTATCAATTCAGATGGATTAACTAATTTAGTGCCACAAGAAGAAATTTTTAAGCAAGCTAAAAAAGATATTGAACAAGCTCCAAAAGAATTAGTTAAAATGGCAAATGAAAATGGAGGATATGATAATATAACAGTTATCATAATAAAAAATATATAACAATCTACGTATAAACATTATTTAAGGAGAGATAAATATGAATTTAGAAGGTAAGCTATTAGGAAATCGATATGAGATTATCGAAAAAGTAGGTAATGGAGGAATGGCTACTGTATATAAAGCAACAGATAAAGTATTAAAAAGACATGTTGCTGTTAAAATATTAAGAGATGAATTTACCACAGATGAAGAGTTTATTAGAAGATTTGAAGCAGAGGCTCAATCAGCTGCAAGGTTAACACATCCTAATATTGTATCTATTTATGATGTAGGAGTAGATGGGAATTTATATTATATTGTAATGGAATTGATACAAGGAAAAACCTTAAAAGAAATTATTATAAAAGAAAAGGGACCACTTCCATGGAAATGGTCAATAAATGTAGCAATACAAATTGCATCAGCATTAGAAATAGCACATAGAAATAATATCATACATAGAGATATAAAGCCCCACAATATTATTATAACAGAAGATGGAATTGCAAAAGTAACGGATTTTGGAATTGCAAAAGCAGTATCAAATTCAACGATTACAGCATTTGGAACAACAATTGGTTCTGTTCATTATTTCTCACCAGAACATGCTAGAGGAGGATTTACAGACGCAAAATCAGATTTATACTCTTTAGGAGTTGTTATGTATGAAATGATAACAGGAAGAGTTCCATTTGATGCAGATACGCCAGTTTCAGTAGCCTTAAAACATATGCAAGAAGATCCAGAAGAACCAATAGAAGTAAACCCTAATCTTCCAACATCTGTTAATAAAATTATTATGAAGGCACTACAAAAAGATACCACTTTAAGATATCAAACAGCTTCTGAAATGTTAGTAGATTTAAGAAAATCATTAAAGGATCCAGAAGGAGACTTTGTGGAAGAATTAGAATATGAT
Organism: Clostridia bacterium; assembly: GCA_051891395.1. Taxonomy (GTDB): domain Bacteria; phylum Bacillota; class Clostridia; order TANB77; family CAG-508; genus CAG-269. Next base: position 117,763 of record JBJFFC010000003.1, on the reverse strand, counting down.
CCAACAGCAAGTACACAAGTGATTGATACCAATAAAATAAAAAAAGCAAGTCAAGCTAAAAATGAAAGTGACAAAAAAGAGGGAAAATTAAAAAACTTCATTAAAAATCATAAGGGATTAAGTATATTTATAGGATTAATATTATTATTTGCATTAAGTTTGGGAGGCACATTATTGGTTTTAAATATAACGAATCCACCTGAAGTAGAAATGCCAAATGTAGTAGGACTATCGAAAGAAGAGGCACAAGCGGAAATAGAAACCGCTAAGCTGGTGTTTGAAGTAGAAAAAGAAGAATATAACAAAGATGTACCAGAAGGATTTGTTATCTCACAAGACCCAACTTATATGGAAAAATATAATAAAGTAAAACAAGGAAGTACAGTTAAAGTAGTTATCAGTAAAGGACAAGAAAAAACGACAGTTCCAAAAGTAGTTGGAATGGAAAGAGACGAAGCAATAAAAGCATTAGAAGATGCTAAGTTGAAAGTAGAAGTAGTTGAAGAAACCAGCAAAAAAGTACAAGAAGGATACGTAATTTCTCAAGAAACAGATCCAGAAACGGATGCATATGCAGGAGATACTGTAATAATACATGTAAGTACAGGAGTAGAAAAAGCGACAGTACCAGATGTAGTAGGAAAGACTCAAGATGAAGCTAAAAAGACATTAGAAGCACAAGGATTTGTTGTAACAGTAACAACTGCAGAAGATAGTTCAAAAGCTAGTGGAGTAGTATTAAAGCAAAGTTTAGATTCTGGAAAATCGGTAGAGAAGGGAAGTAGCATTACAATAACGGTAAATAGCTATGAAGAATCGAAGACAATGACTGTAAATATAAATGTAAAATCAATAACTGGAGGATATACAGAAGATACAGGAGATACAAATTCAACAGGAAGTACAATAGCTAAAACAGTAAGTATTACCTTGAAATCAGGAAATACAACGTTATACTCTGACTCAGGAGTTGATAAAAACACGACAAATAAATCAGCAACAATCACGGGAAAAGGTTCAATGGATTTAACACTTACCATTACAGATTCAAACGGTGGAAGTTGGACTAGAACAAAATCAGTAAATTTCAATAATGATTCATCAGTGAATTTTAATTAAGAGTAAAAAAAGCTGAAGAGAATTTTATCTCTTCAACTTTTTTATATTGTAGGAAATTTCTCCTAGTAGGAGAAATTTCTGTACAAGATAAATATGGGAATTGCTAGAATTTCTTTGCGATTTTCATCGCTTAGAAATTCTGGAATTCGTTTTTTATTACTATTGACAAATTTGTAAAAAAATGTTAACTTATGGAAATATCTATAGTTTTTGTAATTTTTATTCAATAAATTTAAAATCTAAAATTTATAATCTAATTAAAAATCCAAAAATAATTGAAAAACATAATTTATAATGCTATAATAAAGGAGGTAATATGCCGGTTATTTCACAATTTTACGGAATATTAATATATATGTATAGAGAAATAGGAGGGCATCATAATAAGCCACATATACATGTAAAATATAATGAATATGAAATGTCAATAACAATAGAAGGAATAAAATTAAGTGGAAACTTACCAAAGAAACAGATGAAATTGGTTGATGCATGGATCGAGTTGCATAAAGAAGAATTGCAAGCTGCATGGTATGCCTTAAATAATGATGGAGAAATAATAAAAATTAAAGGATTGGAGTAATAGAGATGAGACCAAAAGCTATAGATATAAAAATCTTAGAAAATTATAAATTAGAAATATTATTTGATAATAATGAAAAAAGAATATTTGATGTTAAGCCATATTTTAAATTTAAAGTTTTCAAAGAACTAAAAGATACGAAAAAATTCAATACAGTTAAAATTTCAGGATTATCAGTAGAATGGGAAAATGGAGCAGACATCTGTCCAGATGAGTTATATAATAATAGCAAAATTAATATGGTGGAGGAATAATGCAAGGATTAGTAATCGAAAACATATCAAATCTATATAAAATAAAGGTAGCAAATCAAATATATGAAGCGACAGCAAGAGGAAAGCTAAAAAAGGAAGAAATAATACCAGTTGTTGGAGATATAGTAGAATTAAAGATAATAGATGATGCTAACCAAAAAGCCATTATTGAAGCTATAAATAATAGAAAAGTATATGTAAAAAGACCTAAGTTAGCAAATATTACACAACTTGTTTTTATTGTGTCAAGTAAAAATCCTAAGCCAGATTTATTGATGTTAGATAAACAATTAGCATTTGCAGAATTTTTAGGTATAAAGTCTATTATTGTACTAAATAAAACAGATTTAGATAAAGAAGAACAGTTTAAAAACGTAAAGAATGTTTATAAAAAAGTTGGATATAAAGTGATTGAAACAAATGCAAAAGAACAAAAGGGAATAGAAAACCTAAAAGAGGTTTTAAAAAGTAATATAAATGCTTTTTCAGGAAATTCAGGAGTAGGAAAATCAACATTGATTAATGGAATTTTTAAGGAAGATATAACGCAAGAAGGAGAAATTAGTAAAAAAAATAAACGAGGAAAAAATACAACAACAGCAGTTAAATTATATGAAATAGATGAAAATACTTATATAGCTGACACACCAGGATTTTCTACATTTGATATTTCTGAAATTGAAAGTAGGGAGCTATGTAATTATTTTAAAGAATTTAAAGAATATATAGGCAATTGTGAATTTATTGGATGTACCCATATAAAAGAAGAAAAATGTGGAATAAAAGAAGCAATAAAAGACGGAAAAATAGCAAAAGAAAGATATGATAGATTTTGTAAAATATATCAAGAATTAAAACAAAAGGAGGAAAGAAAAAAATGGTAGAAATATCAACGTCAATTCTTTCAGTAAAGAAGGGAGAAGAATCAGAAACATTTTTTGAGCTAGAAGCAGCTAAAACAGATTATTTTCATATTGATGTTATGGATGGAAAATTTGTAGAAAAAGATACATATAGCAAAATGCTAGAATATGCATCTTATATTAAACGAATTTCAAATTTGCCATTAGATGTGCATTTAATGGTTGAAGATGTAAAAACTGCAATTGATGATTTTTTATCAGTAGAGCCCAATATGATTACTTTTCATCTAGAGGCTTGTAAAAGTAAAGAAGAAGTTTATGAAATAATAAATTATATTAAAGAAAATCAGTGTAAAGTAGGAATTTCAATAAAACCAAATACCAAAATAGAAGAAGTTTATGAGTTTTTGCCATATATCCATATGTGTCTTGTTATGACAGTAGAACCTGGTAAAGGTGGTCAAACTTTATTGAAAGATATGGTAGATAAAATAGCTACCTTAAAGGAATATATAGAGAAAAACAAAATAGAAATTGATATAGAAGCGGACGGAGGAATCAATTTGGTGACTGCTCCAGATGTTAAAAGAGCAGGAGCTAATATATTAGTAGCAGGAACAGCTATATTAATGGCAAATAATTTTAAGACGATTATAGATGAATTAAAAGAAAGTTAGGAAGTTTAAATTCCTAACTTTCTTTTTAAAATTATTCTTTTTCTTCTCTAGAGGTTGATTCTTTTCCTAATTTTTCTTTTTTATTTTCTTTCATAGGAATAATATTTATTACAAGAATTCCTAAACCAATTACTGATGCAATAAAAGATACAATAGTACCAACATAAGGTATTAGAGTTAATAACCATAAAACAACGGATGAAACGATTAGCATGCCGAAGAACCCCATTGTTTTTTCTATTTTTAATTTATTGCATATTAATTTATTGATTGTAATTACAAAAATAGAAGAACTGATAGCAAGTAGGAAAAGTAATATTGTTAAGCCTAATAATGCTATTTTAGAAGTGATGCCTATTATAAGTAAAATAATAAATGCAATAGCAATAGCAATTGGCGTTAAGATTCCAAAACCAATAACAGGTAAAATCTTTTTCGTTGTTAATAATGAAGTATTATTATCTAAGAATTTAGGCGCAAGCCACAAGCATAACAACCAAATAACAATAACAGTAACAACAAAGGTACCTAATGACATGATATAATCTTGAATGGATTTAGAATTTGATTCAATCTCCTTAGCTTGTGTAAAGTTTGAAGTACCGCTAACTGTACCTTCTGGTATAGAAATTTCTTTTGAAGATGTATAGTTAAAATCACCATTTATAACAGCTCTTGATGTAAGTGATGATTCTGAATCAGAAGATTGAGCAAAATTAATATTTTCAGCATTGACAAAAGCATTTCTTCCAATCGTACCATTTATGTTTAAAGTATTTGATCCCACTCTGATATCTCTATAAATATAGCCATTAATAGTAACTTCTTGTGCAGCTGTATATAAGTCATATACTACACCTGATACATTTACGTTTTTAGCAAAAGCAAATAGGTTACTGAAGATATAACCTTGTTCTCCGATATTAACAGTTCCAGCACATATAAAGGCATCCCCACCAATTTGAGTATTTATAGTAACATTATTGGCTAAAACAAAAAGATTTCCATCAACAATATAATCGATAGTAACATCATTACCAGTTACATAAACATCTCCTTTTTTAAAATTATTATCATATGAAGCTTGTGAACTGGATTCTTCATTATTAGAACTAGCTTCAGCATCTTCGCTAGTAGCAGTTGTGGCTTGAGCTGAGTCTCCAGAAGTCATTTCTTGTGTTGCTTCATTTTCTGCTCTTACGATAGGAATCATAAGAGATAAAATAATTACTGCTAATAAAGCAATTATTTTTGATTTGTTTTTTAACATTTTAATCCCTCCTAAAAAATTTTATATAATATATGATAAAAATATATCTCTTTATTGAAAATTTGTCAATTAGGAGAGTGGAAAATATTTATTTGTACAAAAAACATATATTATTCATGAACAGATTGATAATAATTGCATAAATGATTGATTGGACAAATATCGCATTTTGGATTTCTTGCTACACAAGTATTTCTTCCATGCCAAACAAATAAATGATTAATATCTTTTAAATATTCTTTTGGAAAAAGTTTAATTAAATCTTGTTCTATTTTTTCAGGTTCCTTTTGTTTCGATAGACCAACTAAATTAGAGATTCTTTTGGCATGAGTATCAACAGCAATTCCTTCAGCTATTCCAAAAACTTCTAGTAAAATTACATTAGCGCTTTTTCGACCCACACCAGCAAGTGATGTTAATTCTTCCATAGTATGAGGAACTTCACCATTAAAATTTTCTAAGACTTGTTTTGCACATAATTTAATATTTTTGGCTTTATTTTTATAAAAACCACAAGGATGGATAATTTCTTCCAATTCTTTAATATCTATATCTGCATAATCCTGAATACATTTACATCTAGAAAATAAGGTAGGTGTTGTTTTATTGACTCTTTCATCTGTACATTGAGCAGAAAGCATAACCGCTATCACTAATTCGAAAGGAGTAGAAAAGTCTAAACTACAGGTAGCATCTGGATAAGTTTTTTTTAATAATTTTACTAATTCAGTAGAATTTGATTTTTTCATTTCGTTCACCTCTATTAATATTCTACAAGAAAAAAGGATTGCAGTCAAATTATACATAAAAAGGAACAAATAAAGTGAAGAATTAATATAATATACAAAAACCAAGGGAGGAAATAAAATTATGAAGCATTTATTAAAAAAAACATTGGCAGTATGTTTAATAGGATTAGGACTAGGAATTTTACTTGTTTTATTACTTCCCTTAACAGGCTGGTTATTTATAATTGGGGTTACAATTGTTTGCGTAGGATTTATGTGGCTTGCATGTTAAGAAAAGGAGGGAGATACATATGACAGTAGTAGTAAAAAAAGTGCCTAAATTCCTAAGAGGATTTGTTAAATTGATATTTGGAATTAAAGATTAAGTGTAATTGTGGACGGTTCTTTTTGCTTCCAAAGTCACACGATTAGACGTCAGTGCTTTTATATTATTTTTGTAACACCGCGTAAGCGAATAAACGAGCGAAAGCGAGTGCGATTGGAGCAACTTACTTATTTCTATAAGTTTAAGTTGCGACACACAAGGTGTAAAAAATAATATAAAAGCACTGACGAGTGAAAAAAAGGAGCAAAAAAACCGTCCACAATTGTACCAACAAAAAAAGAGCTTTCTTAAGCTCTTTTTACTTTTCCATCTCTTAAACATTTAGCACATACATAAATTCTTTTTACTTCACCATTAACTTCAGCTTTAATACTTCTTAAGTTTGGTTTCCAAGTACGTGGTGATCTTTTACTTATATGAGAACGAGTAATGCTAAGTTTATTTCCATGACTAGCTGTTTTTTCACAAATTGCACATTTTGCCATATCGAAATTGCACCTCCTAAATTTCTTAATAAATTGACTGTTAATAAGTTTATCATAAATATAAAAAAAAAACAAGTATTTTTTGAAAAATATGAAAAATTCCTTGCAAAACAGGAAAAATGTGGTATAATAAATAAGCTATATGATAATAAGAAAGGATTGAAAAAAATGAATTGTAAAGTGGAAAAAACAAAAAATGCAAATGAAGTAAAAGTAGAAATAACAGTTGAGGCTGCAAAATTTGATGAAGCTATCAAGAAAGTATATTTTAAAAGTGCTAAATACTTTAATATACCAGGATTTAGAAAAGGCAAAGCTCCTATGCAAATTGTAGAAAAATATTATGGAAAAGAAATTTTCTATGAGGATGCTTTTAATGAAGTTGCTGGGGAAGCATTAGAAGAAGCAGTAAAAGAAAATAAATTAGAAGTGGTAAGTAGACCAGATATAGATGTTACACAAATTGAAAAAGGAAAAGATTTAATTTTTACAGCTGTAATGCAAACAAAACCAGAAGCAGAACTTGGAAAATATAAAGGTATAGAAATTAAAAAAATTGAGTATAATGTATCGGATGAAGACATAGAACATGAATTAGGACATATGCAAGAACATAATTCAAGATTAGTTTCAATTGAAGACAGACCAGTAGAAAGTGGAGATATTGCTACAATCGATTTTGAAGGATTTGTAGATGGGAAAGCTTTTGAAGGTGGAAAAGCAGAAAATCATGAATTAGAAATAGGAAGCAACACATTTATACCAGGATTTGAAGATCAAGTAATCGGAATGAAAATTGATGAAGAAAAAGATATCAACGTTAAATTCCCAGAAGAATATTTTTCAAAAGAATTAGCTGGAAAAGATGCAACATTTAAAGTAAAAGTTCATGAAATTAAGAAAAAGGAATTACCAGAACTAGATGATGAATTTGCAAAAGACGTAAGTGAATTCGATACTTTAAAAGAATTAAAAGCAGATATCAAAGCAAAACAAGAAAAGCAAAATGAAGAAAAAGCAAAATATGAAACACAAGATGCAGTTGTTAAAGCTGTTTGTGAAAATATGAAAGTAGAAATCCCATCAGGAATGGTAGAAATGGAAATAGACAACATGTTAAAAGATATTGAACAACGTTTATCATACCAAGGATTAAAATTAGAACAATATCTTCAAATGATGGGCAAAACAGAAGAAGATATGAGAAAAGAATATGAACCTCAAGCAATAGAAGGAATCAAATCAAGATTAGCATTAGAGGCTGTTATTAAAGCAGAAAAAATAGAAGCAACAGATAAAGAAATAGATGAAAAACTAAAAGAAATGGCTAAGAATTATGGAAAAGAAAATGATGAAGAATTCTTAAAAAATGAAAATGTAAGAAATTACATAAAAGAAGGATTAGCATCAGAAAAAGCAATGGATTTCTTAGTAGAAAATGCAAAAATAAAATAAAGCAAAAAAGGAAAAAAGGTTGGGGTATGAAATTTAATTAGTAAAATTTTAGCTCCAGCTTTTTTGCAATTTGAATTATATTCGATATAATAGAAACATTCAAGAAGACGTGTTTCTAAATGGACATTTTTGTCTAAAGAGAAACATGCATAGTATAATTTATCTGTAATGAGCAAAGCTCTAACAGCTAAAAAGTTCCCAATGGGAAAAAGGAGGAAGAAATATGTTAGAAAAAAACAGTTTAGTACCATATGTTATTGAACAAACAAGTAAAGGAGAAAGATCTTATGATATTTTCTCAAGATTATTAAAAGATAGAATTATATTTTTAGGAGAAGATGTGAATCCAACAACATCTAGTTTAGTGATAGCACAATTATTATTCTTAGAATCAGAAGATCCTGATAAAGAAATCAGCTTATATATTAATTCACCAGGGGGATCAATTACAGATGGAATGGGAATTATAGATACTATGAATTATATTACATGTCCAGTTTCTACTATTTGTATAGGAATGGCAGCAAGTATGGGGGCAGCATTGCTTGCTGCAGGAGAAAAGGGAAAGAGATTTGCTACTCCAAATGCTGAAATACTAATTCACCAACCATTAATCGGTGGTGGTGGAATTTCAGGTCAAGCAACAGAAGTAAAAATTCATGCAGATCACCTAGTAAAAACAAGAGAAAAATTAAATAAATTCTTAAGTGATAGAACAGGTCAATCTATTGAAACGATTCAAAAAGACACAGAAAGAGATAACTATATGACAGCAGAAGAAGCGTTAAAATATGGTTTAATTGATGGTATTATGGACAAAAGAAAATAAAGATGAGACAGCAGGGGGACAGTGCTTAAATGTCTCATATTAATGTAGAAAAATGTCGAAAACGACAAAAATAGACAAAAAGATGAGACATTTAAGAACTGTCCCTGATGTCTCAAAAGGAGAGAAAAAATTTATGGCTAAAAATGATACACCGAAAAGTGTAAGATGTTCATTTTGCGGAAAAGCACAAGAAAATGTAAGGAAAATAGTAGCAGGACCAGGTGTCTATATTTGTGATGAATGTGTTGAACTTTGTACAAGTATAATAGAAGCAGAATTATATGAAGATGAAAAAGCGGGTTACACATTAAACGAATTAAACGATATACCAAGTCCAAAAGAAATAAAAAAAGTATTAGATGATTATGTAATAGGGCAAGATGATGCTAAAAGGACATTATCAGTTGCTGTGTATAATCATTATAAAAGAATCGCACATGAGGAAAATGCAAAACAAGATGATGTAGAAATTCAAAAAAGTAATATCCTACTTTTGGGACCTACGGGTTGTGGAAAAACACTTCTAGCAAGAACTTTGGCAAAAATTTTAAATGTACCATTTGCAATAGCTGATGCAACTACATTAACAGAAGCAGGATATGTAGGAGAAGATGTTGAAAATATTTTATTAAAATTAATTCAAGCAGCAGATGGAGATATACAAAAAGCAGAAAAAGGAATTATCTATATAGATGAAATTGACAAAATAACAAGAAAGTCTGAAAATCCATCTATTACAAGAGATGTAAGTGGTGAAGGCGTACAGCAAGCTTTACTAAAAATTATAGAGGGAACGGTAGCATCTGTACCACCACAAGGAGGAAGAAAACATCCTAACCAAGAACTAATACAAATTAACACAGAAAACATTTTAATTATCTGTGGAGGAGCTTTTGAAGGATTAGAAAACATTATAAGAGATAGAACAGGTGAGAAAGCAATCGGATTTGGAAAACAAGTAAAAAGCCAAAAAGATATGAATCAATATGAAATATTTAAAGAACTGTTACCACAAGATTTATTAAAATTTGGTTTGATTCCAGAGTTTATTGGAAGACTTCCAATTATAGCAACACTAAAAGACTTAGATAAACAGGCTTTAATTAAGATTTTAGTAGAGCCTAAAAATTCATTAGTAAAACAATACCAAAAATTATTTGAAATAGATGAAGTAGAATTAGTATTTGAACAAGAAGCATTAGAAGCAATTGTAGATAAAGCAATTGAAAGAAAAACTGGTGCAAGAGGTCTTCGTTCTATTATCGAAGAAATTATGAGAGATATCATGTTTGAGATACCTTCTAATCCAAATATTGAGAAATGTATTATAACAAGAGCAACAGTTGTGGAAAATAGCGGACCTGAAACAGTTATAAATGAAAACAAAGAACAATTAAAAACTGTTGTAAAAAAGAAGAAGAGACAGATGCCTCAAAATAGTGAAAAAGAAACAGCTTAAGCTGTTCTTTTTTTGTGTTAAAACCATATATTTTATCAAAGGAGGAAAAGATATGGAATACGATAGAACAGCAGTAGTTCAATATGCTAGAAAATGGGCATTTTCCCGAAATCCAAAATACTATAACTTTGACGCAGTTGGAGGAGATTGTACCAGTTTTGTCTCACAATGTATCTATGCAGGAAGCAAAAAAATGAATTATGCAAAAGATGTGGGATGGTATTATATTAATGGAAACAACAAATCGCCATCATGGAGCGGAGTAGAATATTTACATCAATTTTTAATTAACAATAAAGGTAGCGGTCCGCAAGCAATTGAAACAACGCAAAATAGAGTAGAAATAGGAGATGTTGCTCAACTGTCTTTTGATGGAAAACAATTTGGTCATACATTAGTCATTGTCAACATTGAAAATAAATTTACTTTTAGAGGGATTAAAATTGCTTCCCATACATATGATAGCTTTGATAAGGCAATTTCGGAGTATAATTTTCAGAAAATTAGATGGATGCATATTGAAAAAGTCAAATTTTAACTAATATAGATAAAGAAGTTAGATTTAAGAGAAAATTAATATTTCCTCTATTTTTTATTAAGAAAATATATGATATACTAAAAACATAAAGGAGTGAAAAAATGTATAATATACTAGTCGTTGATGATGATAAAGAAATTGTAGGAGCAATAGAAATCTATTTGAAAAAAGAAGGATATAACATATTAAAAGCTTATAATGGAAAGCAAGCTTTAGAAATTATCAGTAAAAACGAAATACATTTAATGATATTAGACATTATGATGCCCGAAAAAGATGGATTAGAAACATTAGAAGAAGTAAGAAAAGAAAAAACAATACCAGTCGTCTTGTTATCTGCCAAATCAGAAGACTATGACAAAATAGAAGGCTTGAATTTAGGTGCAGATGATTATATAACTAAGCCATTTAATCCTTTAGAACTCATAGCAAGAGTGAATTCAAGTTTGAGAAGATATGTTAAGTTAGGTTCTATCCAACAATTAGAAAATGAAAAAATATATCAAACGGGAGAATTGGTAGTAAACGATGAAACAAAAAAGGTAACCGTAGATGGAAAAGAAGTAAAATTAACAGCGACAGAATTTAATATTCTAAAATTTTTATTACGAAATAAAGGAAAAGTTTATTCTATACCAGAGATTTATAAAAATGTATGGAAAGAAGAAGGATTTGGAGCAGAAAATATTATTGCCGTTCATATCAGACACATAAGAGAAAAAATCGAAATTAATCCCAAAGAACCAAGATATTTAAAGGTGATTTGGGGCGTAGGCTATAAAATAGATGAGACATAGGGGACAGGTCTTAAATGTCTCATTAATTTAGTAGAAAAATGACGAAAAATAGAAAAGAGGTTAAGGCGACAAAAAACGACAAAAATATAGGACATTTAAGACCTGTCCCCTATGTACCAAAGGAGTGGAGAATATGGATAAAGTAAGAAATTCAAGTTTATTAAAAATACTATGTTACATCTTAATTCCAATTTTAGTAGCTGTTTTAGGATTTAGCATATTTCATATGGCTTTTTTAAATGAATATGGTGATATTGGAAGTGAAACAGAATATATAAAATCAGAGCAATTTGCAGAGGACTATTTTTGCTTTATTACTAATAAAATAGCACAATGTGAAAATACAGCAAAAGGATATAGTAGTAATTTTGTAAAAATAGAAGACGATAAGGGGAATGCTTATTATTATTCAGACATTAAAGAGAGTAATTATTACACAGGTATACCAGCTTATATGAATTATATCTTAGTAAATAAAAATACCAATAAGATGTATACCAATATGAAGAGCCAAGATTACCAAAATGAAATGGAAAATATGAAGAATAATAAAATCTATTGGAATTTTGTGGATGGAAAGATTGAGACAAATTTAGAACAGATTAATCTTGAAAATATTAAATATAATTATCACTATATTTATCAAACTTCTGAATATAAGAATAGTAGTAATCAACAATACTCGATAGAAGATTATGATATTTACACTTCTTATGATGATAGTAATATGAGCCTATATACAGCTTATGGAATGAACCAAGCAGTTTATGAATACATGTTAAAAAATCAGAATCAACCAATTTATGCGATTATTATAAGTAGCTTATTATTAGGAGTAATTGCAATCTACTTGTTTTGGGCAATTGGACATAAGGGAGGAAAAAAAGAAATTGATTTAAATACAATTGATAATATACCATATGAAATCTTATCTATTATTTGTTTAACCATTGCCACAATTTTCTTAAGTATTTTAGTGAATATAGGACAAGCTCTTAATTATTTTATTTTATTAGTAGGAACAATTTGTTATTTTATATGTTATGCAGTATGTGCTATCATGGGAGTTACAACCATAAAAAGACTTAAGGCAAAGAAATTTTTAAAAAGTTTTTTAACATATAGAATAGTAAAATGGTTTTGGAATAAAATAAGTAAATTTATGGATACAATTAATCAAAAGGCAAGTGGTTCCAAGAGACTATTTTGGTACTATATAATATTTATTTTGGTAAGTGTAGTGCTAGCTAGTTTATTTGCAACAGGAATAGGTACAATATTATTAATTGCCTTTTGGATATGGTCATATTATAAAATGAAAAAATATATAATAGAGCAGGAAAATATAAAAAATGCTTTAAAAAATATATATGAAGGAAAAACAAATGTAAAACTAAATGAAGAAGAGTTGCAAGGAGTACTAAAAGAAATGGCAGTTTATATTAATGATATAGCAGGTGGATTTTCAAATGCAATTGAAGAAAGTTTAAAATCAGAAAGATTAAAAACAGAATTAATAACCAATGTATCACATGATATAAAAACACCATTAACTTCGATCATTAACTATGTAGATCTATTAAAAAAAGAAAGCATCCAAAACCAAAAAGTGAACGAATATATTCAAATATTAGATAATAAATCACAAAGACTAAAAAAATTAACAGAAGATTTGGTAGAAGCATCAAAAGCATCTTCTGGAAATGTGAAACTAAATGTAGAAGAAATTAATTTGAAAGAATTAATAAACCAAACAATTGGGGAATTTAAAGATAAATTCGAAAAAAATAATTTAAAGATAGAAACCAAAATGCCAGATAAAGAAATAAAAATAAAAGCTGATAATAGATATATGTACAGAATTGTGGAAAATCTATTTGGTAACATCACCAAATATGCATTAGACAATTCAAGGGTATATATAGACATAGAAGAGGAAAAAAACGAAGTGAAAATTAGCATTAAAAATATTTCAAAAGATAAACTAAATATCAATAGTGATGAACTAATGCAAAGATTTGTAAGAGGAGATAAATCAAGATATACAGAAGGAAGTGGTTTAGGACTATCGATTGCGAAAAGTTTAACAGAAATACAAAATGGAAAATTTAATTTAACAATAGATGGAGATTTATTTAAAGTAGAATTAATTTGGAATAAAGAATAAGGATTTGGAGCCAGGCTTCAAATCCTTATTTAACTGTAACGATTTTTTTGCTTTCTTGAAAGAATTTGTAGATTCTATAAGATATTTATGATATAGTATAGATAATTAATTAGGAAGAATTTAAGAAAAAACAGGAGTAGCAAATGAAGAAATACAATAAAATAATAACGAAAGAATTAAGTAGAATATTACCATATCATCTACTAGGAGTTATATTACATACTATAGTAATATATATGGCTTTTAAAATACCAGAATGTATCGGAAATATTCTAGATATGCTAATGGAGGAAACTATAAATAAAGAACTAATTATACAAGAAGCATATTGGCTAATATTTTTTTCTAGTTTTGTATTTATTCCAAGAACGTTATATAGGGTATGTTATTATACTATATCAAGAAAAGCCGATATTTATTTGAGAAAAAAGGTTGTAGAGCATCTACAAAAAGTAAAACCAGAATATTTTGAACGAGAAGATAAAGGAACTTTTTTAGCCTATATATCAAGTGAAATACTATCAATTCGTAAAATATTAGGAAATTTTTGGTTTTACATGACAAAAATATGTATTACTCCAACTATGGCTATTATTCTAATATGGAATCAATTTAATAAAGAGCTAGCATTATGCTTACTGCCAGCATTTCCAATTGCAATTATAGTTATGGTATATTATTATAAAAAGCTAAGAGAAAAAGTAGAGATATCAAGAAAAATTTATGTAGAGTTATCAAAAGATATAGAACAAAATACAGAGGGGTTCTTACTGGTAAAATCATATAATAGACAAGAGGAGCAAATCAACAAATTTAATACAATTAATAAAAAAATGTATCAAGCAGATTATGAAATCGGAGTAGAAAAAAATAAAATTAATAGAGTAATAAATTGTTTATGGGCATTTTGTTATATTGTGGGATTTGGAACAGGAATGTTATACATACAAAAAGGAGTATTGACAGTAGGTGGGCTTGTGGCATTTATTGGCTACATTGGACAAATTCTGGGAGATTTTATTTCGGGAATTCAAAGCTTATTAGAAAGAATGCCATATTATAAGCAATCGATTCATCGATTTAACTACTTTTTAAACTTAGAAGAATGTCCAAAACAAGGAAAAGAGTTGAAACAAATTAAACAAATAGAATTAAAACATTTATCCTATTGGTATAATGGTGAAGAAAAACCAACTTTAAAGGATATTAATATGACAATTAAAAAAGGAGAAAAAATTGGAATTATTGGACAAGTTGGAAGTGGAAAGACTACTTTAATGAATATAATAGTGGGATTTTATGAAGTACCACTAGGAATGATATATATAAATAAAGAAGATATTAATACCTATCGAAGAAGTTCAATTTTTGAAAAATATAATTATGCTATTCAACAAAATATTATACTAGATGATACAATTAAATCAAATATTGATATTAAAGACAATTTAAGCAAAGAACAAAGACAAGAATTGATAAAAAAAGCGAATTTGAAAGAAGACATAAGAAATATGGAAGAAAGAGAGAACACAAGAGTACGGAGAAAAAGGAGTTAAATTATCTGGAGGGCAAAAACAAAGAATATCAATTGCTAGAAATTTATCACAAATTAGAGAGGTTAATATTTTTGACGATACACTTTCAGCATTAGATAGTAATACAGAACAAAAAATAATGAATACATTAATAGATGAAGTGGGAGATAATACATTAATTGTAATATCAAATAAAGTATCTAATATAAAGAATTTAGATAAAATTTATATATTATTAGATGGAACGATACAAGATTGTGGAACACACGAAGAATTACTAAGAAGGAATGAATTTTACCAAGAATTAGATTTTATCGAAAGAAAGGAAGAAACAAATGAAAGATATTCTAAAGAAAAATGCTAAAATACTATTCGTTGTTACTTTTTTCTTAATATTATGTAACGTTTTAAGTGCATTTCATCCATTTATTATGAAAAAAATATTAGATATTAATTTCAAAGCAGAAAACATAAAAGAGATATTAAAGAATTTATTTTTAATTTATGCAGCAGTACATATCATTTTACTTATTTCCAAAGATTTGAGAAATAGTGTTATAAATAGAGCTATGGCAAAAATATTAAAAGATTTAAGGGAGAAATTATTCAATCATATATTAAAATGGGATATGACGACATATGAAAAATACAATTCTTCAGAAATATATACTAGACTAACAGCAGACGTAAACAATGTGTCATCTTTGTTTTTGGGAACTTTACAAGTAGTATTGAATAATGTAATATATATTATAATGATGGTTATTTTTATGTTTTTTGCTGATGTAAGAATTGCAATAATTGGATGTATAGCTATTTTGCTAAATGCAATAGTTTCGTATCTATGTACAAAACAAGTTGCAAAAGCAAATAAAAAGGTTTTTGATAAAAGAGATAAAGAGAATAGACAATTTTCTGAAATGTATAATAAAAACAAATTAACATATTTGTTCTCTTTAGGAGAAAAAAATAAAAATTCGATATGTAGAACGCTAGACGAAGAGTTAATATATAGAAAAAAACTGATTTTTGCAGAAGGTCTTGTTTATCCATTAGCAATAACAATACAAGCAATAGCAATTTATGTGATTTTAAATTATGTTTTTAAGATAAATATGTCTATTTCTTTAGGAAATATATATCTTGTCATCAATTATATTCAGAAATGTAGATCTCCTTTAAACGAAATATTTACGCAATTAGAAGAGATACAATCTTCTTTTATGTCTCTTCAAAGAATCAATAAGTTATTGAAGGAACAAGGAAGAGAAGAAATCGAAACAGGAGAAATTGTAGAAAATTTAAAAGGAGATATTGAATTTGCAAATGTCAGTATGAAATATGGGAAAAATGAGGTACTGCATGACATTTCATTTATAATTAAAGAGGGAAATAAAGTAACAATTGCAGGAAAGACAGGAGTAGGAAAAACAACTCTTGCTAATATTCTTATGAGATTATATCCAATATCCAATGGAAAGATATTAATTGGTGGAAAAAATATCTCAAAAATAAGAAAAAAAGATATAAGAAAAAATATTTCTTATATTTCTCAAACACCTTATATACTAGAGGATAGTTTAAAAAATAATATTATATTAGGGGATGACTCAATCACAGATGAACAGATAAAAATTGTTGCTAATGAAATTGGTTTTGAAAAGGTTTTAAATAAATTCAAAAACGGATTAGAAGAAAAAATTGAAAAAAATAAATTATCTTATGGTCAATTGCAAATGATAGCATTTCTTCGAGCAATTCTACACAAGGCGAATATTTATATATTTGATGAGCCAACTTCCAATATTGATTTAAAAACAGAGGATAGGATTCAAAAATTAATTAATAGAATTGCAAAGGAAAGTACAGTTATTATCATAGCACATAGAAAATCAACAATTGAAAATTCAGATAAGATTATCTATTTAAAAGATGGAAAAGTAGATATGATAGTAAATAAGCAAGAAAATCTTGAAAGCTAAAAAACTGTATGATAGAATAAAAATCAATAAAAGAGCAGATGCTAAAATGGGGGAAAGTTAATGAAAAAAATGTTAATCATAATCATAATTTTAGCAATGATATTGATAGGTATGATAATTTACAAAAATACAGCGGTGGGAACAAAAAATAATGTAAATGTACAGGAAATTGAAAAGATTGAGAATTATATTTCTAAAATATATATGTGGAAAGAAATAACAAATGAAGCATTACCAGCATTTGAAGATGTAAATAATGCGGATGATTTATGGGCTTGGGAAGCGGTAAAAAAGAATCTAGAAAATTATGAGATTCGTTATGATGAAATAGAAGTGAAAGCAAAAGAATTATTCGGGGAAAAATTTAAGAAACAATTTCCAGAAGAAGGAAATCAAAGTTTTGAATATGATGAAATATCTGAAAAATATTTGGCAACAGAAACTATGTTAGATGAAAAGGAAGATACATTTTTATTAAATAATATAGAAAAAACAACGGAAGGATATACCATAGAAATTATAGAATATTTAGAAGATTATGCAGAAGAAAATAAAATAATAATAAGAAATTTACAAGAAGAGGAAATTGGACAAGTTGGAATAAATGATACTGAAACAAAGATACAAGAAATTGTAAAAAATAACATAGATAGATTTAGTAAAAAGAAGATATATTTAAAAAATGAAAATAATAACTTAACGGTACAAAAAGTTGAAAAAATGCAGGAGTAAAAATGTTAGAAGATTTGGAAAGATGTGAGATATGTCCACATAAATGTAATATAAATAGAAGCGAAGGTAAAATAGGCAGATGCAAGGCAACAGATAAAGTAAAAATAGCATTATATTCAATCCACAATTTTGAGGAACCATGCATTAGCGGAGAAAAAGGCTCAGGGACAGTCTTTTTTTCGAATTGTAATCTAAATTGTATTTATTGCCAAAACTATGAAATTAGTCAATTAGGAAAAGGAAAAGAAATAACAATAGAAAGATTAGCAGAAATTTTTTTGATTCAGCAAGAAAAAGGAGTAGAAAATATAAATTTAGTAACACCAACTAGCTATGTACCACAAATTATAAAAGCAATAGAAATTGCTAGAAATAAAGGATTAAAGCTTCCAATTGTATACAATACAAACAGTTACGAAAATGTGGAAACTTTGCAAATGTTAGAAGGTTACATTGATGTGTATCTACCAGATTTAAAATATGCAGAAAATGAACTTGGTAAAGAATATTCTAAAATTGCTGACTATTTTGAAGTAGCAACAAAAGCGATTCGAGAAATGATCAGGCAAGTAGGAACTCCAAAGCTGAATGAAAATGGTATTATGCTAAGTGGAGTTATGGTAAGACATCTGGTGTTACCAAATTATATTGAGAATAGTAAAAAGGTACTAAAATGGATAGTAGAAAATTTGCCAAAAGATATTTATGTTAGTGTTATGGCTCAGTATTTTCCAACTTATAAGGCAAAGGAATATGAGAAAATGAATCGAAAGCTAACGAAAGAAGAATGGGAGAAAATAGAAAATTATATAGAGGAACTTGGAATTGAAAATGGATATGTGCAAGAGTTAGGAGATCATGAGGAAGAGTACGTGCCAAAGTGGGAGGTTTAGTACATAAATGTCGAATATTGCGATGAAAAGATGTCGAATTTGCTTGAAAAAATTTTCAGCTGATTGTATAATATAATTAGATTTATTTTTCAAACACTTATAAGTATAGAAATTATAATCATAAGATACGGGGGATATTCATGTTTAAATAGAAGCATGATACCCCTTTTTTTAATCATTTTTTATATCTAAATAAAAGTTACTGTTTATTCTATTTTGAATAAAAGGTGTTGGTTAGACATACCAGTAACAAATAAAATCAAAAAAGTAATAAAAAACATTGACAATACGTACTACACGTAGTAAAATAAGAAGGAAGGCGATAGATTGACATTTAAACAAATGGAAAAAATTTTATTGAAAGATGGTTGGTATATTTACAAGACAGTGGGTTCACATTATCAATATAAGCATAATAGTAAGCAAGGAAAAGTAACGATGCCAAGACATTGTAAAGAATTAAAGAAAGCAACAGTCAATTCGATACTGAAACAAGCAGGATTAAAAGAAAAGGAGTATAAGATATGAAGTTAATTTATCCAGCAAACTTTTATTATGAAGAAGATGGAGGGTACAGTGTTGAAATACCAGATTTATTAGGTTGTGTAACACAAGGAAATAATTTAGAAGAAGCCATGGAAATGGCACAAGATGCAGCTTTAGGGTGGATTTTAACATCGATTGAAGATGAAGAAGAAATACCAACCCCTTCTAGCATACAGGATATAAAGATAGAAAAAGAAAAGGGATTTGTAACTTTGCTTCTACTAGATATTGATAAATATACTGAGAAATATGGCACTAAAAAGTCAATAAAAAAGACTCTAACTATACCAGAATGGTTAAACAAGAGAGCAGAAAAAATTGGAGTAAACTTTTCACAAACATTACAAGAGGCTTTATTAAATAAAATTATGAATATTAAGAAAAAATAATTTACAAGAAAAAAACGTTATGATATACTTTGAATATAAACTAATACAAGGAGATATAAAAATGAAAATAAGAGTAATAGCATCAACAAAAGTAGGATATGTGTTACCAAAAGAAGAAGCTTTAGATTTTTCTGGTAAATCAGCAGGTATATGTTATTTACCAGATACTTTGGAAACATTATTTACGGAACCATCAGAAAAAACAGCAAGAAGGGTGAATGGAAATTTAGCATCAGGACATCATAGCGTTTTTGGACATGCAACTTATAACTTGAGTTTAGAAGGAATTCCAAAGATTATTGCTATGATTTTAAATAATGAAAAGATTTATAATACATCTGAGAAATCAGCAAGATATACGAAGATGAATCCTTCAGAAGAAGAAAAAGTTTTGTATGAAAAGTGGATAGAAATTTATAAAGATGTAATTAGTAAAGAATATTCAAACTTTGACGCAAAAAAAGTTCAAAAGCTAGCACAAGAAAATGCTAGATATTTAATAAGTGTATTTACACCAGCAACAATTATGGAATATACAGTTAGCTTTCAACAATTAAATTTCATTGTTAGTTGGTTTGAAGATTACATTGCAAATGAACCTGAAACAACTTTTTCAAAACAATTAAAACAAGCAATGCAAGAATTTTTAAATGCACTACCAGATTTAAAAGTAGAAAAATTGAATCCAAGAATGAAAGGCAAGAATCTTTCTTTATTTGCCGATAGAGAAAGAAGCGAAGAATTTGGAGAAAATTATTGTACAACATATCTAGCAAGTTTTGCTGAACTTGCACAAGCTCAAAGACACAGGACTTTATATTATGAAATGACTTTGTTAGAGAAAGCTCAATATTATATTCCAAAAATAATTAGAAATACTGAACTTGAAAAAGAATGGATAAAGGATATATCTTCGTTAGAAGAACACTATCCACAAGGAATGTTAGTAA
Organism: Clostridia bacterium; assembly: GCA_051891395.1. GTDB lineage: Bacteria > Bacillota > Clostridia > TANB77 > CAG-508 > CAG-269. Next base: position 97,166 of record JBJFFC010000003.1, on the reverse strand, counting down.
AAGTTAATGAAAGAGGAACTGTAGAGAATTTTGTTTTAAAATGTACTGAGAGGTTATGTGGAGCAGCGCAGCTTGAAATTATGGAGCAAACACAAGAAACAATGGATCAATATTTGGAAGCAGTAAAAGATAATCCAGTTATTCATGAATATTTGTTGCCATATTCAAAAGGAGCAAGATGCACATTTCCAGGATGGAAATGTACTTCGCCATGCGTTTTTGGAGGAAAAAATGCAATGAATAGAAAGATTTAGTATAAGTAAAGATAATGGGAATTATTAATTTAGAAAATGAAAAATAGAAGGAGCAAAAGAAATGTTAAGTATAGTAGTAGCAAAAGCAAAAAATAATATAATAGGAAAAGATAATAAAATTATATGGAACTTACCAGAAGATTTAAAACGTTTTAAAGAATTAACAACAGGACATACCATAATAATGGGGAGAAAAACTTTTGAATCATTAGGAGAAGTATTACCAAACAGAAAGCATATCATATTTAGTCAAAATCCAGATTTTAAAGTAAAGGATGAAAACGTAGAAGTAGTACATTCTTTATTACAAATACAAGATTTAATTGAAGGGAAAGAAGAAACATTCATAATTGGTGGTGCAATGATTTATAACTTCTTAATGCCATATGTTAAAAAAATGTATGTAACAGAGATTGATCAAGAATTTGAAGGAGATAGTTTCTTCCCTAAAATAAATGAAGATACATGGAAAGAAGTAAATAGAGAAAAAGGGATAAAAGATGAGAAAAATAATTTAGACTATGAATTTGTGATCTATGAGAGAATTAAATAATTAGAATAGCTTTTGGTTAAACTAAAAATATCTAAAAAATAAGGAGATAGAAATGTTTAAACCAAAAGCTATTTATTTTGAGAAAGAAATACTAGAATATTCATTAGGAAAAGAATTAATGGAAAAATATAAAGATATTCCGAAAATCGAAATTGAAAATCACAATAACATAGAAGAAATGAGGAAAAAAGAAAACAAAGAATTTGCTAATATGAAAAGAAACTTAATTATAGGAGTTAGAAAAACACATAAATTTGTAGAAAATCATAAAACGTCAGATTTCTTAGTACCATATACTTCTTCTGGCTGCACAGCTTCTTGTATGTATTGTTATTTAGTATGCAATTATAATAAATGTGCGTATTTAAGGTTGTTTGTAAACAGAGAACAAATGCTAGAAAAAATTATAAAAACATCTGAAAAATCAGATAAGGAGTTAACCTTTGAAATAGGAAGTAACAGTGATTTAATTTTAGAGAATACCATTACTGGTAATCTACCTTGGACAATTGAAAATTTTAAAAATACATCGAAAGATTTCTTAACTTTTCCTACTAAATTTGATATGGTAGATGACATACTATCTTTAGATCATAAAGGTAAAGTAATTATCAGAATGAGTGTTAATCCAGAAGAGATTATAAACAAAGTAGAATTTGGAACTTCTAGATTAAAAGGAAGAATTGAAGCGATAAACAAATTAAAAGAAGCGGGATATAAAATAGGAATTCTAATTGCACCAGTTATCCTAGTAGATAATTGGAAAGAATTATATGCAGAATTGATTGAAAGATTGAGTGTAGAACTATCAGAAAAAGTAAAAAGAGATGTATTTTTTGAAATTATCTTTATGACTTACAGTTATGTGCATACGAAAATTAATGAAGAAGCTTTTCCTAATGCTATTAATCTGTATAATAAAGAAATCATGACTGGAAGAGGAAGAGGTAAATATATGTATAAAACTGATGTGAGAAAAAATGGAGAATTTTTTTTACGAGAGCAGATAAATAAATATTTTCCGAATAATAAAATCGAGTATATTGTTTGATGATTTTAGGGACGGAGGAAAAAATTATAGCATAATAAAAGTACAGATAAATGTAAATTTACTGTGCTTTATGATTTGTTCAATCAATTGGTAGAAAAATAATTGACAAAAAATGTAAGATAACATATAATTCATATGATTTTATTCTTTTTCTAAATGTGATTCTTACATTTAGATTTTCCCAAATATTGAAAGTTAATAAAAAAAGTGATATAGTAAAGGAGATGATAAATTGCCAGTTATTTCACAATTCTATGGAATTGTTGTACAAATGTTTTTTAACGAAGATGGTAAACATCATGAAAAACATATTCATGTTAGATATAATGAACAAGAAGCTGTATATGATTTAAACGGAAAAATATTGGAAGGGCAAATTCCATATAAGAAAAAGAAGTTAGTAGAAGCATGGATTTCAATTCATCAAGAAGAATTAGAAAGTTTATGGGTTCTAATTCACGAACAAGGAGAATTTTTTAAGATAGAACCTTTAAAATGATAATGGGGGGATAATATGTATATAGTACCAAATCCAGTAGAGGTAAAAGTATTAGAAAATTATAAGATATGGCTAAAATTTGAAAATGGAGAAGAGAGAATTTTTGATATGGAAAAATATATTCATCAAAAATTTTATCAAAAATTAAAAGATAGAGAATATTTTGAAAAAGTAAAAGTTGCAGGAAATACAATTGAATGGGAAAATGGTGAAGATGTAGCACCAGAAAATCTATATTATGATAGTATATTAGAAAAAGAATAATAACAATAAAAGCGCAGTACAAATTTACTGTGCTTTTTTCTTTAAAATAGAAAACAAATATGATATAATTCAAGCAGAAAAACAATTAAAACCTCAAAGAAACGGAGGAAGGAAAATGTCATATATCGAATTTAAAAACGTATGTAAAGAATATAAAATGGGAGAGATAATTATCAAAGCTCTAGATAATACCAACTTTCAAATCGAAAAGGGAGAATTAGTGGTTATTGTAGGACCATCAGGAGCTGGTAAAACTACAACGCTAAATATTCTAGGAGGAATGGATACAGCCACTTCAGGAAAGGTAATGGTAGATGGTAAAGAAGTTACTAGATTAAAAAACAAAGAATTAATCAAATACCGAAGAGAAGACATAGGATTTGTATTTCAATTTTATAATTTAGTACAAAACTTAACAGCGAAAGAAAATGTAGAACTTGCCACACAAATTTGTAAAGATTCATTAAATCCTGAAGAAGTAATTGAAAAAGTAGGATTAAAAGATAGAATGAATAATTTTCCATCTCAATTATCAGGAGGAGAACAACAAAGAGTGGCAATTGCAAGAGCGATTGCTAAAAATCCAAAACTATTACTATGTGATGAGCCAACAGGTGCTTTAGATTATAAAACAGGAAAACAAATCTTAAAATTATTGCAAGATACAGCCAGAAAAGAAAATATGACAGTATTAATCATTACCCACAACACAGCATTAGCACCTATGGCAGACAAAGTAATTCATTTTAAAAATGGAACAGTTAGTGCAATAGAAGTAAACCAGAATCCAGAACCAGTAGAACAAATCGAATGGTGAGACAAGGGGGACAGGTCTTTTTTGTCCCATAAAATAGATAGAAATATGTCGAAAAAAGAAAATGACAAAAAACGACAAAAATATAGGACAAAAAAGACCTGTCCCCCTTGTCTCATGAGAGGAGAAAAAATGAAGAAGGCATTGTTAAAAGATAGTGTAAAAGAAATTAAAAATACATATAAACGATTTATATCCATTTTGTTAATGGCTTTTTTAGGAGTGGGCTTTTTTGCTGGTATGAGAGCAGCTTCGCCAGATATGGTGGATACCATTGACCAGTACTATAAGGAAAACCAAGTGTATGATATTCAAATACTATCTACTTTGGGACTAACAAATGATGACATAGAAGCCATTTCTAAAATAGACAACATGGAAACAATTGTGGGAACCTATGAAATTGAAGGAAAAATGGAGATAGAGAATAAAGAAATTATTACTAAAATTATGTGTATAGAGGAATTGAATCAGCCGATTCTATTACAAGGAGAATTGCCTGAAAATCAAGATGAATGTGTAGTAGAAGAAAGTTTCTTAACGGCTAACCATAAACAAATCGGAGATACCATTGAAGTTGAGATAGAAAATACCAAAAATGATGAAGGAGAAGAGATTGAATATCTAAACCAAAGTAAATTAAAAATTGTGGGAACCGTAAAAAGTCCTTTGTATATTTCAAGAGATAGAGGGACAAGCAGTTTAGGTTCTGGTAAAATTGATTATTATATTTATATACCAAAAGAAAATATCAAAGCAAATGAAATCTATACCGGTATGTACATAAAAGTAAAAAATAGCGAAAAGTATACAACTTCTAGTGAAAAATATGAAGACTATATTGCAGAAGTCAAAGAAGAAATAGAAGCTATCAAAGAAGAAAGAGAACAAGCAAGACATGATAAATTAGTCGATATTGCGACAGCAAAAGTAGAAGAGGCAGAAACAGAATTAAATGATGAAAAACAAGAAGCAAAACAACAAATAGAAGAAGCTAAGCAAGAAATAGAAAATGGAAAAAACGAAATAGAAAAAGCAGAAAGCCAGTTAAATAATAGTAAAAAAGAGGCAGATACAAAATTTACAAGTGCCTATAACCAAATTCAAACAGCAAAAAAAACAATAGCTGAAAACGAAACACAATTAGCTACAAAAGAGCAAGAAACAAATCAACAAATTGCTGAATTAGAAACGCAAAGACAAGAGTTGCAAACACAATTAGAGACTGTAGAGAATAGCTTAACACAACTGGAGACACAATATAATCAAATCAAAGATAATTTAAGTTTCTCAGAAGAACAAAAGCAAGCGATAGCAACCCAAATGCAAAGTTTAAAACAATCTAAACAAACCATAGAAGCAGGAATTACACAAATTAACAATGGAATAACAACAGGGAAACAAGAAATAGAAAATGCGAAAGCGCAGTTGCAAGATGCCAAAAACGAAGTAGCCCAAAAAGAGAAACAATATGAGACAACAAAAAATAATACCTATCGTCAGTTAGAAAGTGCAAAACTAGAGATTGAAAAATCCAAAGCAGACCTAGAGGTAGGAGAAAAAGAACTAGAACAAAACCAGAAAGAATTTGAAGAGAAAATAGCGGAGGCAGAAACAAAACTAATCGATGCCAAAGAAGAAATTGCTAATATTGAAAATCCAACGTGGTATGTTCTAGATCGCTATAGCAATACAGGATATAATAGTTTTATACAAGACACCGGAAGTATTGAAAATATAGCAAAAGTATTTCCAATTGTATTCTTTATGGTAGCATTACTGATTTCATTAACTTCTATGACAAGAATGGTGGAAGAACAAAGAACCCAAATTGGAACACTGAAAGCATTAGGGTATAAGAAAATACAAATTGCAAGCAAATACATTATCTATGCAGGATTAGCTTGTATTATAGGTGGCATACTAGGAATGAGTGTAGGATTTGTTTTGTTACCAAAAATTATTTGGATGATGTATCAAATGATGTACCAAATGACAGACAACATACATATTAGTTTCAACCTATCCATTGGAGGAATCGGACTTTTACTAATTTGTGTATGCATTATTGGTGCAACCATATATGCAGTTTTAAAAGAACTAGTCCAAACACCCGCAACTTTAATGAGACCAAAAGCACCTAAAATGGGAAAAAGAGTACTACTAGAAAAAATACCATTTATTTGGAAACGCTTGAGCTTTTCTCAAAAGGTAACAGTCAGAAATATCTTTCGATACCAAAAAAGATTTTTAATGACGATTATCGGAATTCTAGGATGTACGGCATTAATTGTAGTGGGATTTGGTGTTCGAGATTCGATTCGCTGTATTATGCCAAATCAATTTGAAAAGGTATTTGACTATGATATGCAAATAGGTCTAAAAAATGGATTAGAAGAAGAACAAAAACAAAAATATATTACTAGTCTACAAGAAAAAACAGAAATGGAAAAAGTAGTAGAAACTTATGTGACTTCTAATACAGCAATTAACCAAGAAAACAAGGAAGATGTACAAATTATTGTACCAAAAGAAGAAAATGACTTGGATGGAATAATTAATCTAGCAGATGTAAAAACAAACCAAAGGATAGAATTACAAGAAAATGAAATATGCCTAACCGATAAAGCTGCTGAATTATTAGGTGTTAAACAAGGCGATACAATCACATTAAAAGATAGTAAAGACAGGGAAAGAAAAGTAAAAATTTCTAATATAGTAGAAAACTATGTATATCATTATGTTTATATGTCAAAAACAACTTATGAAAACTTATATGGAGAAACCTATGATACAAACGTACTATTTACCAAAAATAATGATTTAAGTGAAAAACAAGAAGAAAGCTTGGCGACGGAAATTATGAACCAAAGTGAAGTAGCTAGTGTCAGTAGAATTTCTACGGCTATGGATATGTTAGATGATACGATGAAATCTTTAAATTATGTGGTAATTATATTGATTGTATCAGCTGGACTACTTGCCTTTGTGGTATTGTATAACTTATCAAACGTCAATATTAGCGAAAGAATTAGAGAACTTGCAACTATTAAAGTATTAGGATTTTACGATAAAGAAGTTTATTCTTATGTAACAAGAGAAACGGTTATCTTAACTTGTATTGGAATTGTATTAGGATTAATTGGTGGATATTTCTTAAATTATTTTATTATACGGAACTTGCGAAATTAATATGTTAAGATTTGCTAAGGTAATAAGACCAATAAGCTATTTATATGCAGTCTTGATAACGATTGGGTTTACAGTGATTGTAAATATTGTTACTTATTTTGCTTTGAAGAAAATTGATATGATTGAAAGTTTGAAGAGTGTGGAGTAAAAGTTTGTAATGTTCAGCGCTTATTTGTAAAGAAATAGTGAACTTGATTACGTAAAATATTTTAAAGCAAATGAATAGGATTAAAAGTTTGAAAAAATGAAACAACCTTGAAAATAAAATTTGTAATATAAGTAAAATAAAAAGTTAAGGAAAGCAAATATTAAAAAATAATATTTGTTTTCTTTTTTTGTGAAATAAAATATTTAAATTAGACTTTTAATTCATGATCATCATAGATATCAATATTTTGATATTGTTTTAAATCCATTTGGTCAAGAGAATTTTAAATGCAACTAACAATGACATTATTAAAACTCATATCCTCTTTTTTAGCAATTTTTCGTAGAGTTTCATTCATAGCTTCTGGCAATCGAATGGAGATTTTGACATTACTTTTCTTGTATTTTGATACCTCAAACATTTTTCCACCTCCTATTTTATAAGTAATAATTATGTACATTGTCTCGCAAAAAGAAATACAAAAATACCATACAAAAGTATTGTAAAAAATAAAGACTTATAGTATATTAAAAATGTGATTTAGAAATTATTTAAAGGGAAAACCTCTTTGCTAGAAATAGATGGTATATTTGTATAGGAAAGTAATGTATATGATATTTAAAAATAGCAAACAATAACAAAAAATAGAAAAAATGTTGCGATTCAGCGTTGATTTGTAATATATTATTTTTTCATACCTTGTGTGTCGCAACCAAAATAAAAGGAATATTTGTAGGTTGCTCCAATCGCACTCGCTTTGCTCGCTTGGTCGCTTACGCGGTATTTCAAGAATAATATATTGCAAATCAATACTGAACTGCAACGAAAAAATTATAGTAAACAAAAGATAAAAGGAGGATTTGTATGAAGATTATAAAGGAAGAAATAAAAAGAGAATTTTATAACAAAGGGATTACATTAATTGCTTTAGTGATCACAATCATTGTCTTGTTAATTTTAGCGGGAGTAACAATTGCGACTTTAACAGGAGATAATGGAATCTTAAACCAAGCAGAAAATAGTAAAACAGAAACATTAAAAGCATCAGCTTTAGAGATGATTGAGTTAGCAATCACATCAAATAAAACTGAAGATGATAATACATTATTAAATAATTTACAAGAAATTGAAAATGCTGAAATTGAAATAATAAATATAGATGCATATTATGTAACAATTAATGGTTTTACATTTACAGTATATGAAGATGAGAGTATCTATTCAGATAAGGTTCAATTTTGGAATGGTAATATAAGCACAGATTTTTTCAGTGGTAATGGAACAGAAGAGGGTCCTTATTTAATAAAGAATTGTGAAGATATGGCTTATCTAGCAAATGAGGTAAATAACGGAAATAGCTTTGAAGGAAAATATTTTAAATTAATTGCTAACTTAGACTTTGGAGCAAGAAAAGATGAGAATAATAAGTGGAACAAATTGAATATACCTTATATTGGAATAAATAGTGATACCCCATTTTCAGGAACTTTTAATGGAAATAATAACCATATAAGGGGAATAACGATAAGTCAATATTTAAGGTCAGGAAAAAATAAAGGGATTTTTGGTTATAATAAAGGACTCATTGAAAATATAATCGTAAGTGGAGAAAATCGTATTGAGTCAGGGCAACTTGCTAATGTCGGTTTAATTGCAGGGAACAATGAAGGAACAATTACAAATTGTAATAATATTTCTAGAACCACAGTTGCATGGGGAGCATATTCTAATATAGGAATTTTAGTTGGAAGCAATTCTAGCGAAATTGTAAATTGCTACAATGCTGGCAATATTAAAACATCCTCAAATGTAAGTGCTATAGCGGGAATAAATCAAAAAAATGCAATCATAAAAAATTGTTATAATACGGGTACAATAACAGGTAGTGGAATTACGGGTATTGTATATGAAAATTATGGAGATGTAGATTTTTGTTACAATAGCGGAAATATGGATAGCACTGGACAATCAAGTGGTATTGCATTAACTAATCGTGCAACAGGAGTAATAAGTAACTGTTATAATACAGGTAATGTAAGAAATGCTGGAATTTGCAAAAGTAATTTTGGAATAGTAAAGCAAAGTTCTAATACGGGAAACGTCTATTGTGAAGGTGGAGTATATATAGGTGGTGTTGTAGGTATTAATGGCAACTTAGTCATAAATTGCTATAATATAGGAACTGTACAAGCGTGGTGGCAAGTAGGAGGAATAGTAGGCTTAGGAACGAATGGTCAAGTGAAAAATTGTTACAATACGGGAACCATCATTGGTTTGGGTGGAAATGCAATTACAGGAAATGGACCAGCAGGGATTAATTGTTATTATTTAGATACAAGTACTAAAGATTCAAATTCTAGTGTAATAAGTAAAACAAAAGAAGAATTACAATCAGAAGAAATGCTTGTATTATTAAATAATGAAGAAGAGGTTTGGACACATGATGCTAACAAAAATAATGGTTTTCCAATTATTATTAATGAATAAATTGTAAAAATATTGAAATTCATAATAAAAAATAGTAAAATACAATAGCAATACAAATTTTAAAGTATTGTTATTGTATTTTTTATATTTATTTTTTAATTCAAAGATTTTATTCTAAAAAAATCCAAAAAGAAAAAATAAAAAAATCAGAAAGAAGGTGGAAAAAGCAGAAATATAACAAAGAAATAATAAAAATCGGCATTTTACATATAAATAAAAATTGACAAGTGAAACAAAAACAATTATACTGAAAGGAGAAGAAACAATGGTAATATTTACTATCGTAGATTATTGGATATACAAGTCAAGGAATTCAGTAAAGAATACGATAAAAGATACAAAGGTGAAAATAAAGATACAATATATCCACTAATATATCCTATTGTTTTATATACGGGTAATAAAAAATGGAATGCACCATTAACATTAGGTGATAGTCAAGAAGAGTATTGTGACTTTCCACAATTAAATTACCCAAAATATAATTTAGTTGATGTTAATAATTATTCAAAAGAGGAATTAATAGACGAAAAAAGTATGGTAGCAAAGGCGATGCTTTTTGAAAAAGTAGAAACCAAAGAAGAATTTGAAAAAACAATGTACTTACTAATGAAAAGAGGTTTAAATAAAGAAGAAGTAAAATGTATAAAGATGATATTTAATTATTCAAACGTAATAAATGAAAAATATCCAGATGAAGCGGAAAAATGGCGTGAAAAGATTAATAAAAAAGAAGGAGTTGATAGTATGACGCAATTTGAAAAGTTTTTTATTCAGATTTTTGATGACAGATATCAAGAAGCAGAAGAAAAAGGAACAAAAGCAGAAAAAATTGAAGTGGTAAAAAGAATGCTAAAAATGAACATGAAAGATAAAGAGATTTTACATATAGCAAGAATAGACAAGAACGAACTACAGAAACTAAAAAAAGAATTAAAAGTATGTTAAAAAATTCAAAAAAACATAGCAAATATAAAAAAACACTTGAAATTTATTCCAAAATATAGTACAATAGGTATGTCAAAAAAGACATACCTTTTACTTAGCTAAAGCTTAAGCACCTTAAACTTTAGGCTCAGTTAAAGGCAAAAAAGAAATTAGGAGGTGTAAAAAATGACAAAGGAAAGAAAGCAAGAAGTTATTAACACATATAAAAGAGATGAAAAAGATACTGGTTCACCAGAAGTTCAAATTGCTCTTTTAACAGAGAGAATCAACGAATTAACAGAACACTTAAAAGTTCATAAAAAAGACAATCACTCAAGACGTGGTCTTTTAAAAATGGTTGGTAAAAGAAGAAATTTATTAAACTATTTAGCTAAAAAAGACATTAACAGATATAGAGAAATTGTTGAAAAATTAGGATTAAGAAAATAAATTTACTGATAAAAGCCTATGCTTATTTTAGCACGGGCTTTTATCAAGAAAAGTTAAGAATAGAAAAATGCTTTTTTGATATAAAAATGAGTAAAAAAAATGTCAAGTAAGAAATTTAGGTAAGTAGCTTGTATAATGTATTAATGAATAAGCTTTAATGCATTATAGAGGTTACCATCTAAATTTGCTTGGCAGAAAAGGTGCAAAAAATATTTGAAATGCAAGTAACAAGGTTTTATTTGCATATAGATACTATAAAATGTAAAAAACAATTAGTATCATTGAGAAAGGAGAAAAAATATGTTTAAAACTTATGAAACAGAATTAGCAGGAAGAAAACTTGTAATAGAGACAGGTAAAATGGCAGGATTAGCCAATGGAAGTGTGTTAGTACGTTATGGAGATACCTGCGTATTAGTCAATGTAACAGCTTCTAAAGAACCAAGGGATGGAATAGATTTCTTCCCATTATCTGTAGATTTTGAAGAAAAATTATATTCCGTAGGAAAAATACCAGGAGGATTTTTAAAAAGAGAAGGAAAGCCAAGTGATAAAGCAATTTTAACATCAAGAGCAATTGATAGACCGCTAAGACCACTATTCCCAAAAGATTTTAGAAATGATGTTGTAGTTGTTGCAACTGTACTTTGTGTAGAACAAGACAATTCACCAGAAGTAGCAGCCATGATAGGAGCATCAGCAGCACTATCAATTTCTGATATTCCTTTTAATGGACCAACAGCTGCAGTAAATGTTGGACTAGTTGATGGAAAAATCATCATCAATCCAACAGAGGAACAAAGAGAAAAAAGTGATCTAACCTTAACAGTAGCAGCAACTGAAAAGAAAATTACTATGATTGAAGCAGGTGCAAATGAAGTTCCAGATGACACAATGTTAGAAGCAATTAAAGAAGCTCATAAAGAAATCAAAAAAGTATGTGAATTTATTAGCAATATTCAAAAAGAAATAGGAAAACCAAAATTCGAATATAAATCTTTTGAAGTTGATCATGATGTATATGAATTTGTTGAGTCAAATTTCAAAGACGAAATGAAAGAAAAAGTACAAGAAGCTGACAAAGAAACAAGAGACAATAATATTGATGAATTGACCAATAAAATTGAAGAAACCTACACAGAAAAATTTGGAGAAGAAGCTTTTGAAGAACATAAGGGAGATTTAGGAGAGGCGATTTACAAATTAGAGAAAAAATGTGTAAGAGAAATGATCTTTGTAGAACATAAGAGGGTTGATGGAAGAGCTTTAGATGAAATAAGACCATTATCATGTGAAGTTGGATTACTTCCAAGAGTTCATGGTAGTGCCTTATTTACAAGAGGACAAACTCAGGTAATGTCAATTGCAACGTTAGGTATGATAAGTGAAGAGCAAGTATTGGATGGAATTGATACGGAAGAATCAAAAAGATATATGCATCACTACAACTTCCCAAGTTACTCAGTAGGAGAAGCAAGACCATCTAGAGGACCAGGAAGAAGAGAGATTGGACATGGAGCTTTAGCCGAAAAAGCATTAGTTCCTGTATTGCCTTCAAAAGAAGAATTCCCATATGCTATTAGAGTGGTATCAGAAGTATTATCTTCTAATGGTTCTACTTCACAAGCAAGTATCTGTGGAAGCACCTTATCACTAATGGATGCTGGTGTACCAATTAAAAGACCAGTTGCAGGTATTTCAACAGGTTTAGTTACAAATCCAGATAATGATGAAGATTACGTAATGTTAGTAGATATCCAAGGTTTAGAAGACTTCTTTGGAGATATGGACTTTAAAGTTGGTGGAACTGAAAAAGGAATTACAGCGATTCAAGTAGATATTAAATGTGATGGTTTGACCTATGAAATAATAGCAGAAGCATTTGAAAGAACAAGAAAAGCAAGAAAACATATATTAGATGATGTTATGATGCCAGTTATTTCAGAACCAAGAAAAGAGGTTTCTGAATATGCACCAAGAATTGTAAGTACAACGATCAAAGTAGAAAAAATTAAAGATGTAATCGGACCTGGTGGAAAAATGATAAACAAAATCATAGATGAAACAGGAGTGAAAATTGATATTGAAGAAGATGGACAAGTGTTTATCTATTCAACAGATAATGAAAAAGCTGAACAAGCTTTAGAGATGATAGAAGATATCGTAAGAGAAGTAGAAGTTGGCGGAATTTACTATGGAGAAGTAGTAAGAATTATGAATTTTGGAGCATTTGTTGATTTAGGATGTGCAGGAAAAGAAGGACTACTTCATATTTCTAAAATATCAAAAGAAAGGATTAAAAATGTTGAAGATGTTCTTCATGTTGGGGATAAAGTTACGGTTAAAGTAATTGAAATTGATGATCAAGGAAGAATTAATCTTACTATGAAGGACTTAGCTGATAAAAATGAAGAAGTGGAAGAATAGAAAAAAGAGGCAAATTTCATAATAGAAAAAATAAAAAGTAAAGAAAAGTTCCTTACTTTTTATTTTTTTCTTAAGTATAAATTGGCTGTAAAGTGTAACTTGTTTTTTCTATTATATAAAAAATTTAACAAACCCCTTTATAAATATAAAAAAATCATATATAATTAATTATGCAGAAACAAAAGAATGGAGAAAATATTTATGAATAAAAGCAAAACAACATCAGGAAAAATTACATATTTTATTACCTTGATAATTTTATGCATATTATTATATTTTGCATATCAATATTATCAATCTAATAATTTTAATGATTTTGTTAGATGCGAAGAAAACCTATATACATCAGAATTTAAACGAGATGACGAAATAAAATATTCAGAAAAAAGAAGTTATAGAATATCTTCAGATGAGTATAATGATGCCATGTTTTATAAAGAGGTAAAAGTAGAAAGAAATCAGCCATATAAGGTAACATGCATGGTAAAAACGGAAAATGTACTGGCACAAGATGAGCAATCTGGAATAGGAGCACAAATTTCAATTGAAGGAACAACAGAAAGATCGATTGCAATACAAGGAAGTAATGATTGGCAACAAATAGAATTGATTTTTAATTCAAAAGATAGAGAAACGGTAAATATAGGATTTAGATTAGGCGGATATTTAGGAGCAGCAAAAGGGAAAGCATGGTTTTCTGATTTTAAATTAGAAGAAGGAACAGAAGAAAAAAATAATGAGTGGAAGTTTGCCTGTTTTATTTTTAAAACAACAGATGTTAAGTTAGATGGGAATGAAGTAAAATTAGAAGTTACAGCTAGTGATACAAAAGATATAAAAGATACCATAAAAAGATTTTCATCATCGTGTCAAAGCTTATCTAAAAATAAAATGACTGCTAAATGTGATATTTATGAAATCGATACACCACTAAGTGAATTATCATATGATGATGAATTTGGATATTATGTTGCGCCTGAAAATATTGAAACACAAATAAAAGATACGATTTCAAATAGTGATTATGATCATATTTTTGCAATCGTAAGATTACGGAGATAATGAACATGAAAATGATATAGAAGTAAATGACTGGATTGGGCTTCGGTTCTATGGATTATTACGGAATCGGTTTTTCAAATATAAGACTCCCAAACGACTCCAAAAGTTATATTTATAAATATAATACACGTATTAACCAATTTCCAGAAGAAGTATTTTTACATGAATTTTTACATTCTTTAGAAAGAAACGCCAAAGAATATGGATATGATATACCAGAGTTACATGCTTACCAAGAATATGGATACCAAAACGAAGCTCTAGTAGGACAAAAGAAATGGTATACAGATTATATGAATAAAGAGATAAAAACCACCTCAGGAAATATTGGACTACCAGAAGAAATTTATACATTAAAACCAGCAAAAAGCAATGACTTTGAAAATTCTTACAAAATAGAAGTATTTAAACAACCAGAAAATATAGTAGAAGAAATAAGAGAGATATTTACAAATCTAATTAATAGGATGACACAACAGGGACAGTGGTTAAATGTCTCATAAAAAAGTCGAAAAACGTCGAATTAATAAATGAAGAAGGGAAGAGAAAAGTTGAAAGTATCAGAATTTAATTATGAATTACCAGAAGAATTAATTGCGCAAACACCAATTAAAAAACGAGATGAATCAAAACTAATGGTATTAAACAAGGAAAAACAAACGATAGAACACAAAACCTTTAAAGATATAATAGACTATTTAGAGCCAGGTGATGTGCTAGTTAGAAACAATACAAAAGTAATACCAGCAAGATTATATGGAAAAAAAGAAACTGGTGCTAATGTTGAATTTTTACTCCTAAATAACATAGAAGGAGATATTTGGGAATGTATTGTTAGACCAGGAAATAAACTTCATGTTGGAACTAAGGTAATTTTTGGAGAGGGACTATTAAAAGCACAAATACTAGATGTTATGCCAGGAGGAACTAGAAAAGTAGAATTTCATTATGATGGAATATTTAATGAAATCTTAGATAAAATAGGCTTGATGCCACTTCCACCATATATCCATGAAGAATTAAAACAAAAAGATAGATATCAAACGGTATATGCTAAATACAATGGTTCAGCAGCAGCACCAACAGCAGGATTACACTTTACACCAGAGCTATTACAAGAATTAGAAGAAAAAGGAATTGTGATAGCCAATGTAACTTTACATGTTGGGATTGGAACCTTCAGACCAGTAAAAGAAGATACAGTAGAAGCTCATGAAATGCATTCAGAACATTATTATATTAAACAAGAAGATGTAGACAAAATAAATAATGCTAAAAGAAATGGAAAAAGAGTAATTGCAGTAGGGACGACCTCTTGTAGAGTGTTAGAGACGATTGCAGATGAAAATGGTATGGTAAAAGAAACAGAAGGAGATACGCAAATATTTATTTATCCAGGTTATCAATTTAAATGTTTGGATGGACTAATTACAAATTTCCATTTACCTCAATCTACCCTATTAATGCTTGTATCAGCATTAGCAGGAAAAGATTATATCATGAGTGCGTATGAAGAAGCTGTAAAAGAAAAATATAGATTTTTTAGTTTTGGAGATGCTATGTTTATAAGTTAGCTCTTGGAACGAAGTGACGTAGAGATAACTTATGCAACCAAACAAAGAGAGGTTGTATACTTATTAAAAACAAAATTATCAAAAAAATAAAAGGAGAAAGATAATAATGAAACCAGCAGTAACCTATGAATTATTACACGAATGCAAACAAACAGGAGCAAGAAGAGGAGTGATACATACACCTCATGGAGATATACAAACACCAATATTTATGCCAGTAGGAACACAAGCTACTGTAAAATCCATGACACCAGAAGAACTAAAAGAAGAAGTAAATGCACAAATTATATTATCAAATACCTATCATCTATATTTAAGACCAGGTAGTAAAATTGTAAGAGAAGCAGGAGGACTTCACAAGTTTATGAATTGGGACAGGCCAATTTTAACAGATAGCGGAGGATTCCAAGTATTCAGTTTAGGAGATTTAAGGACAATTCATGAAGAAGGTGTTGAATTTAAATCTCATTTAGATGGAAGTAAACATTTCTTTTCACCAGAGTCTGTTATGGAAATAGAAGAGGACTTAGGAGCAGATATCATCATGGCATTTGATGAATGTTGTCCTTATCCTTCTTCTTATGAATATACAAAAAAATCAATGGAAAGAACAACAAGATGGGCCAAAAGATGTAAAAATGCTCATTTGACTACTGATAAACAAGCACTATTTGGAATTATTCAAGGTGGATTCTATAAAGACTTAAGAGAACAAAGTGCAAAAGAATTAATTGATTTAGATTTGCCAGGATATGCAATTGGTGGGATTAGTGTAGGGGAGCCAAAAGAAGAATTTTTAGAAATTTTAAAATACACAACTCCCCTTATGCCGAAAGACAAGCCAAGATATCTGATGGGAGTAGGAACACCAGATTATTTAATTGAAGCAGCTATGGCAGGAATTGACATGTGCGACTGCGTACTTCCTACTAGAATTGCAAGAAATGGAACGGCCATGACATCACATGGAAAAGTAGTAGTAAGGAATGCAACTTATGAAAGAGACTGGACGCCTTTAGATCCAGAATGTGATTGTTATACTTGTAAAAATTATACAAGAGCATATATAAGACATCTTATAAAAACAAATGAAATACTAGGTGTAAGATTATTGTCAATTCATAATCTAAAATTCTTGACTAATTTAATGGAAAAGGTTAGAATAGAAATAGAGAATGATAATTTAGGAAATTTCAGGGATGAATTTTATAAAAAATATGGATATACCAAATAAAGGAGAGGTGTACAAATGAATTTAATAGAAGAAGGTTTTCAAGAAAAAGAAGAAAAAAAGAAAAAAATGACGACCACAATTATACTAAGTGTAATTATTATATTATTAGTAGCCATTATTTCAATAGTAGCATATATAATGTATGTACAAAGCAATACTTTAAAATTATATTTGGATGGACAACCTAATGATAAATTAAAAGAAGCATTAATGATAGAAGAAGATGGAACAATATATGTTCCTATCAAAGAAATTGCAAGTTACTTTGGATATGAAAGTTACAATGGGGAATATACGGAAAAGTCGGAAAATGCAAGTAAATGTTATATTCAAAACGAAAATGAGGTTGTAAATTTTACTCTGAATTCTAATAAAATATATATATTAGATTTAACAAAATCTACTGAAAATTATGAATATGTATATACAAAAAATCCAGTTATAGCAAAAGGTGGAGTATTATATGCAAGCACTGATATGATAGAAAAAGCATTTAACATAAGTTTTCAATATGAACAAGATAAAAATAGAATAACGATATTAACAATGCCTTACTTAATACAAGTTTACTCAAGCAAAGTACTAGATTATGGATATACTAGTATTAGTTCTGTGTTTGCAAACCAAAAAGCAGTACTACAAGATATGTTAGTAGTAGAAAAAAATGGAAAATATGGTGTGATTAGTGTAGATGGTAAAGCAATATTAGAAGCAAAATATGATAATATTACCTATCTTCCTAATTTGATTGATGGAAAAACTCAAAATTTCTTAGTACAAAATAATAAAAAAGTAGGAATTATGACAGGAAGCGGAGAAACTAAAATACAAATTATGTATGATTCGATTGAATTAATGGATAGTGATGCAGGATTGTATGTTACGAAAAAAGATAATAAATATGGTGTCTTGGATTTAAAAGGAAATGTTAAAATATATATTGAAAATGATGAAATAGGAATGGATATTTCAAAATTTGAAGAAAATAATATAAAAAGTAAATATATATTAGCAGGAAATTTAATACCAGTAAGAAAAAACAACTATTGGGGATTATATGATAAAAATGGAAATCAAGTAGTAGATTTTAAATATGATAGCTTTGGATATATTGCTTCAAGTAATAAAGAAGCGTTAAATTTATTAGTAATACCAGACTATAATGTACTTGTAGCTTGTCAAAATAGAAAATATACTTTATTGAGTTCATCAGGAGAAGAATTATTTGCAGCAGCAGTGGCAGACGATATCTACATGACAATTAGTGGAGGGGAAAAATATTATTATATAACAGCTAACAATGGAAAAATGGATGCGAAGGAATATTTAGATAGAATTGGAATAACTACTACTAGTGGAACAACCAATACCAAGAATAATACATTAAGTAACACAAACACATCAAGCAATTCTAATAATAATCAATCGACAGAAAATACAACAAATAGACAAGAACAACAAAGCAATGAAGAACAGCAGGATAATAATGAGAATCAACAAGAAAACAATGAAGAACAACAAAATGATGAGGAATAATAATAGGAAGAAAATTCCTACAATATAAAAAAGACGAAAAACTAGAAATAGTATTTCGTCTTTTTTTGACCACTCATACTAATAGAAAAAATAATAAAAATAGTATATAAATAAAAAGAAAAATAAAAAAGGAAGGAATTTTATGAATTACATAAGAATCATAAAAAGCGGTAAATATTTGCCTAACAGAAAGATTTTAAATGAGGAGATTGAAAAAGAATTAAACTTAGAAAGTGGATATATATATAAAAGAACAGGTATAAAAGAAAGATATTATATAGAAAATGAAACAATGATAGAAATGGCCGAGGAATCTAGTAAAAAAGTATTCAAAGATGGTATATCTAAAAATGATATCGGTTTAATTATAGTAGCTACAACATCAAGTGATTATTTAATGCCTGGAATAGCCAATGAAGTTCAGAAGAGACTAGGAATAGGACCTTGTATATGCTTAGATATATTAGCTGGATGTAGTGGATATATCAATAGTTTGGATATTGCTAGAATGTATATAGTGATGGGAAAAGTAAAAAAAGCCTTGATTATTGGTGTGGATATACTTTCAAAATATATTGATTCAAAAGATATTGGAACAAAGGTAGTTTTATCAGATGGTGCGGGAGCAATACTAATTGAGGGGACAAAAGAAGACAAAAAATATTTTTCGAATATAAAGTCAGATAGTTATAATAATGAAATACTTAAAATTAAGACAAATCAAAAGATTTATATGGAAGGAAAAGAAATATATAAATATGCAGTTACGAAAACAGTAGAGAATGTAAAAGAATTGCTAATGAAAGCAAATGAAACAATTGAAAATATAAAATATATTGTACCACACCAATCCAATAAGAAAATAATGAAGGCAATTTCAGGTAGGCTAAATATAAGTACAGAGAAGATGTATATGAATATAGAAACAAAAGGAAATACATTTTGTGCAAGTATACCAATTGCAATTTCAGAAATGCAAGAAAAAGGATTACTAAAAGAAGGAGACAAAATAATCTTGCTTGGATATGGTGGGGGATTGAATACAGGAAGTATATTGTTAGAAATTTAAAAAGAAGGAGTTTGAAAAATAATTGCCATTTGGCGTTGTTGCACTTCGTTTTCAATTTAATCAACGTACTATAAGTACGCCTCATAAATTGAAAACTTGTGCGCCTAGCCAAATAACAATTCTTTTCCAAACTAGACTAGTTTTAAGAGAAAGGAATGAAATTTATATGAAAAGAGCATTTTTATTTCCAGGACAAGGAGCACAAACAGTTGGAATGGGAAAGGATATTTACGAAAAATACGAAGAGGCGAGAAAAATTTATGATAAAGCAGAGGAAGTATCTGGAGTCGATGTAAAGAAATTATGTTTTGAAGGGCCAGAAGATAAATTAAATGAGACAGAAAATACACAAATTGCAATACTTACTACTAGTTTAGCGATGTTAGAAGTTTTAAAAGAAAAAGGAATTGATGCTGAAATTGCAGTAGGATTAAGTTTGGGAGAATATGTAGCTCTTATTTATTCTGGAATAATCAGTTTTGAAGATGGAATTAGATTAATTAAAAAAAGAGGATATTACATGGGAAATTTATTACCAGATGAAGAATTTTCTATGGCGGCAGTAATAGGTTTGGATTCTAAAAGAATAGAAGAAATTTGCTGTGAAATAAGTGAAAAAGGTAACTTTGTTGTACCAGCAAATTATAATTGTAGTGTGCAAACTGTAATTTCAGGAAATAATAATGGAATTCAAGAAGCGATGGAAAAACTAAAAGAAGCAGGAGCAAGAAGAGTAGTACCATTAAAAACAAGTGGACCTTTTCATACGATAAAACTAGAAAAGGCAAAAGAAGCTTATAAAAAAGAGTTAGAGAGTAAAAGTTTTAGTAAAGGAAAAGTAAAAGTAATCAAAAACATTGATGGAAGCTATTATTCTGAAAAAGACAATATAAAAGATATTTTAGCAAGACATATTATAAGTCCTGTAAGATTTGATAGAGCTATTCAATTAATGAAAGATGAAAATGTAGATGAATATGTTGAAATAGGACCTGGAAAAACATTAACAGGATTCATAAAAAAAGATAACAAAGAGGCAAAAATATATAATATTAATGATTTGGAAAGTTTAGAAAAATATATAGAGGAGGATTAATAATGGGAGAAAGAAAAACAGTATTAGTAACTGGGGGATCTAGAGGAATAGGAAAAGAAGTAGCGATTAAGTATGCAGAAAATGGATATGATGTGATTGTTAATTATATTTCAGATAAAACAGATGTTGAAACATTAAAAAAGGAATTTTACGAAAAAGGAATAGAAAGTTTAATTGTGAAGGCAGATGTATCGAAACAAGAAGATGTAGAATCCTTGGTAAAACAAGCAATTGAAAAATTTGAAAAGATAGATGTACTAGTTAATAATGCGGGAATAACAAGAGATAATTTATTGATGAGAATGAGTGAAGAAGAATTTAATAAAGTTGTAGATATTAATTTGAAAGGAACTTTTTTGGTAACAAAGGCAGTTTCAAAATATATGATGAAAAGAAGGCAAGGAAGCATTGTGAATTTGTCATCAGTAGTAGGTGTAGCAGGAAATGCAGGACAATGTAACTATTCGGCTTCAAAAGCAGGAATTATAGGATTTACAAAAAGTATTGCAAAAGAATTAGCTTCTAGAAATATTAGAGCAAATGCAGTAGCACCAGGATTTATAGAAACTGACATGACAAGTGTTCTATCTGATACAGTAAAAGAAAATATTAACAATCAGATACCTTTAAAGAGAATGGGAACAGCAAAAGAAGTGGCTGAGTTAATTTATTTTTTAGGAAGTGAAAAAAGTTCTTATATAACAGGTCAAGTTATAAATGTAGATGGTGGAATGGTTATGTAAGATAAATTTGACTGGTCATACTAATAGAAAAAAATGGTAAAATGTTGTATAACTAAGAAGAAAAAGTTAAAAGGTGACCTGTCCCAAAACATACCTTTTGGGATAGGTGGGGGTTGCCCAACGCTGTCAACTTAAGGTGTTACATATTATTTTTTACACCTTGTGTGTCGCAACTTACTAAACAAAAAATACTAGTCTGTAAGTTGCTCCAATCGCACTCGCAAGTTTGCTCGTTTGGTCGCTTACGCGGTGTTGCAAAAATAATATATAACACCTTAAGTTGACAGTATGGGGATGGCTCCAAACACCCTTACAAGTATATAAATAAGGAGAGTAAAATGAGAAGAGTAGTGATAACAGGATTAGGAGCTATTACTCCAATTGGAAATAATGTAGAAGAATTTTGGAATGGCATAAAAGAAGGAAAGTGTGGAATTGATAAAATAACCGCATTTGACACCACTGATTTTAAAGTTAAATTAGCAGCAGAAGTAAAAGGATATAATCCAGAAGACTATTTTGATAGAAGAGAGGCAAAAAGATTAGATAAATTCTCACAATATGCCATGATAGCAGCAAGAGAAGCTTGGAAAGATAGTGGATTAGATAAAGAAAAAGAGAATATGGAAAGAGTAGGAGTTATCTTAGGTTCTGGAATTGGTGGAATTGAGACAATTGAGAATGAAAACAAGAAGATAATAGAAAAAGGACCTGATAGAATTTCACCTATGTATATTCCTATGTCAATCTCTAATATGGCAGCAGGAAATGTGGCAATTGAAATTGGAGCAAAAGGAGAATCGATTGCCATGGTAACCGCATGTGCAACAGGAACACATTGCATTGGAGAAAGCTTCAGAATGATAAAGCATGGATATCAAGATATTGTATTAGCAGGAGGAACAGAAAGTTCAATTACACCACTTAGCATAGCCGGATTTAGTAATATAAAAGCTCTAAGCAAGTCAGAAGATAAGCTAAGAGCAAGTATTCCATTTGATAAAGAAAGAAATGGATTTGTTATGGGAGAAGGTGCAGGAATCCTTGTATTAGAAGAATTAGAACATGCGAAAGCAAGAGGTGCTAAAATATATGCTGAACTTGTTGGTTATGGTGCTACTTCCGATAGCTATCATATTACTTCGCCAGCTCCTGGAGGAGAAGGTGGAGCAAGAGCAATGAAAATTGCTATGGAAGAAGGAAATGTAAAACCAGAAGAGATTACTTATATTAATGCGCATGGAACATCAACACATTTAAATGATGCTTGCGAAACAGCGGCAATCAAAACAGCTTTAGGAGAAGAAAGTGCTAGAAAGGTAATGGTGAGCTCGACAAAAGGACATACGGGACATCTTTTGGGGGCAGCAGGAGGAGTGGAAGCAATTGTATGTAGTAAAGCAATAGAAGAAGGTTTTGCCCCAGCAACTATAAATTATAAAGTACCAGATGAAGAATGTGATCTAGATATAGTACCAAATCAAGGAAGAAAAGTGGAGATAAAATATGCAATATCAAATTCTTTGGGATTTGGTGGGCACAACAGTAGTATTTTATTAAAAAAATATGAAGAGTAGATAACTTTTTAATAATAAGAATTCATGATTAAGAGAGGTAAAAGAATGGATTATAAAGACATTAAAAAATTAATGGAAGACATGGGAAATTCAAAATTAGATTCATTAGATATAGAATTTCCGGATGGAATAAAAATTAGTATGACTAAAAATAGTCAGAAAGAAGTAGTAGTAAATACTAAAGGAACAGATGTGATTGAAGCGAGCGCTCCTATGACAGTTCCAGTAGTTACTGAAAAACAAGAAGACAGTTTATTGGTAATGGATAATAAAGAGGAAAATTACAAAATAGTAAAAAGTCCAATGGTAGGAACTTTTTATGAGAGTTCTTCGCCAGATGCGGAAGCATTTGTAAAAGTAGGAGATAAGGTTCAAAAAGGACAAGTGCTATGTATTGTAGAAGCAATGAAATTAATGAATGAAATAGAGTCTGAATTTGATGGAGAAATAGTAGAAGTTTGTGTAAAAAATGAAGAAGTAGTTGAATATGGAATGCCACTATTTAAAATAAAGTAAAATATACTACTTTGACAATACTACTATTCAAGATATAAATTAAGAGAGGAAAAAAATAGAATGATGTTAGACAAAGAAGGAATTAAGAAAATTATTCCGCAAAGAGAACCATTTTTGATGATAGATGAAGTAGAAGAATACATACCGGGAGAAAGTGCAATTGCTTATAAGCATGTTAATGAAAATGAATATTACTTTCAAGGACATTTTCCAGGAAATCCAATTATGCCTGGTGTATTAATTGTAGAATCATTAGCACAAACAGGGGCAATTGCGATACTTTCTATGGAAGAAAATAAAGGGAAAAATGCTTTATTCGGAGGGATAGACAAACTTCGTTTTAAGAAACAAGTGATACCAGGTGATACACTAAAATTAGAAGTGAAAATTATAAAAAGAAAAGGACCGATTGGAATTGGAGAGGCAATTGCTACAGTGGATGGAAAAGTGGCAGTAAAAGGAGAACTTACTTTCGCAATCGTATAAAACGACAAAAAGTGACAAAAAAATGAGACATTTTAGACCTGTCCCCAATGTTTCAATGTTTTAAAAGGAGAGAGAGATGTTAAAAAAAGTTTTAATCGCCAATAGAGGAGAAATAGCTGTTAGAATTATAAGAGCATGTAGAGAAATGGGAATAAGAACTGTTGCTATTTATTCAGAAGCAGATAAAACAGCATTACATGTAAGCCTAGCAGATGAAGCAATTTGTGTAGGACCAGCACCGTCTAATAAAAGTTATTTAAATATGAAGGCGGTGTTAGAAGCTGCTTGTTTAACCGGTGCAGATTGTATTCATCCGGGATTCGGATTTTTATCAGAAAATAGTAATTTTGCTAAGATATGTGAAGAAATGGGAATTAAGTTTATAGGTCCTAATTATAAATTGATAGAACTATTGGGAAATAAATCAAAAGCAAAAGAAACAATGAAAAAAGCAGGTGTACCAGTAGTACCAGGATCAGATGGATTAATTGAATCCAAAGAACAGGCAATTAATTTAGCAGCAAAAATGAAATATCCCGTTATGCTAAAAGCATCCGCTGGTGGTGGAGGAAGAGGAATTCGAGTTGCTTATTCCCAAGAACAATTAGAAAAGGCTTATGATTTAGTAAAGCAAGAGGCGAAAGTTTCCTTTAACGATGATAGCATTTATTTAGAAAAATTTATTGAAAATCCAAGACATGTAGAAATTCAAGTTTTAGCAGATGAACATGGAAATTGTATTCATTTAGGGGAAAGAGATTGTTCTGTTCAAAGAAGAAATCAAAAGGTTTTAGAAGAAACACCATCAGAAATCTTAGATACAAAAGCAAGAAAGAAAATGGGAGAAATTGCTGTAAATGCTGTGAAGCAAATTGGTTATAGTAATGCAGGAACAATTGAATTTTTAGTTGACAAAAATAAAGATTTTTATTTCATGGAAATGAACACAAGAGTACAAGTGGAACATCCGGTAACAGAAATGGTAACAGGAGTTGATATCATAAAGGAACAAATAAAAATAGCAAGTGGAGAGAAACTTTCTTATAAGCAAAAGGATATTTCATTTACAGGACATAGTATGGAAGTTAGAATAAATGCCGAAAATCCAGAAAATAACTTTATGCCATGTCCAGGAACAATTACTGATATCCATCTCCCAGGAGGAAATGGAATAAGAGTAGATACAGCTATATATTGTGGGTATAAAATCCCACCAACTTATGATTCTATGATAGCAAAAATAATAGTTCATGGAAAAACAAGAAAAGAATCAATCGCAAAAATGAAGAGTGCGATTTCTGAGTTGGTTGTGGATGGGATAACAACAAACTCTGATTTTATTTTAAAAATATTAGAAGATGAAGATTTTAAAAATAATAATTATGATACATCTTTTATTGCTAAAAAATTTAATGGGAAATAAATGTTGATATTTGCTAAATTGTACTATATTATTTTCTTACACCTTGTGTGTCGCAATCTACTAATTAACTTGACAACATTAACTTAACAATATAAAAAAGTAAATGTTTTTTTAAAAAAGCATTTACTTTTTTTAAAAAGTTGTATACAATAGAAATAAAGAATAAAATGTCGAAAATAGACAATATATTTTGATAGATATCAATTATTATAAGAAAAATGTTTAACAAAAGAAAATGTAAAAGAGAAAGGAAGTATATCAATGAAAATACTAATGTTAACATGGGAATACCCACCAAGGGTTGTAGGAGGAATTGCTAGAGTAGTATATGATATATCAAGAACTTTATTAAAAGATGGGCATGATGTAACTGTTGTAACCTATAGAGAAGGTGACGCACCATATTTTGAGGACGATAAAGGTGTAAAAGTTTATAGGGTTGATAACTATATGATAAATCCAAACAATTTTATTGATTGGATTATGCAAATGAACTTCAATATGGTAGCAAAAGCAAATGAAATAATGAAAGAACAAGGGAATTTTGATGTAATACATGCCCATGATTGGCTAGTAACATATGCAGCAAAAACATTAAAAAATTCTTATAATATACCAATTGTTTCAACAATACATGCAACAGAGGCAGGAAGAAATAGTGGAATACATGATGAGCAACAAAGATACATTAATGATACAGAATGGATGTTAACATATGAATCAGCAGAAGTAATTGTAAATAGTAATTATATGAAAAATGAATTACAAAGATTATTTGGATTACCTTACGAAAAAATAAATGTTATACCAAATGGAGTTAATTTGAGTCTATTCAATGGGGTAGAGCGAGATTATAACTTTAGAAGAAAATATGCCATGGATAATGAAAAAATTATACTATTTATGGGAAGACTTGTTTATGAAAAAGGAATACAACACTTAATAGCAGCTATGCCTAAGATATTGCAAGGATACCGAGATAGTAAACTTGTAATATGTGGAAAAGGTGCAATGCAAGAAGAGCTACAAAGACAAGTAAATGCAATGGGAATTGGAAATAAAGTATATTTTGCAGGCTATATGAATGGCAAAGATGTTCAAAAAATGTATAAAGCTGCAGATATAGCAGTATTTCCAAGTACATATGAACCATTTGGGATTGTAGCTTTAGAAGCAATGCTTTCAGAAAATCCGATTGTAGTTTCCGATATCGGAGGGTTAAATGAAATAGTAGAACATAGAGTAAATGGGATGAAAGCATATTGTGGAAATCCTAATTCTATAGCAGATTCTATATTAGAATTGTTATACGATCATAAATTATGTGCAGATATAACAAAAAAAGCAAAAAACAAAGTTAGAAACGAATATAATTGGAGTAAAATTGCTCAAGATACGCACTTTACTTATCAAAAAGCAATTTGTCAATCAATGGCAGAAAAACAAAAAAGAGAATTGGAACAAGAAAGAGCTAAAAAGACCAAAAGAGCCAAAAATACAGAAAATGAGATTACAAATTTACTTAGCTTTAAGAAACGTCAAGCATATGCATAACAATACAAGCAAGAAAGTCGATATATTAATATTAGTCTGAATTTACTATTCAGACTTTTTTATATTGTAGGAAAGTTCTCCTAGTAGGAGGACTTTCCGTACAAGATAAATATGGGAATTGCTAGAATTTCTTTGCGATTTTCATCGCTTAGAAATTCTGAAATTCGTTTTTTTATATTCACTCAAAAATTGCTTTTTGGATTGAAAAAAAGTGAATTTACTGATAGAATATAAAAAGAAAAAATAATATGTTTTAGTTTGTAGTTTCTACAAATTTAGCACAAAAGTAGTGTATAATATAAAGTAATGATAATTGAGATGTGTCACTAATGGACAGCCGCTGCATAAGTTATCTGTAACGAGCAAAGCTCTAACAGCTAACTTAAAAATGTCCATTAGGAAACGTCCCCAATTGGACATGGAGGAAAATATGGAAGAATTTAAATCAGGATTTGTAACGTTAATTGGAAGAACAAATGTAGGAAAGTCTACTTTACTTAATTTATTAGTGGGCGAAAAAGTGGCAGCAATTGCTAATAAAGTACAAACTACTAGAACAGCTATAAAAGGGATTGTTAATAGGGAAAATTCACAAATTATATTTGTCGATACACCAGGAATTCATAAACCGAAAACAAAATTAAATGCAACTATGGTAGAAACATCTTTTACTAGTTTGGCAGATAGCGATATTGTTCTATTTTTAATTGAAGCTACGAGCGATGATATAGGCAGAGGAGATAGAATTATATTAGATAAAATTAAGGAAGCAAAAAGAAAGACGATATTAATTATTAACAAAATTGATTTAGTTAAAAGAGAAAAACTCTTAAAATTAATTGATATATATAGTAAAGAATATGAGTTTGAAGCAGTTATTCCAGTATCAGCAACAAATGCTAAATATAAAGATGTCATATTAGAGGAAATAGAAAAGAACCTAAAACCAGGACCTGCATATTATGATATGGAGGAATATACAGATCAAACGTTGAGACAATTAGCAGAAGAAACAGTGAGAGAAAAGGCTTTGAAATTATTGCAAGACGAAGTACCACATGGAATTTATGTAGAAGTAGAAAAAATGAAGCAAAGAAAAAATAAAAATAATGAAGATATATATGATATAGAGGCTACCATATATTGTCTAAGAAATTCTCATAAAGGAATTATAATAGGAAAAAATGGAGATATGTTAAAAAGAATTGGAAGAGCAGCTAGAATAGATATGGAAGAAAATTTTGGAGTAAAAATTAATTTAAAAACATGGGTTAAAGTCAAAGAAGACTGGCAAGACAATAATTCTATTGTTGATAAGTTTAAACTGAAATAGAAAATTTTTAGTTACTGTGCAGCCTTTATAAAAATCGAATGCTTCCGAAGAGTTTATATATTTTTATACTCACTTCTTCCCACTGGAGCTGTAACAATGCTAATGCATTTAACAGCTCTCAGCGGTCCCCACGGAAAAGTTCGCTTAAAAAATATATAGAACTCTTCTCGCACGAATATTTGAATATGTCTAGTCGAACAGTAACAATTTTTAAAATACAGTAAAAATCATTTCTTATAAGTATAAAAATAAGCAAAAAGGCAAAAGATAAAATTAAAGGTAAAACTTTAAGTTAGAATAAAGGAAGTGAAGCTTATGATAAAGAAAATAGCATGGGATACCTTTAAAAAAACAGGTGATATTAATGCGTTCTTAGAATTAAAACAAATAGAAAACATAGAAAGTCAAATGAACAAAGAAAAGGATGTAAAAAAAAATGACCAACACGAAAATAAATGGAATAATACTATCTGAAAACAATTTAGGAGATTTTGATAAAATGCTAACAATGTTAACGCCAGGAACTCGGAAAAATCTCTTGTGTCGCTAAAGGGGCAAGAAGACCTAAAAGTGCTCTTTTAGCTGGCACGCAAATGTTTTGCTTTGGTGAGTATTTAATGTATAAGGGAACAAACACATATCATATAAATTCAGTAGAACCTATAGAGGTATTTTATAATATCAGAACTGATTTAGATAAATTAAAGTATGCAGTACATATTAATAAAATTATACAAGATGTAACACATGAAAATCAGAATT
Source organism: Clostridia bacterium (assembly GCA_051891395.1). Classification (GTDB taxonomy): domain Bacteria; phylum Bacillota; class Clostridia; order TANB77; family CAG-508; genus CAG-269. Next base: position 68,135 of record JBJFFC010000003.1, on the reverse strand, counting down.
GTTATAACATATTGCAATTGTTATTAAATACGCTATATACCATATCGGAAACGGATAAAAATTTAGATTTAGTATTAAGTATATTTAAAATGCGATTATTAACGATACTTGGATTTACACCTAATATAAAAGAGTGCGTGAATTGTAAAGAAAAAGAAAATTTACAAAAATTTAGTATAAAAGATAGTGGATTTAAATGTGAGGCATGTAGCAGACAAGACAAGTCAACAATTACAATGAGTGAAAGCACAAAAAATGCAATTAAATATACAGTTACCGCTCCGGCTAAAAAGATATATTCTTTTAATATAAAAGACGAATCTTTAGAAGAGTTTAAATTAATAAACAAAATATATTTTAATGAGAAATTAGAAAAAGAATATAAATTAGAAGAATTATTTTGATGTTACAATTCACAGTAATCTATTTTCAAAGGTTCATAATATATTATTTCTTTATACCTTGTGTGTCGCAACTTCCAGATTTAAAGTCGACATGTCTGTAAGTTGCTCCAATCGCACTCGCTTTGCTTGTTTAGTCGCTTACGCGGTATTTAGAAAATAATATATTATGAACCTTTTTATACAAGTCTAAATTAATAAGCTGTGAATTGTAGAAATGCTATATCAACATTTAGCTTAATTTATAAAAAAAGCTTGAAAAAAATATAATTAATGTATATAATAATTCTATACTTGAAATATAAAATCAAAAAGAGAAGGGAGCGATTTTTATGAAAATAAAAATAACAGGAAAGGAACTAAAGATAACAGAAGCAATTAACGATTATGTAGAAAAGAAATTAGACAGAATCGATAAATATTTTGAAGAAGCTGAAGCAGAAGTTACTATGAAAACTGAGAAAAATGCGCAAATAGCTGAAATATATGTAATAGCTGATGGCGAAAAATATAGAGCTGTAACAGAAGACAAAGATATGTATGCTTCTATTGATAAAGACATTGACATATTAGAAGGACAAATTAGAAAAGCTAAAACTAAAAAAGAAAAAATGATGAAAGATGCATCTTTAAAAACAATGGAAATTTCTACAGATAAAGTATCTGAAATTAAAGATGAAATTATAAAAACATCATATTATGAAATAAAACCAATTACACCAGAAGATGCAGTTTTAGAATTACAGTCAAAACCAACACACAATTTCTTAGTATTCATCAATGTTGAGACAGGAAAGGTAAATGTTGTACATAAATTAAAAGATGGTAAAAACTATGGTTTAGTAGAACCAGAAGCTTAAAAATAATATATAAAAAAGGCAGGAAATCAAATCCTGCCTTTATGTATGCTTAAACAAAAAACATAAACAAAAACAAAACTTAACTTCCTGCTAAATATAAAATATTAATATATTACAACACTTTTGTGTTATAAGCAGTTATTGCAACAGGTAAAACTTAGCAAAACTTAACTATTTCATATTTCTTTCAGCTTGTTCGATTAATTTCTTAACCATTTGTCCACCGATTTTACCAGCATCTTTAGCTGATATATCTCCATTGTATCCATCTTTTAAGTTAACACCAACTTCACTAGCTACTTCATATTTGAATTTATCTAAAGCAGTCATAGCTTCTGGAACTACTTTTTTTGAATTTGCCATGTTTTTTCACCTCCTGTAATATTACATATAGAAAAAACTTTTGCTTTTTCTAATACTATCATTTGCAAAAAAAGAAAAAATAAACAGGAAATTTTTAGAAAAAATATTTATTGCAATTTTAGACTTTTATCGATATAATAAGACTTGAGTTAAAAGAGGAGTGAAATATATGTATAAATTAGTGGCAGTAGATTTAGATGGAACCATGCTTAATAGTTATGGAGCAGTGACAGAGAATACAAAAAATACAATAAAAAAAGTTATAAAAAATGGAACCGATGTAGTTATTGCATCAGGGAGACCAATTGATTCAATAAAAGCAATTGCAAAAGAAATCGGAAGTGAAAATTATTTTATTGCAGGAAATGGAGCCCTTATTTATGATATCAAAAAAAATGAAATTATATATGAAAAATATTTATCGAAACAAAAAGTATTAGAAGTTATAAAAATTTGCGAACAAAATAGTATTTCTTATAATGTTTATACAGATAAAACTATACTTGCAACTGCATTGAAATACAATGTTTTATATTATTATAAAGAAAATTTAAAAAAAGAAGAAAATAAGAAAACGAATATTAATATCGTTAAAGATATGTATGAATATGTAAAAAATATGGAAGAGGAAAAATTTTTGAAGATTACAATATGTGACAGTAATCAAACGGTATTTAATTCGATTATAAGGAAAATAAGAAAAGTTAGTGGAATTGAAACTTTAGATGTATCACATATGTCTAGAAAAATGATAAGACAGGGAACAGAAGATATACCGATAGAATATTACTATACAGAAATCTCCCTGGCGGCAGTAGATAAATGGAATGCGATAAAATTTTTGATGGAGAAGTTGAATATTAAAGAAGATGAAGTAATGGCAATAGGAGATAATATAAATGATAAAAAAATGATAGAAAATGCAGGATTAGGGGTAGCAATGAAGGGGAGCACACCAGTTGTTACAAGCGTGGCCAATGATATAGCTGAAAGTAATAATGAGGACGGTGTAGCAAAAATATTACAAAAATATTACAAGAATATTAACTTTTAGTTACACGTTACGATTCCATTGATTTTAGGTGTCATTTGATGTAAAATAAAATAAATGATTATTTTGTAAAATAATATATAAAAATAAATATTAAGGGAGGAATTTGTCATGGCAACAAATCCAATGCAAAGAAAAGCAAGAAATTCATTTTTATTAGGAATGCTAGTAATGTTATTAATTGCGGGAGTGATAATAGCACTATTGATTATGCAATTAATGAATAAAATAAAGGAAGACCAAGAAGAATTACAAGCGAGTGTAAATGCTTATGTATTAAATCAAGATGTTAGTTCGGGCCAAGTTATTACAACAGATATGTTAACCTTACAAACCGTTAATAGAAATCTTGTGCCAAGTAATGCTACAAGCGATATTAGTTTAATTACAAATTATGCATTACAAGACAAAGAAGGAAATGATATTTATACCAAAACAAAGAATAATGAAGCTCAATTATATATTACTAAAAATGGTACAGAATATGAAGTAAAACAAGAAGAGGAAACAGATAATTATTATATTACAAAAAATAATAATAAGGAATATTTAGAATTAAATAGTGTACCATTAATTGCAAAAGTAACGATGAAAAAAAATACATTATTAACAACAGAATTATTAAGTAAAAGTGATAATGTTGTACAAGATGATGTTAGAAAACAAGAATATAATATGGTAGTGTTGCCAATAGATTTAACAACAGGAGATTATATTGATATAAGAGCAATGTTTCCAAATGGACAAGATTTTATTGTAGTTGCCAAGAAAGAAATAGAGTTACCAATTATTGATGGGGTAGATTCAGCTGACACCATATGGATGAACTTGTCAGAAGATGAAATCTTACATATGAGTTGTGCTATAATAGATGTTGCACAAGTAAAAGGAGCTAAATTATATGCAACAAAATATACAGAAGCAGGAATGCAAAAAGCAGCAACACCAACATATCCAGTTAACGAAAGTACTTCGAAATTATTACAAAGTGACCCTAATGTGCTAGAAAAAGCAATGAATGAAATAAGAACAAGATATAGCGAAGGAAATAGTGCAGAATTAAGAAATAGTTATATAAATAGCTCTATTAATGCACAAGGGGATCAAGCACAATCAAATTTAGAAACAAATATGCAAGAAAGTACAACAAATTCTAAAAACTCTAGAAAAGAATATTTAGAATCTTTAAGTGGAGGAATGACAAATTAAAATAGGAGATAATAACACATGAAAAAAATAGGATTTATAGGAGCGTATGATAAAACAGATTTAATTCTATATGTTGCAAAAATACTAACAACACTTCAAAAAAAAGTGTTGTTAGTTGACGCAACCACTAACCAAAAAGCAAGATATGTAATACCTGTTATAAATCCTACTACCATGTATGTGACAGAATATGAAGAGATAGATATAGCGGTTGGTTTTTCGAACTTTAACGATATAAAAAAATATTTAGGAATTCCAGAAGACCAAGAATTTGAATATGATGTAGTACTAATTGATACAGACAATATAGAAGGGATTAGTGATTTTGGACTCCAAGATGCACAAAAAAATTACTTTGTTACATCATTTGATGCTTATTCTTTAAAAAAAGGATTAGAAGCATTAGTTGATTTAAAAAGTGCAATAAGTTTAACTAAAATATTGTATTCCAAAGAAATGCTGAAGGAAGAAGATGACTATCTTAATTTTCTTTCATTAGGATATAAAATAATATGGAATGAAAACAGAATATATTTTCCAATAGAAAATGGGGATTTAAGTGTTATTTATGAAAATCAACGAGTGGCCAAAATTAAATTTAAAAAATTAAGTATACAGTACAAAGATAGCTTGGCATATTTAGCTGAAGAAATATTGAGTGACACAAGTGAAAGCGCAGTAAGAAGAGCAATTAAAACTATCGAAAAAGGAGTATAAATTGGTGCTTTAGGAAGGAGAGAAATTTAAATGTCAATTGTAACATTTTGGAGCAATGGAGAAGAACAAACAGGAAAATCTTTATCAATAGCAGCAATTGCAACATATTTATCAATAGAACATAACAAACGTATATTAATTGTTTCAACAGGCCATAACGACAAAACACTAGACAATTGTTTTTGGAAAGAAAGAAAAGTCAAGAGAAATCTTGGTATATTTGGACCAAATACTAATATAGCAATGGACGAAGGTATTGTCGGATTAACTAAAATAATAAATAGCAACAAATTATCACCAGAAAACATAACAAATTATACTAAAATAGTATTTAAAGATAGACTAGAAATTTTACAAAGCTTTAAAGGAGAAAAAACAGATTATGAGCGATTAAAAAAAGCTTATTCTGATATTATAAATTTAGCTAATAATTATTATGATTTAGTTTTTGTTGACTTAGATAGAGAATTAGAACAGGAAATTTCAGATGCTATATTAGGAAATTCGAATTTAATAGTAGCTAATATAAGTCAAAGATTATCAAGTATCGATAAATTTATAGAATTAAGAGAACAAATGCAATTTTTAAATTTAAATAAGACATTAATATTGGTAGGAAGATATGATAAAGCTTCAAAATACACAGTAAAAAATATTACAAGGTATATGGGAGAAAAAAATAAAGTGTCAACAATCCCGTACAACACATTATTTTTTGAAGCGTCTGAAGAAGCAAAAGTACCAGATTTATTTTTAAGAATTAGAAATGTAGATGAAGATGATATAAATTATTTTTTCTTAGCAGAAGTAAAAAGAACAGTTGAAAATATTTTATATAGATTAGAAATGTATAGATAAAAGTAAGGAGGGAACCTTAGATGACAATAATGAATATTGTGCTAACACTAATTGTTTTGCTAATTGCAGGATATGCAATTTACTATATTGTAAAAAGTAAAAAAAACGCACAAGTAGAAGCTACGATAGATGTGGATGACAAAACGTATACCATAGATATGATGACAGAATTTGTTAAAAAAAGATTAGATGAAATAACAAAAATAAACTTATACGATATAGGTCTCTCTGAAGAAGAATTAAAGAGAAGAAAAAATAAAAAATATGAATTGAAAAAAGCTTTAAAAGGATGTACCTATGGGGATACAAATGATAAAAGGTATGTAAAGGAATTGATATTTGATCTGCTTCAAAAAGAGTATGGGGTTACAGAAACAAACATCTCAAAAGCAATACCATTTGATGTTCCATCACTTTTAACAGCTCAGGACAAGTTCGATATTTTAATTTATGCTTATAAAAAAGAATTTGGTTATGAAGCTTTAACAGAATTAATAAAGAAATATAATTTGGCGGAATTAAAATATATAGAAGGAGAAACAAAACCTTCTTATGTAATAACTAGTAATGAAATTGAAGATATATATGAAAAAGAAAATGTTGTATTAACGTTTTCAGACAAATTAAGTGTTGTAGTACAAAGAATTTATCAACACTATAAGGGATACAGCGCTATTGACGAAGTAAGAGATATGAACATAGATGGTGTGTCTGGCGGTGTATCTGGACTTCCAGAAAGTTTTTTAAGCCAAGTTGCACAAACAGATGGCGATTATTTAGATCAAATAGCAGAACACAAAGTTCCAAGAGCTTGTGATAGTATTTGGATATTTTTCCAAGGTAAATCCATCAGATTAGCATTTTTATCTTTTGGAACAGAAGCAGAATTAAAAAGAGTATGTCAAAACATATATAAATACAATAATCCAGGACAATTATCAGATACAAATGGATATAAAATCAATGAAATGAAAGATGGTTCACGTGTTGTTGTTGTAAGACCAAGCTTTTCTGAAACATGGGCCTTCTTTGTAAGAAAGTTTGATGTTAAGAGAGCAACGCTAGAACAATTAGTAAGAGATCCAGGAAAAGAAGATACCATAGAACTACTAAAATTTTTAGTAAAAGGAGCAAGAATTACTGCTATCACTGGTGAGCAAGGTTCTGGTAAAACAACCTTACTTATGGGGATGATAGAAAATATTTATGAAACGATGAATATAAGGGTTCAAGAAACGGCATTCGAGCTTCACTTAAGGAAAATTTATCCAACAAGAAATATTTTAACTTTCCGTGAAACAGATACGATTTCTGGACAAGAAGGTTTGGACGTTCAAAAGAAAACAGATGGTTCTGTTAATATTATTGGTGAGGTTGCAACAGATCCCGTAGCATCTTGGATGATACAAGCAGCCCAAGTTGCCTCTAAATTCACCTTATTTACTCACCATGCAAAAACATTTCCAAACTTAGTAACAGCACTTAGAAACTCAATGTTAAGAACAGGAGTATTCACAGACGAAAAAACAGCAGAAGAACAAGTTGTTCAAGTTTTAAATTTTGATGTTCATCAAGTAAAGGACTTTAGAGGAAAGAGATACATAGAAAGAATTACAGAATGTATTCCTATAGAAAGTAAGAGTGAATATACATTTGACCATAGAAAAGAAAAAACATTAGAAGGAAAATTTGATAAGTTCTTCGATAATGCAACTAGATTTTTTGAAAAATCAACAGATAAAAAATTGTATACCCATAGAAATATATTAGAATACATTGATGGCGAATATGTCATTACAAACCCAATTTCAGAAACAAACTTAAGAGAAATGAGAAACAATATGAATGAAGCAGATGTAGAAGAATTTGATAAATTTGTTGAAAAACATTGGGGAAATCAATTAACTAAAAAGGAAACTGTGCAAGTATCAGTAGATGCTACAGAAAAACCAAAAAGAAGAGGAAGAAAACCAAAAGCAACACAAGCATAAATTAAAACAGCTCGTTTTGCTGTCCACTGTTAAAGCTTTGATTGTTACAGTGGCAGTATGCGGTAGCTGATCGCTTACGCGGTGTTGCGAAAATAATATGTTATACCTTGGTTTTAACAAGATAGAACAATAAAAAAGGAGGTGCTAATATAAGTGAGTAACCAGATGATATTTTATATTATGGGTGGATCGGCAGCAGCTTTTGTTATTATAGTACTTATCTATTATATTTTGTCAAAAAAAATGCAAGGCTCTGAATATAAAAAGATTCAAAGACTACAACAAGGAACAAAAGAAAAAAGCTTTTCGACTGAAGTACTATTTCAAAAATTATATCTTACATACATAAAGATACCATTTATAAAAAGATATGCGTTAAAAATTAGAAGAAGACTAGAAATTATAAATATAGATGATGAGTACAACACAAGAAAAGGCACTGCTAGAATTCTTACAAGAACACTTGCTATAGTAGTACCTATTATGCTGATAACTATTATGATAACTTCAAGCAATTATCTATTAATGTTTATATTATTACTATTTGAATTATTTATGATAGATACCTTGATTGATGGATCAGTTGACAAAATAGACAATAAAATATTAAAAGAACAAATTGATTTTTTCTCTGAAATTAGACATGCATACCATGAATATAACATGGTAGAAGAAGCAATTTATCAAGTATCTCAAGATGATGAAAAGGATGTATCTAGACAAGGAGAAAAAATATATGAAATACTAATATCAGATGACCCTGAAATGGAATTAGAAAAATATTATGATATAGCACCAAATAGTTTCTTGAAAGAATTTGCAGGAGTATCGTATTTAACAAAAGAATTCGGTGATAGAAAAGTAGATGGAGCATCTTTATACTTAAAAAACGTTAATAATATCACACAAGAAATGCAATTAGAGATTTTGAAAAGAGACAAGTTGAATTATGTTTTTCAAAGTTTATCTGTTATTGCGATAGCACCAGTACTATTATTAGAACCACTAAAAAGTTGGGCAATTTCAAACTTTTCTTTTACTGCCAACTGGTATAATGGAAAAGCAGGAATGATTGTACAAATTTTAATATTACTTATTACTTTTATATCTTATGTTTTAGTTAGAAAACTAAAAGATAATGGCTCAACAGCAATCGATACTAGATCTGAAAATCCATGGCAAGAGAAATTATATAAAAAGAAACCAATTAAAAAGGTAGTAGACTTATTCATACCAAAAAAAGGAACCAAAGAATATAGAAAAACACAGCAACTTTTAAAAGATGCAGCATCTCCACAAAAAATGGAATGGCTCTATATGAATCGAATTGCACTAGCAATTGTTACATTTTTTGCGTCCATTATAATATTTACGCAATTACATGCAGTAGCAATTAATTATATTTATACAGAACCGACAACAGATTATGATATTATAGGTCGGATTATCTGCAAAAGATCAAAAAAAGGCAATGGAATTAACAGAACAAGACAATATTATATTAGATCAATATAAAGGAAAAACAAAAACTACAGTAGAACAGATAGAAAAATCAGTAGCAAAATTAAAATATTATGAAGAAGCAAAAGATGCGGAAATCACGAAAGCAGCAGAGAGAATTTATGATAAATTACAAATTATTAATACAGAATATGTACAATGGTTTGAAATTTTATTAGCATTTGTATTTGCAGTAATTGGCTATATGGCACCACTTTGGATATTAGTGTTCCAATCAAAAATGAGACAACTAGAAATGGAAGATGAAGTTATGCAATTCCAAACAATTATACTTATGCTTATGAGAATTGAAAGAGTAAATGTTGAAATAATTTTGGAATGGTTAGAGAGGTATTCTAATATATTTAGAGCACCAATTACTAAATGTGTAAACAATTATGAAGCAGGTGCATGGGAAGCATTAGAAGCTATGAAGGATGAAGTAACATATATGCCTTTAATTAGAATCATTGAAAGCTTACAGGCAGCAGTAGAAAAAATACCAATCACAGACGCATTTGATGAATTAGACTCGGAAAGAGACTACTATCAGGAAAAAAGAAAAGAATCCAATGAAAGACTAATCAAGAGAAAAGGAATGATAGGTAAGGTAATTGGATTTGCACCAATGGTTTGTTTATTTGTAGGATATTTGATTATACCATTAGTATTTATTGGATTAACAAGTATGTCAAGTTCATTTAGTTCAATGACAGCAACTACTACTAAATAGTAAGGAGGAGTAATGAATGGAAAATGCTACAAGAGCCTTAACTATGGCTGGGGGAATACTAATTGCATTGATGATACTTGGAGCATTGTTATTGATGTTTAATAACTTGTCAAGCTATCAAAACAAAAATGATGAATCAACGAAAGACTCACAAATAGCAGAGTTTAATAATCAATTTGAACCATACAACAAATCGAATTTAACATTAATGGAATTAAAAAGTGTATGGAACAAAATTCAGAGTAACAACTCAAAGCATTCGGAGTATTTTATAGAAACTAATATAAATAGTATATATGCTAATATTGATAAAGATTTTACAAGCCTTCCTGAAGAAGATAAACAAAAATGTGTCTTTGAATGTACTAATATTGATTATAATTCTGAAGGAAGAATAAATAAAATGTACTTTACAAAGATTAAATAGTTTAGGAGGAGGAAGAATGGAAAATGCATCAAAAGCCTTATTAATGGCAGCAGGGGTGCTAATTGGAATGCTAATTTTATCTTTGGCAGTGTTTTTATTCATGGACTTTGGTGCAACATCCAAAGGAATCTATAGTGAAGTAGAATCAAATCAATTAACACAATATAATGCACAATATACAGTTTATAGTGGAAGAGAAGATATTACAATATATGAAATTGTTTCAGTAATTAATCTAGCCAAACAGAATAATACAGACTATAAAGATTATACAAATTTTGAAAATGAGTATAAGGTATTAGTATCTGTGCAAGGAACAGAATATACTGATAAAACTTCTAGTGACATACAAATATTACTAGAAAAATATAATGGAATTACTGGGAATGGTGAATTAGAAAAAACTTTTTTATGTAAAGAAATTTCTTATCATGATAATGGAAGGGTAAATATGATTAAGTTTCAATAAACAATTTATTATGACAAAATTATATAAAAAGCTTGAAGAATATACATGAAAATGATATAATATAAAGGAGTGGGAATGAAAAAAATAGCTATATTTGCATTAATAATAATAGCCATAATATCAACAGTATCCTATTTATATTTGTCAAACATAAATACTTATAGAAATGCACAAAAAGAAAATGCTAAATTTGAAATTTACATAGACAAAGAGATAACAGGAGCTGAAATAACAACATTAATCAATAAAGCAATTGATCAGAATAAGCAAAATGAAATACAAAAAGATAACAAAGGAAAATATGTAGAAAATGATGAAAATTCATTAAACATAGATATAAAGTTTATAGATAATGATATTACCTATAATATGGAAAAACTTTTTGATAGTGGTATAGAAACTTTTTTAGCCTACTATCGCAATATAAGTTTTAAATGTAGTGAAGTTCAATATCATGAAAAAACTGATAAAATAAAATATATGTTATTTGAACAAATTACACAATAAGATTAAGTTATTAACGTTACTAGAGAAAAACTAGTAAATAAATATAAATAAAGAAAAAACAAAGGAGGAATTTTTTATGGAGAATGCATCAAAAGCGTTAATTATTGCAGGAGCTATCTTATTAGCTATATTATTAATATCATTAGGAATTATGATATTTAACCAAGCACAAACAGTGGTAAATGGTTCAGGAATGACAGAAGCTGAAATTACAACTTTTAACAGTAAATTTCAAAAATATGAAGGTTCACAAAAAGGATCTGTCGTTAAATCTTTAATAAATGACATATTAGCTGTGAATAGCGATGACAATGACGAGAATGATATTTCTGCAGGAGAAGATTCGACAGATATTACATCAACTTCTTGGATAAATACAAGTACTACATATTCGGTTGAATTTGGATATGAAAATGGTAGAATTAGTAGTGTAACAATAAAATAGTAGAGTAAGTATAATAAGGAGGGATACTATGGAAGAAAACATAGCAGATGCACTAAAAATGGCGGGATCAGTTTTACTATTTGTTATGGGCCTTTCCATAGCAATCCTATCTTTTTCACAAGCAAGAGGAGCAATAGATGTAGTATTATCTTATTCTGATAGAGAATCATTAGCAATAGAAAATAATCCGAGATTCTATTATGTATCAAGTGAAAGTGATACGAATCGATATGTAGGAAAAGAAACTATAATTCCAACATTATATAGGGCATATAAGGAAAATTATAAAATTGTTTTTGAATTTAAGGATAATGATTATTATTTATTTGAAAATTCAGACAAAGAAAAAATTAAAGAAATTGATTTAGCCAAACAATCCATAGGTAGCGATGAAGCAAGTAGACAATTTTTAGACGGAATTATATATGGGAAAGATGAATCAGGTAATGAATTAGATAATACTAAGTTTAAAGAAAGATTCAATGTAACACCGAATTCACGATGTTTATATAATTATCTTACAAGTAGAGAAGGTTCTACAATAAGAATAAAAGAATCTTTGGGAACATATTACATGGAAGATTTAGATGAAGATGGAGATGAACATCCAGATTGGGAACAGAAACTACCAGTAAAAAATGAGGATGGAACAACCTCAGAGCAATGGGTAACAACCATAGAAGAAGCAAACAGAACAAAAAAAAGGGTTATAACATATACATTTGAATGATTAGCGAGTAAAAAATATATTATACGTTATAAGTATATATAATAAAGGAGGAAAAAATGAGCGATACTTTAATAACAATAATTGCAATAGCATTAGCAGCAGTATTAATGTTTGTATTTCCACTAATGACAATCTCTGATAGAACTGATGATGTAGCACAATTGACAGTAGAAACAGCTACAACAGAATTTGTTGATACAATAAGGTCAACAGGAAAAATTACAAGGTCTAATTATGATAAGTTTGTAGAAACAATAGGTTCGACAGGAAATACTTATAATGTAGAGATGGAAGTGCAAGTAAAAGATGAAAATTTAGGAAAGAAAGTTTCACAAGCACAAGCAGATAAAATTGGAGAAAATGTATATTATTCTGTATATACTTCGCAAATAGAAGAGGCACTTGATGGTAACAATGCTACATATTACTGTAAAGAAGGCGATATTGTTTCTGTCAGTGTAAAAAATACCAATCAGACTATTTCTCAACAGTTGAAGAATTTCTTCTATACAGTAACAGGCAATGATTCCTATACAATTGCTGCAGAACATGCTGGAATAGTAACTGCAAACGGAAACTAATATAAAATAGAAATAGATAGCTTGTAATAGAAATTATTGCAAGCTATTTAAGTAATTTTCTCAAGAAAGGTATAAAAATGAAGATTCAAGGATTAGCTGTTATAGCAATTATTATTATATTGCCCATGAGTATTATTTTAGGTTCATATGCAAATAATCAAATAAAAACTCTATCTTTACAGTCGCAATATGACTCTAAGTTGCAAAATGCAACATATGATGCTATAAAGGCATTCCAACTAAATATGTCTAATAGTACAACATCTGATTTGGCCAATTCTAAAATGCGTGATATAGAAGCATCTGTTAATACATTTTATAGTTCTCTAGCAAGTAATTTTAATATGACTGGATATGGAGAAGAGGTTTTGAAAAATTATGTTCCTGCAGTAGTATACACATTATATGATGGATATTATATTTATTCAGCTTATGAAAATAAATTAGAAAAGGACATTTATGGGGAGAATGAAGAAAACGCAACATACAAAGATGGTAAGAATATAAATGGTTTAAAGCCATATGTATATTATAGTTGTCGATATAAAAGAGCAAATGGTGATGATTTTGTAATAACTTATTCTTTAGATAGTTATATTACGATTCAAGGAAAAATAGATGGTAAATCAGTTAATGAGTCTGGATATTTGTTATCTGGTGTTGATTATAATAATGTTGAAGGATATTATACCTATAAAGGAGTAAGAATTAAACCAGAATCAATGACATCTAAAGGATTGCAACAGTCAGTGTATGTACCTGATGCAACACCATCCAATGATAGTGAGAAAATAATTTTAATTGATGGCAATTTAGCCGGAAGTATAAAGACATATCCATGCAAAAAAGTAAATGGAGTTAAGTATTATATTGAGAATATGGGGGTAAGTACAGCTAAAGTATTTTCGATGATAAATGATGAAAAGAGATATCAACGGAGATGTATCATCAAGTGATGTTAATAATAATGGAATAGAATATTATAAAAAAGCATATGAATTTAAGCAGAAAATATCGAACGACTTAGGATTATTAGATTTAAAGACTAGTGACGCTGTGGATGCAAATGGAAAAAAATATACAGATTATGGTGATGATAATCCTTTTCCAATTGAAAGAACAATTTTTGGAGAGTTAAATAACAATTGGAATGATAAAAAATGTATAGAAGATTCAGAATCTGAGTTTAATGCACATAGAATAGAAGTAATAAAAAATTCTATTGAAAGTAATTTAATGGTAGCAATTTCTAATTATAATAAGGTATCATCTTCAGGAGTTAATTTCCAAATGCCAAAATTACAAGATACAGATTGGGAAGCGTTGACAAAGAATGTTTCTATGATTACGTTCTTACAAGGATTAAGTATAGGAGGAAAAGTATATAATGGGTATTCAATTGTAAGAAATGATATAACAGAAGATTTCGTATCTGAAAATTCAATATATATATGTTATACTAATACAAATCAATATTACAAAGTTACAGATCCATATATATTAAATAAAATAGATTTAAGTACGCCTATTACTACAGGAATATTTAATGTGGATTTTGAAAGAAAAGCTACAAATGCAATAGCACAAGATTCTTCAGAAGGAAAGCTAACAAAAACGATTTATTATTATCCACGAACAGATATGGCTTCTTATAGCTCAATTATAAATTCCAATAATGCTAGTAATGAATCAACTAATATTCAGGAATATTTAAAAGGTGCAGGAAATCAATCAGAAACATCGTCATTATATAAATTAGCACAGATATACTATACTGCATTAGGGAGAGAACGATATGGAATGTATAGAGTAACAAATAAATTGGAAGAAGTACAAGAATATTTAATAAAAAATGGATATTAAATAAAAATGTATAGAAAAACAAAAAAAGTAAATACTAATAATAGCGAATTTTAAGGAGAAAAAGTATGAAAAAAATCTTTAAAATGCTATTATTAGTATTTTTTTTATCTGTAATATATGTGTATACATTAGTCATAGAAAACATTCCAAATGAATTAGTTGTATTTGAAGGAGAAAATATTTCTATGAGAACATTACTAGGAATAACGATAAAGGACGAGGACATGGAGACAATTGAAACATCATCAAATAGTGGAGATACAATAAGTGGAGAAGTACGGAAAAGCTACTTTAGAAGTTAGTTTATTTGATAATATTTTACTAAAAAGTGTAGATGTAAGTGTTTTACCAAAAACAACAGTAATACCAGTGGGAAATATAGCAGGAGTAAAATTATATACAAGTGGAGTGCTAGTTGTAGGTATGTCTGAAATAGAAGGTAGTGACAATAAAAAATATAAACCATATGAAAATAGTGGAATAGAAGAAGGGGATACAATTATAAAAATAAATGAAACAGAAATTAGTTCAACAGAGGAATTAATAGAGACAGTAAATTTATCGCAAGGTAATGATATTCAAATAAAATTTATACACGATGAAAAAGCAAAAGAATGTAGTATAACACCAGTAGAAACAAGTAGCCATGAATATAAATTGGGATTATGGGTAAGAGACAGTGCAGCAGGAGTAGGGACAGTCACTTTTTACGAGCCATCAACCAAAACGTTTGGTGCATTAGGTCATGGAATAACTGATATCGATACAAACGAATTAATTAATATAGCTTCGGGGGAATTTATAACAACCAGAGTTATAAACATAACCAAAGGAGAGAGTGGAGAACCAGGAAAAATACAGGGAACGATAGAAAATCAACAAAATATAGGAACCATTAGTAAAAATAGTAAATTTGGAATTTATGGTAATGTAGACAATCTATCTAGTCTAAATATAGATACATCGAAAGAAATGGAAGTAGCATCAAGAGATGAAATTCAAACAGGCAAGGCTACTATTTTATGTAGTTTAGATAATCAGAAACCACAAGAATATGAAATAGAAATACAAAAAATATACAAAGAAAATAATTATGATAATAAAAGTATGCAAATCAAAGTAACAGATGAAAGATTGCTTGAAAAAACAGGAGGAATTATTCAGGGAATGTCAGGTTCTCCCATCATACAAAATGGAAAATTCATCGGAGCAGTAACCCATGTATTAGTAAATAATCCTCAAGAAGGTTATGCTGTATTTGGAGATATCATGTTGAAACAAGCAAAACAAACTAGTTAGTAGTAATTTAAGAAAATAGAAAGAAGCAAGCTTTACTTGCAAAATATGCTAATTTAACTAAGAAAAAACAAAACGAATTGATAAGTAAAAAAATATCTATGTATTACAAAGAATACAAAAATTTACAAAAAATATGCAAAATCTATTGCATATTTTTTTCTTCGATAGTATAATTCCATTATGTTTTATCAAAATTACAACTTAGGAGTGCTCAAAAATATTTAATTCAAGTATTTTTCTATATTTATAAATTTATTAAAGGAGGTGAGGCTATGGAAAATGAACTATTACAAAAAATATTAACTGAAGTCAAGAAAATTGACGAATTGTCAGTTAAAGTGGATAGGCTAGAAGCTAAGGTAGATAAAATTGATGAATTGTCAGCTAAAGTAGATAATCTTGGAATAGAACTAAAAGACTTTAAAAATGAAGTATATGAATTATTCAATAAAAATACAAAAGAAATAGCAACTGTAATCAATGAGTTATCAGAAAGTATAAGTAAAGTGATGAATAAAAACTATAATGAATTAAAGCAACAATTAGAGTTAAACAATAAAGAGCATAGAATTTATGAGGCACAAATAGCAAAATTGCAGTTGACTACTGAATACTTAAGTAAGGGAAAGGCGTTAGCATAAAAATACACATATATGTATAAGCTTTTTAATTAAAAAACTACTTAATTATATATGTGTATTTTATTAGTTAATCTACTAACATAGGACCTATTTGAGTAACAGTACCAGCACCAAGAGTCATTACAATATCATTTTTGTTTACATTATTTTTTATATAAGAAACACAATCATTAAAATCAGGAATGTATTTTGCTTCTTTTCCATAAGAAATTATTTTATCAACTAAATCTTTAGAAGTAATTCCAAATGTGTTTTTTTCTCTAGCAGCATAAATATCTAAAACAATAATATGATCAAAGGCAATTAATGCTTTTGCAAAATCATCTAATAAATTTTTGGTTCTACTATAAGTATGTGGTTGGAAAACAACCCAAGATTCATTATATTTTTTATTCATAAGAGAATTGTATGTCGCTTTTATTTCAGTAGGGTGATGCCCATAATCATCATAAACACTAGCTTTTTCATTAATTTTTCCTTTATATTCAAATCGTCTGTGAGCACCAGTGAATTTTGATAAAGCAATTTTTATATCAGAAATACTGATTTCATATTTTGTGCATAATGCAATCGTAGCTAAAGCATTTAAAACATTATGAGTTCCTGGTACAGACAATTTTATGGTATCCAAAAATTTGTTATTATGATATACATCAAATGTAGCAAAACCATCATTATCAAAAGTAATATTTTTTGCCAAGAAGTGAGCATTCTCATTTTTTATTCCGTATGTAATTGCAGTTGCATTTGTATAATTTGGCAATTCTAAACAGTTAGCATCATCGCCATTTATAATTAATAAACCATCCTCAGGTAATAATTTTACGTATTTAATAAAAGCATTTTTTATATTTTCAAATGTTTTAAAATAATCTAAATGATCATTATCAATATTTAGGATAATTTCAGCTTTTGGACTAAATTTCAAAAAACTTTCTACATATTCACAGGCTTCAATAATAAAATGCTCGCTATTACCGACTTTATAGTTTCCATTAATCTGTTTTAGGAAAGCACCAACTTGAATGCTAGGATCTTTTAAAGATTCTAAAAAGCAAAGAGAAATCATAGATGTAGTTGTTGTTTTTCCATGAGTTCCAGAAATACATATAGTATCTTTATAACAACGAGTTAATTCTCCTAAAAAATCAGCTCTTTCAATTGTTGGAATATTTAGTTTTTTTGCTTCTAACATTTCAGGGTCATTGTCTTTTATAGCAGCAGAATAAACTACGATATCAGAGTTAGAGACATCTTCTAAGTTTTGACCTATAGTAACTTTAATACCTAAATTATTTAGTTTATTTGTTGTTTCAGATTCAACACAGTCAGATCCTGTGATATGGAATCCCCAATTCTTTAAAATAGCAGCTATACCGCTCATACTAACTCCACCGATTCCAATCATATGTATATTTTTAAATTTTTTTATATTATCTATATTTGGCATTTTTCTCGCACACTCCTCTTATATAGAACAAATTATATAATTATATCTGTAAAATTTCAATAGTTTATGAAAAAAATATAGTGTGGTATATATCATCCTTTGGACTACTATGTAAATTTTAGTTTGAACTATTACAGTGCAATATATGAAAAAATAAGTGAAAATGTTACTTTTGTAAAAAAGAAAAAAATAAAATTTTAATTTTTGTAAAAAAAAGAAGGAAAAACATTTTTTTTGAAGAATAATATAAATGTACATAAGATTAAACGAATATGTACAAAATATATTTAAAACTTAAGGAAGGTAGGTGCACTTAAAGATGCAAATTACAGATGTACGTTTAAGAAAAGTAAATTCAGAGAACAGAATGAAAGCTGTTGCTTCTGTAACATTCGATAATGAATTCGCAGTTCACGATATTAAAGTTATCGAAAGCCAAAATGGATTATTTATAGCTATGCCTAGCAGAAAAACTCCAAACGGAGAATTCAAAGATATAGCTCATCCAATCAATGCTGAAACAAGAGAGAAAATTCAAAAAGCTATATTAGAAGCTTATGAAGCTCCAGAAACAGAGGAATCAGCAGAATAATAAATAAAAAGCATTCTTAGGAATGCTTTTTTTATTTGATTTTTCAAAAAAACTTGAAAAAACGGGAAAAACAAGGTAAAATAAATAATATCGTAATATAAATTAGGAGATAAGAAATGTATTTAATTGTAGGATTAGGAAATCCAGAGAATGACTATGCTGGCACAAGACATAATATGGGGTTTGATACCATAAATAAATTAGCAGAGCAATATCATATAGAAATAACAAAAAAGAAATTTAAAGGACTATATGGAACCGGAACAATAGAAAATGAGAAAGTAATATTACTAAAACCTCAAACTTTTATGAATTTAAGTGGAGAAAGCATAAGAGAATGCTTAGACTTTTATAAAATAGAAGAAAAAGATTTAATTATTGTATATGATGATATTGATATAGAACCTGGAATCATAAAAATTAGGAAAACAGGGGGACCAGGAACACATAATGGAATGAAATCAGTAATTCAAAATTTAAACACAAAAAACTTTTCACGAATTAGAGTTGGAATTGGAATGCCAGAACATAAAGCAGATTTAATAAATTATGTGATTGGTTATGTTCCAGAAGAAGAAAGAAAAATATTGGACAAAGCTACAACACTTGCTAAAAATGCAATTGTAGAAATTATCAAAAGTGGTGTAGATAATGCTATGAATAAATTGAATTAAAAATACAAAAAAGGAAGGTAAAAATGACAGAATTATTAATACAAAAAAGCGATGAAAAAAAACAAATAGCTTTAGTAGAAAATGGAAAATTAATTGAGTATTATGAAGAAGATGAAAATACACATAGAAGAGAAGGAAATATATACATTGGGATTGTAAAAGACATTATAAAAGGAATGCAATCCGCATTTGTAGATATTGGCACAGAAAAGAATAGTTTTATACATTTGAAAGATATTTTACCCAAAATAGACCAAACAAAAGAGCAACAAGATAGTAATATTGATATTTCAGATATCATACAGCCAAACCAAAAAATCCTAGTGCAAGTAAAGAAAGATAGTAATGAAAAAAAAGGGGCAAGAGTATCAACTCATATGAATTTACCAAGTAAATATGTTGTACTTATGCCTAACACAGATATAATTACTATTTCTCAAAAGATTGAGGATGAAAAGGAACAAGAAAGACTAATAAAACTAGTAAAGGATAATCTATCAAAGGGAAATGGAGCAATCATAAGGACTTCTGCACAAGGAAAAGATAAAGAAGTGATAGAAGACATAAAACATATAGAAGGTAAATGGAATAAAATCATTCAAACAAGTATAAATCCTAAACTTAACAAAGCGAAATTACTATATAAAAGTGAAGATATTATAGAAAAAATATTAATGGATTTAACAGAAAGAGAAGTAAAAATAATAGAAGAAAAAGATGCTTTTCATAAATATGATATTGATAAGCAAATAGAAAAAGTACAAAATAGAAAAATATGGCTTAAATGTGGAGGATTTATTACCATTGATAAGACAGAGGCATTAACAGCGATTGATGTAAATACAGGAAAATACACAGGAAATAAAAGTTTAGAGCAAACAGTTTTTAAAGTGAATCAAGAAGCAACAGTAGAAATTGCAAAACAATTAAGATTAAGGGACATTGGCGGAATTATTATTATTGATTATATTGATATGAAGAGTCAAGAAGACAGAGAAGCAATAGAGAATTTATTAAAAGAAGAATTAAAAAAGGATAGAACTAAAACACAAGTAGAAGGCTTTACTAAATTGGATTTAATGGAAATGACAAGAAAACATATTTGTAGCCATAAAGAATGAGACAAGAGGGACAGGTCTTAAATGTCCCATACATACGGTAGAATAATGTCGAAAAACGTTTCTTATAAAGACGACAAAATTATGAGACATTTAAAGACCTGTCCCTCTTGTCTCATAGGAAGGAAGAAAAAATGAACGTAGGATTTGTGTCACTAGGATGTAGTAAAAATTTAATTGATACAGAAGCGGCAATTGGGAAATTCAAGAAAAATAATTTTACAATAGTAAATGAGGAGTCGAAAGCAGATATCATTGTAATTAACACATGTGGTTTTATCGATTCAGCTAAAGAAGAAGCAATTAATACAATTTTAGAAATGGCAGAATATAAGAAAAAGAGATGCAAATATTTAATTGTAATGGGATGCTTAGTGCAAAGATATTATGATGATTTAGTAAAGCTACTTCCAGAAGTGAATTTGTTCATAAAAATAGATGAATATGACCATTTATGGGACAAAGTAGAAGACTTAATAAAAAGAGATATAGTAGAGAAATCAAAAACGAAAACGATAAAAAAGATAACTGAGATTCCACAAATGCCGATGTTTGAGCAAGAAGAATTTTTAGACAGAACAGTTACAACAGGTGCCAATTTTGCTTACCTAAAAATTGGAGAAGGCTGCAGTAATAATTGTACCTATTGTGCAATTCCTTATATAAGAGGTCCTTTTGTTAGTAGAAGAGAAGAAGAAATATTAGAAGAAGCAAAAGAGCTTAGTAAAAAAGGAATAAAAGAATTAATTTTAATAGCACAAGATACAACCAAATACGGAATCGACATATATGGAGAAAGTAAGTTAGCAGATTTACTAGAAAAGCTAACCAAAATAGAAGGAATTAAATGGATTCGATTTTTATATGCTTATCCAGAAGGAATTACAGATGAGCTAATAGAAGTTGTAGCAAATAATAAAAAAATAGCAAAATATTTTGATATACCAATTCAACATATATCAGATAGTATTTTGAAAAAAATGAATAGAAAGACAAGTAAGAAAGATATTATCAATTTAATTAATAGAATTAGAAATAAGATGCCAGAAGTTATTTTACGAACAAGTTTAATTGTTGGCTTTCCCGGAGAAACCAAGGAGGAGTTTGAAGAATTACTAGAATTTGTGGAATGGGCGAAATTTGATAAATTAGGAGTTTTTCCGTATTCCAAAGAAGATGGAACGCCAGCTGCTAAATTGCCAAATCAAATACATGGAAATACAAAGAAATCAAGATATAATAAGATAATGCAAAAGCAACAAATTATTTCCAGAGAAAATCTTGAAAAGAAGATAGGAAGAGAATATGAAGTTTTAATAGAAGATATTTCTTTTGACAAAAAATATTACATCGGAAGAACCATGCAAGATGTTCCAGAAATTGATGGAATTGTTTATGTTAAAAACAATAAGATAGATAAAACAGTAAATATTATAAATCAATTTAAAAGATGTAGAATAACGGACGTAAGTGAATATGACTTGATAGCAAATTTTAAATAGGAGATGGTTATATGAGAATAGATTTGAAGGATGGAAGATATATCAAAGTAAATGTTGAAATGAATGAAAAAGGTGTGTATGAATATTACACAGATGGTATTCTTATAGGAGTATATGCTCCCAATACTATGAAAGATAGTAAATTTCTAAAGATTGATTTAGAAAGAAATAATACAATTGACAATGAGCTCAGTGCAGAAATAAAGGACGACATTAGGCAAGTTATAGATGAAGTAAAAGATAATATAGAACAAATAGATATAAAAGACATTGATGCAGAAGCAAAAGAAAATAAAGCTCTTGATGGATATATGAGAGAAATAGGAGTAGACAGAGAAAGAGTAAGAAATATTGTTGTAATGGATTTAGAAAGAGAAAAAAAGAAAGAAGAAAGAAACAATAAAGAAAAAGAGAAAGAAAGTCAGAAAAAGAGAACAAAAGAACCAATAAAATCAAACAATCCCAATACTTCCACTCCTAAAGTTACCAAAAAAGATGTAAACATTAAACAAGAAATTGGTTTAGGTGAGAGGGCAAATGATGTACAAGACTTTAAAAGATGGATAGGAGGAAAATTGCCAGATGACATTCAAAAAATTGGAGTAATAGAATCTGATGAAATGTCAAAAATGAAAGATGACAAAGGTAGGGTAATCGATAATTCATCAACTCGTTTTGCTTTAGTCGTCATTGGAAAAGATGGAAGAGTAGAGCCATTAAAGAAATATATACCTCAATTAGAACAAAATCATAGTTCGGGGAATAATCCAATTAAAACCCAATATCAAATTAATACAAATGGGGAAGTAGAAAAGGATGCTGTATTATCTGAATACAGAATTGGAAATAAGATTATTCAATTAGATAAAGACCAAGGTGATAATTTGGAGGTTAATATTGGAAAATATAGTCCAAACACGAATGATTTAGTTAGTACTGAAATGAGAGGTAATCAGACAACATTTGCAACAGATACAGAAACGAGAAAAGCTGCTATGGGACATTATAAGGGAGTATATAATTCAGAAAATAGTTACAAAGAAGCAGAAAAGCATAATGAAAATAATCCAGATTGTGATAAAATGGACGAAAAAGATATTGATGGTGATATGACAACAAAGTCACATAATCATATCGATGATATGATAAAACAAATTTTAGAAAATGATGAGATTTCAAATGTATATAATTATAATGATGTAAAAAGACATATTGAGGAAAAAATGAAAAATAATGAAGAGCTTGATGAAGAAGAAATAATGAACCAAGTAGAAGAAGAAATGGAAGCTTCTGCAGAAGCAGAACATGAAATGCCATCTTCAAATGGACCTAATTAAGGAAAAAATAATAAAAATAGGTAAGAAATTTATACTTTCTTACCTATTTTTATTGGTTCGACATGAACCACCGTTTTGTATATTTTATCCAAACCATTAACCGTAACCTCTAAATCATCAGCCAATTTATGACTATCAAAAGTAGACATATTTCCATCAACACCAATAGTGATAAAAACTAAATATTTATCACCAACAGGAGTAGAAACAATATCTTCTACTTTTTCTATTTCTTTATAACTATGAGCAATATCCATAATCAAGGCTTTGGTTTTATCATCTACACTAATATCCATCAAAACATTATAGCTTTCCATAAAAATGGTGACACCAGTATAGCAAATCCAAATAGAAATACCAATACCTACAATACTATCAAACCAATAAATGCCAACCAATGTAAGAAGTACTGAAATTAATGTGAAAGTAGTTACAATACAATCATTTCTATGATCTTTCATATTGGCTTCTAATAAAATACTATTATATTTTTTATAAGTTTTTAAAGTGTATAAGTATAAACACAATTTAGTAATGATAGTAGCAATGCAAACAGCAACAAGAAACCAAGAAAAATGAAGTTCACTACCTACTATTAAAGTTGAAATAGAGTCAAATAATAACTTAGCAGAAACTAAGATCATAGCGATACTAATAAACATAGAAAATATATATTCAGCTTTACCATGACCTAAGTTATGATCTTCATCATTTGGTGCACTTGCAATTCTATTACCTATAAAAGTCATTAAAGAAGCAAAGATATCACCTGCACTATTAACACTATCTGCAATCATAGCTTGACTCTTGCTTATAAATCCGATTGTTGCTTTTATCATTAATAAAAATATATTTCCAATAATTCCATAAATTCCTGCCTTTTTTGTGGCTACAAATTTTTCTTCCATATTCATCTTCTCCTTAATTACATTTTATGATTATAACACAGCTGTTAGAAATAATAAATAGCAATAAAAGAAATGATTGCAAAAAAAAGTAATAAGTGCTATAATTGAAAAGTACAAAAGTGAAAACTTTAAAGAGGAGGAAAAATGGCAATACTTACGATAATATATATATTAATATTTATAATATTTGCATTAGTAGCATATGCAGTGTTACAAATAAAACTATTTGGAATGAAGGTAAAAGATTTTTGGTCATTTATTGAAGCAAACCAAATGTTGGATAAATTATATAAATTTGCTAGACAATACGAGAATATGTCACCACAGGAGCAGGTGATCTACTTGTCGGAAGCAGAAAAGATATTTAAAGCTTTTGATAATGTTCCAGATGAATTGTGGGAAGAAGAATATGATAAATATAAAGAAGTCTTGAAAAAATATAAAGATATTAAAATGGTAAGATGGGTATCAACATCAAAATAGGAGCAAAGAGGAACCGTCCCCAATTGCCCCTTGGCTCAAATTTTAATGATAATCATACTTAAGAATATATAAGCATAGCGAAAAGATTTTTTCGTAAATAATCTAGATTTTAGAATTTCAAATGATTCGGACATAGCACAGTATTTATCAACAAAAGTTAATACAAATCCTTCGAAAGATTTTGGAAAAGCTATCGTAACAGGCCACATATGTTTTATTATAATATCCTTTTCTTTATCATTTAGATTAAATAACTTGCAAGCATTTTCACAAGCAGTTTTTCCATGAGTAAAGGCATGAAGACCTTTTCGATCCGGTTGTCTTTCTCTCCAATCATATAAGAACAAATCATGAAGCATAGCAGCTCTAGTAGCCGATTTATAATCTAAATGGTATTTTTTACAAATGCAATAACAATAATAGGCAGCAGTGAGGCAATGATCAAAACAAGTAGTCTCATAATGTTGCCTAAAATTTTTCATTTGCAGAACAGTTTCATTTTCTATTAAGGGACGAATAATATCGCTAAAATCGTTATCTTCTTTTATTAAATCTTCTATATATTGTTTCATATAAACCTCTTAACTCTTATGTACTTCCTTTTTAGTATAACATAAGTAAGATGATAATGCAAATTTAGCTTTGGATTAATTTTTCTAGGATTTGAATTGCGTTTGTAGCAGCTCCCTTTCTTAAGTTGTCGGCTACAACCCATAAATTAAGACCATATGGAACACTATTATCCCTTCTGATTCTTCCAACAAAAACCTCGTCATTTCCATTTACTCGAGTAGCAATTGGATATTGATTTTTTTCTAAATTATCTGCAACAATAATACCTGGAAAATTTTGAAGTAACATTCTAACATCATATAAATCAAAATCTTTTTCGAATTCAACATTAATGGATTCACTATGACAATTAACAACAGGAACCCTAACAGCCGTAGCTG
Source organism: Clostridia bacterium (assembly GCA_051891395.1). Lineage (GTDB taxonomy): Bacteria > Bacillota > Clostridia > TANB77 > CAG-508 > CAG-269. Next base: position 42,473 of record JBJFFC010000003.1, on the reverse strand, counting down.
TAATTGGTAAATCGGGTTTATTTAAAATTTTTCTAGTCTCATTTATCATTTTATGTTCTTCTTTTGTATAACCATCATCCATAAAAACATCAATATGTGGAATACAATTATTATAAATAGGGTGAGGGAATTTTTTTAGATTGTCACCGTAAGATTTGTTTTCTAAGTCATCAATTCCATATCTACCTGAACCGGAAACAGCTTGATAAGTAGAATAAATAATTCTTTTGATTCCATAAGCAGTATCCAAAGCTTTTAAAGGAAGTACTGCTTGAATGGTAGAACAATTTGGATTAGCAATAATACCTTGATTTTTGAATATTTCATCTGGATTTACCTCAGGAACTACTAATGGAACATTTTTATCCATTCTAAACATACTACTATTATCAATGACAATGCATCCTTTAGAAACTGCAATCGGAGCATATTTTTTAGAAACTTCTCCTCCAGCACAAAAAATAGCATAATCAAAATGAAGATTAAAAGAATTTTCATCTAACTCACAGAAAATATAGTCTTCACCTAAAAATTTTATTTTTTTTCCGGCAGAATTTTTGGAAGAGAGAAGAGTATAGATAACATTAGAAAGATTTCTTTCTTCTAAAATTTTTAGAACAGTTCTACCAACTAAGCCACTACTACCGACAATTGCAACTTTATATTTTCCTCTCATGATATACCTCCAATACATTTATTTATAATAAAAGTATGCAATAAAAATGAAAAAAGTTAACAAAATTAACAGGAAAATATTGCATTAATTTGTCAATCATAGTATAATATTATATGTAGCATAATAATATTAAAAAGATATTATTAAAAAGAGAGGTAAAAAAATGGATTATTTATATATACTAAGAGAAGCTTTAGTATGGGTTATAACAATATTTTGGTTATATCAAGTGGTGGTAAGTTTATGTTCGTTGGTAAAAATCAAGGATAAACCATTAAAAGTAAAAAAAGATCATAGATTTATGGCGATTGTACCAGCCCATAATGAAGAAGCAGTTGTTGGAAATTTGATTGAAAGCCTAAAAAATCAAAACTATAATAAAGATTTGTATGATATATATGTGATTGCAGATAATTGTACCGATAACACAGCAAAAGTAGCAAAAGAAGCAGGTGCCATTGTTTATGAAAGATTTAATAATTCAAAAAAGACAAAAGGATATGCTTTAGATTGGTTTTTAAAGCAAAAAATAGAAGAAGATGCGCCTTACGATGCTTTTTTTGTATTTGATGCAGATAATATTGTGCATCCAGACTTTATTAAAAATATGAATAAAAAATTGTGCCAAGGAGAAGATGTGGTACAAGGGTATAGAGATATTAAAAATCCAACAGATAGTTGGATTACAGCAGGATATGCACTTTTTTATTGGACGATGCATAGATTTTATCATTTAGCAAGATATAATTTAGGATTATCACCATTATTAAATGGTACAGGATTTATGGTTAAATTCGATATAGTAAAACCCCAAGGATGGGATACAGTAACATTAACAGAAGATATTGAATTCTCGCTTAAAAGAATCATAAAAGGAAAAAGATTAGGCTGGGCAACAGACGCTATTTGTTATGATGAACAACCAGTAGGATTTAAACAAAGTTGGTCTCAAAGAAGCAGATGGACAGTAGGACATATGCAATGTATGAAAGAATATACAAAATCATTGGTAATAGCTACAAAAGAAAATAAAACAATGATGAATTTTGACGGATTTTTATATATTGTAGGAAGTATACCATTATTTATTATAACATTACTATTACTTGGAACGAACTTCTTGATGTATGCAGGCAATGGAATGACCCAAACGGAGTTGATTATAAATATATTAAGATACTTAATTCCAACTTTTCTATTACCAATCGGAACAGCTGTAATTGCTATGTATTTAGATAAAAGACCAATCAAACCAATGCTTAAGGGCTTAGCATGCTATCCATTATTTATGGGTTCTTGGATATTAATAAACCTTAAATGTTTGGTTAAAAGAGAAACTACTTGGGAAAAAATTAATCATGTTAGAAATATTAAAATTGCAGATGCGGGATTGCAAGAGGAAAGAAATTAAAGAAGTTGGCTTTGGTGCCAACTTTATTTATATAATAGGAAAGTAAGAAATTTAGAGAAGGGATATCATTAAATATGAAAAATAAATTATTTAAAAAAGAAAATGTATTACATATAGCAATAATTGTTTTAGGAGCTATACTAATTTTAATACCAGCCTTTCATACCAATATATGGTTTGATGAATCCTATAGTGTAGGACTCGTTAAACATTCTTTTGGAGAAATATGGACAATTGGTGGAAATGATGTTCATCCAATTCTTTATTATTGGATGTTAAAAATTATAAACCTTCTATTTGGAAGTAATATCATAGCCTATCGAATTTTCTCGGCTATAGGAATTATTGTACTAGGAATATTAGGGTTTACCCATATCAAAAAAGACTTTGGAACAAAAACAGGATTGCTATTTACATTCTTTAGTCTATTTTCACCAGTTATGTTAAATTATGCTTTGGAAATTAGAATGTACTCATGGACTATTGTTTTTGTTACTCTTATGGCAATATACTTGAATCGATTTATCAAACAAAAAAGTACTAAAAATCTTGTTTTGTTTGGAGTATTTAGTATTCTTAGTTGTTATATGCATTATTATGCTTTGGTTTGCGCGGGTTTCATAAATCTAGGGCTAATAATTTATGTAATAAAAAATAAAAAAAATATAGAGAAAAAAATGATAAAGCAATTTATTTTAGTAGAAATAGCACAAGTTATTTTATATATTCCATGGTTATTTTGTTTTATCAAGCAACTAACAAGAGTAGGGGGAGGTTTCTGGATTACGATAGAATTTCCTCAAATACTAATTGATATTATTAATTTTCAATTTAAAGGAAATTTAAATGAGATAATTCCAACCATATTTGCTGTTGCTTTATGGACCTATGTTATTTACATTATGATAAAAAATATAAGAAACAAAAAGGATGTAAAAGAAGGAATTATACCAATTATATTATATTTATTAGTAATTATAGCGGTATCTATTGTATCTTTAAAATCGCCAATTCTATATGCTAGATATTTGTTTACTATTACAGGATTAATTCTATTTGCTATAGCTTATTTCTTGGCAAAAGAGAATAATCAATTTATCATAGGACTTGTTTGTGGAATGCTATTGGTAATGTCAATTAGCAATATGATAGCTAATGTAGAAGAAAATTATGATGATTCAAATAGCAAACCAATTGCCTACTTGAAAGAAAATTTACAGCCAGATGATATCATCATTTATTCTAGTATTAATAACGGAGGAGTAATAGCAGCTTCTATTGATAGTAACCAGCAATATTTCTTGAATTTAGAAAATTGGACAATTGAAGAAGCCTATAAAGCTTATTCGCCACAAATGGAGGTAGCCTATAGTTTCGAGGAGGCAATGAAAGACGCTAAAGGAAGAATTTTTATCATTGATGATGGAGATTTAAATTGTTATCAAAAACTAGAGAATAAAGAAAAGTATGAAGAAGTAGAAATTAAAAAATTTGAACCTAAATACAAAAATTATACTTATAATGTGGTTGTTTTAGACAGTCATTTAGACTAGTTATAAATAATAGGTTAATAATATCTATTTTATTCTTGTTCTTTGCTGTCGCAATCAAAGATTGCTCCATTCGCCTAGGGTCATTCCTATTCTGGGAGCTTCCCTGCGCAGAACTACGAAAAAATAGATATTATTACCCTACTAGGACTCTATAATACTAAATTGCTGTGAATTGTAACAGTTTCTACAATAAAATTCAAACAAAAATCAAAAAAAGCTTGCATTTATACCAAAAATTGGGTATAATAATAAAGTAAACTAAGAAAAAAGACAGAAGAGTGGGAACAAATCCCACTCTTAATTATTAGAAATATAAAAAAGGAGGTATACTTTGGCAAGCATAGAAGAAAAAGTAGAAAAATTATTAAAAGCAAAAATTGAGTCCATAGGATATGACTTATATGATGTAGAGTATAGCAAAGAAGGAAAAAATTATTTCTTAAGAATATTTATTGATAAGCCAGAAGGAATTGATTTGCAAGACTGCGAAAAGGTTAATGATGAAATAAATGATCTTTTAGATGAAGCAGATTATATTAAAGATCAATACTTTTTGGAAGTATCTTCTCCTGGGATTGAAAGAGTACTAAAAAAAGACAAACATTTAAAACAAAATATTGGAGAAGAAGTAAGTGTGAAGTTATTTAGAAAAGATGAAAATGGAAGCAAAGAATACCAAGGAGTTTTAAAAGGATTTGATGAAGATAGTATAATATTAGAAAACGATACAAAAATTGAAAGAAAAAATATAGCACAAATAAGGACAGTTTATAATTGGTAAAGAGAGGTGTTTGAAAAATAATAGCCATCTTGCGTCGTTAAAATTATTTTGAAACGCGGTTACATACATTAGTATGCGCCCTTGCCTTTCAAAACAATTTTGCCTAGCAATATAACTATTTTTTTCCAAATGGTTTCTAAATTAAGAAAGGAATGTGATAAAAAATGAAAGAACAAGCGATTGATAACAAAGAATTAATTTTAGCTTTAGAGGAATTAGAAAAAGAAAAGGGGATAAAAAAAGAATACTTATTAGAGTCAATAGAAACAGCACTAGTTACAGCTTATAAAAGAAATTTTGATGCGCTAGAAAATGTAAGAGTAGCAATGGATCATCAAACGGGGGCAACACATGTATATGCTATTAAAGAAATTATGGAAAAAGCAAATGATGAAGATACAGAAATTAGTCTAAAAGAAGCTCAAAAAATAAATCCAGATTTAAAAGAAGGAGATACTGTTGAAGTAGAAATCGTACCAAGAGATTTTGGTAGAATTGCAGCACAAACAGCAAAACAAGTCATTATTCAAAAGCTAAGAGAAGCAGAAAGAGATATTATTTTTAATGAATATAATGACAGAAAAGGAGAAATTATTTCTGGATTAATTCAAAAAGCGGATCATAACATAGTGGTTATGGATCTAGGAAGATTAGAAGGGGTTATGCCAGCAAAGGAACAAATCCCAACAGAGCATTACAAAGTGAATGACAAAATAAAAGGGTATGTTTTGGATGTTGAAAGAGGAGCAAAAGGAGCACCACAAGTTATTGTATCTAGAAGTCATCCAGACTTTGTAAGAAAACTATTAGAATTTGAAATACCAGAAATATATGAAGGTGTAATCGAAATAAAGAGTGTTTCAAGAGACCCAGGAAATAGAAGCAAAGTAGCTGTATACTCACCAGATCAAAATATAGATCCAGTAGGTTCATGTGTAGGACAAAAGGGCGTAAGAATTCAAAATGTAATTAATGAATTAAATGGAGAAAAAATAGATGTCATAGAATGGAATGAAGATCCATCTATATATATTGCATCAGCACTACTTCCAGCACAGATTTTGGCAGTAGATATAAAAGAAGAAGAAAAATTTGCACAAGTTATTGTACCAGATGATCAATTATCACTAGCTATAGGGAAATCTGGTCAAAATGCAAGGCTAGCAGCGAGATTAACAAATTGGAAAATTGACATTAAATCTGAAACACAATTTAGAGAAATGTTAATGAATACTCAAGAAAATGAGGAGTCAGAAGGACAAGAAACAGAATAAAAATAAAGTAAGAACATACAATAAAGGAAGATGCATTCTTCCAAATAAAGTACTTTGAGGAAGGAATAATAATCATGAAAAATGGGCCACAAAGAACCTGTATGGGATGTAATGAGAAAAGAGATAAAAAAGAATTAATAAGAGTTGTCAAAAATAAAGATAATGAAATAAGTATTGACAGAACAGGAAAACTAGAAGGAAGAGGAGCTTATATATGTGATGACATAAAATGTCTAGAAAAACTGATAAAATCAAAAAGATTAGAAAAAGTATTTGATACTAAAATATCAGATGAAATTTATGAAAATTTAAGAGGTGTAATTTTTGATAAATAAAAAGATATTGGGGTTAATAGGATTATCGGCAAGAGCGAGAAAAGTAAGTTTTGGAGCAGATAGTGTAGAGACTCGGAATAAAAAAGAAAAAAGTGAGTTTGATTATTGTAGCAGAAAATTCTTCAGAAAGAACGAAAGAAAAGTTCCAAAAATTAAGTGAAGAATATAATATACCAATAGCTATTATTGGAGAAATAGAAGAATTAAGCCAAGCAATTGGGAAATCAAATAAAGCGATATTGGGAATTGAAGATATAAATTTATCAAATGAGATTCAAAAAATAAATAATGGGGGTGAAGTTATTGGGTAAGATAAAAATATATGATATAGCAAAAAAGCTAAACTTAACCAGTAAAGAAGTATTAGAAGTAGCAAAGAAACTAAATATTGATGCCAAAAGCCATTTAAGTGGTGTCGAAGAAGAAGAAGCAAAAAGAATTGAAAATGAAATAATGAAAAAGGAACAAAAAAAACAAGGAAAAGGAACAGTAAATAAGGAAAAGATGGAGACGAAAAAAGAGGAAAAAGCACCTGTTATTATTAGAAGAGAAGTTATTATAGCGCAAGAGGATGAACAAACTAAAAAGAAAGAAACCGCCAAAAAAGAAGAAAAGAAAAATAATATAGGTTTTGTAGAAAGAAAACAAAATAAAGATTACAATATTGTTTATAGAAATAAACCAAATAAACCGATGACAGTTAGTGAATTATTTGGTTTGAAAAAAGAGGAACCAAATAAGCAAGAGGAAAAAGCACCTGTTATGGAAGAAAAGAAAATAATAGAGGAAACGAAAAAAGAAGAAAATTTAAAAACTACTACACAAGATATTAAAACTCAAAAAGTAGACAACAGAGGAGTAAAACAAGTCAAAGATAATAGAGTAAACAGAGATAATCGCGATAATAGAACAGATAGTAGACAAAATAGAAATAACTATAACAATCAAAATTCAAATTTTAATAATAGAAATAACAACAATAATAGATTTAACAATCATAATAATAGGTTCAATAACAATAGTAATGGAAATAATAACAATAGGTTTAACAATAATGGAAATAATAACAATAGGTTTAACAATAATAGAAATAATAATGATAGATTTTCGAAGAGGCCTTTAGATGAAAAGGGAATAGAAAAGAACATCAAAAACATTATGTCTGTTGAAGTTACTGAAAAGGAAAGCATTAGAGAATATAATAGAGGAATTGATAAACAGAAAAACAATAATAAATTTGACGAAAATAAAACGAAAAAGTCAAAAACAAGAAGAACTAATAATGGCAATGATTTTGATGAAGGAAAATTAAAAAGCCTAAAACAAGCAAATAGGTTATCAACTATGTTTGATGAGCAAGACGGTGGAATGCTTGATTATTATGATTTGACAACAGAACGTGGAAGAAGAGGAAAAAAGAGAAGAAATCAAAACCAAGAAGAAAGAACAAAACAAAAAATATTCAAATTAACTGAAATTGAAATTCCAGAAAATGTTACAGTAAAAGATCTAGCATCAGAAATGAAAAAGACAACAGCAGAAGTTATTAAAAAGTTATTGGGATATGGAATAATGGCAACCATCAATCAAGAAATAGATTTTGATACGGCCTATCTAATTGCTCAAGAATTTGGAATTACTGCAAGTAAGAAACAAACCGTAACAGAAGAGGATATTTTATTTGATGACTCAGAAGACAAAGAAGAGGAATTAGAAACAAGACCACCAGTTATAGTAGTTATGGGACACGTAGATCACGGTAAAACTTCACTTTTAGATGCTGTTAGAAAAACAAATGTAATAGAAGGAGAAGCTGGAGGAATTACCCAAGCGATTGGTGCTTACAAAGTAAAAATAAAGGATAGAGAAATTACCTTCTTAGATACACCAGGACATGAAGCATTTACAGAAATGCGTGCTAGGGGAGCTCAAATTACAGATATTGCTATTTTAGTGGTAGCAGCAAATGATGGAGTCAAACCACAAACAATAGAGGCAATTAACCATGCGAAATCAGCAGGAATTCCTATTATTGTTGCCATTAACAAAATTGATTTACCAGATGCCAATATAGAAAAAGTAAAGCAGGAATTAATGACATATGAATTGGTGCCAGAAGAATGGGGTGGAGATACAATTTATGTACCTATCTCAGCTAAAAAAGGCGAAAATATTGAACAATTGCTAGAAATGGTATTATTACAAGCAGATGTATTAGAATTGAAAGCAAATCCACACAAACAAGCAAAAGGTGCAGTTATAGAAGCAAGATTAGATAAATCAAAAGGAGCAATTGCTACGATGCTTGTGCAAAGAGGAACTTTAGATGTAGGAGATACAATCGTAGTAGGTTCTTCAATTGGTAGAATCAGAGCAATGAAAGACGATAAGGGAAAAAATGTAAAAGCTGCTGGACCATCTACGCCAGTAGAAATTATGGGATTAACAGAAGTTCCAGAAGCAGGTGATACTTTCTATGAAGTGAAAAACGAAAAAATGGCAAAACATTTAATAGAAAGAAGAAAACGTCAAGAAAGAGAAAAAGCTTTAGGTGCAACAACCAAAGTTACATTAGATAATTTATTTAGCCAAATGGAAGAAGGAAAACTAAAAGTATTAAATTTAATTGTGAAAGCAGATGTGCAAGGTTCTGTTGAAGCTGTAAAACAATCATTAGAGAAATTATCAAATGAAGAGGTAAAAGTAAAAGTAATCCATAGCGCTGCAGGTGCTGTAAATCAAACGGATGTAACACTTGCAAAAGTTTCTAATGCAATTATTATTGCGTTTAACGTAAGACCTGACAGTATGGCAAAAGAAATTGCGGAAAAAGATGAAGTTGAAATAAAACAATACTCAATTATATATCAAGCAATAGAAGATGTAGAAGCAGCTATGAAAGGTATGTTAGACCCAGAATTTGAAGAAAAAGTGATTGGAAATGTAGAAGTAAGACAAACATTTAAAATCTCAAATGTTGGAACAATTGCTGGAGGTTATGTACTTTCAGGAAAAGTAGAAAGAAATGCCGGAGTAAGGGTTATTCGTGAAAATGTAGTAATACATGATGGACACCTAGCAACATTAAAGAGATTTAAAGATGATGTAAAAGAAGTTGGAAAAGGATTTGAATGTGGAATTCAAATTGAAAACTACAATGACATTAAAGAAGGCGATACAATAGAAGTGTATGTTATGGAAGAAATTAAAAGGTAAAAACGAATGAAAGTTATATTGTTTAAAGCTTAGAAATATATAAGTCATCAGCTTAAGGTGTTATCTATTATTTTTTTACACCTTGTGTGTCGCAACCTATTAGCTAAGAAAAGAATGGTAGGTTGCTCCAATCGCACTCGCTTACAGCTCGTTCGGTCGCTTACGCGGTGTTACAAAAATAATAGATAACACCTTAAGCTGATAGTATTGATAGGTCACTACTTGGCCTTCACAGAATATATATTTTACGCTTTTATGGAAAATATTAAAAGGAAGTGTGAAAAAATGCCAGAAAACCAAAATCGTTTAGGACGTATAGAAGAAGAATATAGAAAAGAACTTAGTCAGATTATAAGTTATGAATTAAAAAACCCTAATGTTACAGGTATGATTAGTGTAACAAAGGTTAAAGTTACCAATGATTTAAAATATGCAAAAGTATATGTAAGTATTTTAAATTCAAAAAACATAAAGGAAACATTAGCAGGTTTAAAGAAATCATCAGGATTTATTAGAAGTGAATTGGCTAAAAGAATAAATTTGCGAAATACACCAGAAATTGTATTTGAATTAGATGATTCTTTGGAATATGGTGCAAAAATAGATAGTATTTTGAAGGATATTATGCCTAAAAAAGAAGAGGAAAAATAAGGTTAAAGAAGAATCGCAGTTTGCTGGCCAAACGCTAATTCTTTTCTAGCCAGATTTGTACCTTAGAAAGGAATGAGATATAAAATGACGTTAGATGAAATTTTAAAGGAAATTAAAGATGCAGAAAAAATCGTAATATTAACTCATGAATCACCAGATGGAGATGCAATTGGAAGTAGTTTAGCATTTAAACTTATGCTAGAAGAATTAGGAAAAAGTGCAGATGTTATTATTCCAGAGTATTCTAGATTGTTTAATTTTTTACCGGCAATTGATCAAGTAAAAGAAAAATCTGATATTAAGAATTATGATTTAGCAATTTCAGTTGATTGTACAGGTGTAAAAAGATTAGCGGGGAAAGAATATTTTGAAAATGCAAAGAGAACAATTGTGATTGATCATCATGGAAGCAACAACATGTTTGGAGATTTAAACTATGTAAATCCAGTTTCTCCTGCTTGCTGTGAAATTTTAGCAGGAATGTTTGAGTATTTCCAAATTGATATCACTAAAGAAATTGGAACTTGCATTATGACAGGAATAATCACAGATACTGGTGGATTTAGGCATAGTGGAATCAATCCAGAAACATTCGAATTTACGGCAGAGTTAATACGTAAAGGAGTAAACATACCAGATATCTATAAGAGGACTTTGCGCACAGTGACAAAAGCCAATTTTTTGTTAACAAAAAAGGTAATGGATAGAATGGAAATATTAGAAGATGGAAAAGTTACATTTACTTATATTACATTACAAGATGAAAAAGAAGTTGGAGCTGAACCAGGCGACCATGAAGGCCTAGTAGAAATTGGTAGAGATATTGAAGGCGTAGAGGTTTCTATATTTATCAGAGAGAAAGAAGAAAACTTATATAAAATTTCTTTACGCTCAGGAAACATGGTTAATGTATCTGATGTATGCTTAATGTTTGGCGGAGGAGGACATCCAAGAGCCGCAGGAGCTAATGTGCAAGGAAATGTAGAACAAGTAAAAGAAAAAGTACTAAAGGAAGTTAAAAAAGCTTTATTGGAGTCTTAAGCAAAGCGAAAGGAATGAAGCTAATATGGATGGTGTATTAATCGTAAATAAAACAAAAGGATGCACATCACATGATATTGTATATCAGGTTAAAAAAATGGTAAATGAAAAAGTAGGACATACTGGAACATTGGATCCGATGGCAACAGGAGTGTTGCCATTATTAATTGGCAAAGGAACGTTATGTTCTAAATATTTAATCAATCATGATAAAATATATGAAGTTCAGCTAACATTAGGGGTAAAAACAGATACAGCTGACAGCGAAGGTACAATCATAGAAGAACGAAATGTACCAGAAGAAGCTTTTCAAAAAGAAAAAATAGAAAAAGTACTAGAAACTTTTTTAGGAAAACAAGAACAAGTTCCGCCAATGTATTCTGCTATCAAGGTAAATGGAAAGAAATTGTATGAATATGCACGAAAAGGCGAAACAATAGAGGTAAAGCCAAGGAAAATAGAAATTTACAATATTGAATTAATCCGAATAAACAAAGAAGATAGGCAGATTGAATTTAAAGTAAGTTGTTCTAAAGGTACTTACATAAGAAGTCTATGCGAAGATATTGCATCTAGGCTAAATACCGTAGGATATATGTGCGAATTACAAAGGTTGCAAGTAGGAGAATTTAATATTTCTGATTCTATATCATTAGTAGAACTAGAAAAAAATAAAGAAAATATTAATACAAAGATGATTACAATAGAAGAATTATTTAAAAATAATAAAAATATAGAATTAGATGATAAAAAATTATCTTTATTTTTAAATGGAGTGCAGCTATCACGAAAAGAGAAAGATGGAGTTTATAAAATTTATAATAATAATAGATTTATTGGAATAGGGTGTTTAGAAGAGCATTTACTAAAAAGAGATATTATTATTTAGCATATTGCGAAAATCACTTTCATATATTTTAATAAAAGTATAGGAGAGTGATTTTTTTGTATTATGTCCAAGAAACTGACAAGCCTAATGCTCTATGTAAATTATTTAATATTGTGAAATTACAAAAGGACAAAATAATATTGCCAATAGGAAAAGAAGAAGTGAAATCTAAAAGAGCTGAGAAATTAGCTGAAAAAACAAAAAAAATTTTAGACAAAACAAATTGCAATAAACTGGTACTAAGTAAGATTATTAAAACACAACAAATCTATAAAAATTATTTATATAGCTATAACCTTGATATAGTAGAAGGAAGATGGCTATTTGAAGCCTTATCTATGCAAGCTTTAGAATATGTTATAAACAAAGAAAGAATGAAAAAAGAAGAAACACAATTATCCATATTAGTAAATGAAATTACAGACAATTTTTTAGAAACTATTAAGGAAATGGTTAAGCAATATAAAAGTGTAAATATTGTAACAAATCATATTGAAAAATTTAAACGAATTGAAGAAAAAATATTGCAAGAAGATGGAATTATGATAACAGTAACCAATAATAAAAAGAAAAGTCTTGCAAAATCAAAGATAATTTTAAATGTGGATTTTCCAACCGAACTAATTAATCAGTATTATATATATGAAGAAGCAATTATTATTAATTTAAGAGGAAATGTAAAGATAAACAGAAAAAGATATAATGGAATAAATATTAATGATTATAAAATTGATTTTAACTATTTAGAGGAGTTTGATTATGATAAAGATAATTTATATGACAAAAAAGATATTTATGAAGCACAAATTTATCAAAAGCAACCATATAAAGAAATAAAGAAAAGAATAAAAAAAGATAGAGTAGAAATAGTAGAGTTGATTGGAAATAAAACGGTTTTATAAATTATTAAAATTTTATTTAAAAGCTTTTCTTTTTTTAGAAAATATAATATAATGTATTTGTTTAAATTTTATCGTTGACTAGGAGGGATAAAATGCCAAGTAATAATGGAAGAAATAAAAGTAATAGAAATAATAGTGATAAAGCAAGACCACGTAAGGTACAAAATGGAAAAAGAAGGAAGGCTAAAAGTACAGAAAATAATAGAGCAACGAGAAGACCAGAAGTAAAAAAATCGAAAAAAGCACAAGACAAGAACAAACATCCAAAATTGAAAATGGCAATTAAGATATTCCTTGTATTATTCTTATTATTATGTGTAATAGGAGCAGGCATTGTTGCAGGAATGTTTTTTGGATTATTTGGAGATGACTTCGAAATTACGAAAGAAGAACTAAAAATAGGAGCATCTAATTCAGTAATTGTTGATTCTAATGGTACAGTAATTGCGAACTTAAGTGGTGATGAAAAACGAAAGGTAATAACATTAGAAGACATGGCAGACTATTTACCAAAAGCATATGTAGCAATTGAAGATGAAAGATTTTATAAACATAATGGAGTTGACTTTAAAAGAACAGCAGGTGCTATATTACATACAGTAACAGGAAATAGCTCATATGGTGGTAGTACCATTACACAACAATTAGTTAAAAATATAACGAAAGATGATGAATCAAGCGGACTAGCAGGTATCATGAGAAAAGTAAAAGAATGGGCAAAAGCATATCAAGTAGAAAGAATGATATCTAAGGATCAAATATTAGAGTTATATTTAAATATATTATATGTAGGCGGAGAAGGTAACTTACATGGAGTAGAATTAGGAGCGCAATATTATTTTAATAAGAGTGCAAAAGATTTAAGCCTAGCAGAATGTGCATTCTTAGCAGGAATTAATTCATCACCAAATTACTATAATCCATATAAATTAGCATCAGATACTGATACAGAAGAGAAGCGAGATGAAAGAATAAAATCAAAGGTATTAACTGTATTATCAAAAATGAAAGAATTAGGATATATAGAAAATGAAGAGGATTATAATAAGGCAGTAGAAGAAACAAATGCTGGATTAAAATTTGAAAAAGGTGAAATTGCAACAGGAAGTAATTACTCTTATCATACAGATGCTGTTATAGAACAAGTGATAACTCAAGTGATGGAAGAAAAAAATATTTCAAGACAGCTAGCAGAAAACTATGTCTATAGTAGTGGATTAACCATTTATTCGACAGTAGATTCTACCATACAAGCTAGACTTGAAGAAGAGTACGCAAAAGAAAAATATCAAATAACTAGTCCAACCAAAGCACAAACAAGTCAGTCAGGAATGGCAGTAATTGATTACAAGACAGGAAATGTTGTAGGGGTAGCAGGAGGATTAGGCGAAAAAAATGGAGCAGGATGGAACAGAGCCACTCAAATGAAAAAACAAACTGGTTCATCAATTAAGCCGATAGCAGATGTAGCACCCGCATTAGAAGAAGGAGTTATTACAGCGGCAACGGTATATATGGATGAAAAAACAGACTTTGGAAATAATTATAAACCGAAAAATGATGGAAATGCTTATAAAAACGCAGGTATGAATATTAGAGAGTTTATTGCCTTATCTAGAAATATACCAGCTCTAAAAATAATGAAAGAATTAACTCCGTCAAAATCGTTGGAATATCTAAAAAATATGGGATTATCTTCTTTAGATGATAAAGCAGATAATGTATTAGCACTAGCTATTGGGGGAATGACAAATGGTGCTAGTCCATTAGAAATGGCAGCAGCCTATGGAACAATTGCAAATGATGGTGTTTACATTACGCCAACTTTCTATACAAAAGTTGTTGATTCGAATGGAAATACAGTACTTACACCAAAACAAGAACAAAAAAGAGTATTTTCTGAGCAAACAGCGTACATAACGAAATCAATTACAAAAGAGCCAGTTACAGCATCTAACGGAACAGCAACCTATTGTAAAATTCCTGGAATGGATGTAGCTGCTAAAACAGGTACTACTGACAATAGCTATGATAGATGGTTATGTGGATTTACACCATATTATGCAGCAGCAACATGGTTTGGATATGATAATAGTGAAGAAGTAAAATATACTGGAAATCCTGCTGGACAAATATGGGCTGCGGTTATGAAAGATATTCATAAAGAGTTAGCAAATGCATCTTTCCAAAGACCAAGTGGAATTGTAGAGCAAACCATCTGCAGAACAACAGGATGTTTAGCTACAACAGGATGTACAGATACCTATAAAGAAATATTTAGCTCAAATAATTTACCAGAAAAATGTCAGGGGCATGGAACCCAAACAATATGTACAGAATCAGGAAAAATAGCAAATGAATATTGTCCAAGTACAGAGGTAAATAATTATGGAGCAACTATACCAAAAGAACAATTGAAACTTTGGACACCGGTAAATGGCAAAAACAATGCTTCAGGAACAAAAATTGAAGAAACTTGTGATATTCATAAAAAACCAGAAGAAAAGCCAAAAGAACCAGAAAAGCCAGAAAATAATACGACAAATACAAATACGAACACAAGTGAGAATACGAATACAAGTGTAAATACGAATACAAACGGAAATACCAACACAAGTGGAAATACAAATACAGGCGGAACAGAAGAGCCAGAAGCAGGTACATAATAAAAAAGTATAAAATAATAATTGCCAAATAGGATTTCCTCTTTGGCAATTTCAATAGAAAAGGAGGAATTATGGATATATATTTCTATAACACATTAACAAAGAAAAAACAGATATTTATACCACTTAATCCAAAAGAAGTAAGGATATATTCTTGTGGGCCAACTGTATATAAAGATGCAACCATAGGAAATATGAGAACGAATATATTTCAAGATGTTTTAAGAAGAGTGTTACGCTATAATGGATATAAAATAAAACATGTTATGAATATAACAGATGTAGGACACTTAGTATCTGATGGGGATGAGGGAGAAGACAAAATGTTAAAATCAGCTAGAGAAGAACATAAAACTCCTTTAGAAATAGCAGAGCATTATACAAAATTGTTTTTTGATGATTTACAATCCTTGAATATAGAAACGCCTGAAATAGTTTGTAAAGCAACAGAACATATAAATGAAATGCTAGAATATGTGAAAGAATTAGTGCAAAATGAATATGCTTATGAAACTTCAAGTGCTATATATTTTGATATATCAAAATTAGATAAATATCCAGTTCTCTCAAACTTAAATTTAGATGAACAAAAGGCGGGAGCTAGGGTAGATGTGGATCCTGAAAAAAGAAATCCATATGACTTTGCTTTATGGATAAAAGCACCAGAAAATCATTTGATGAAATGGGATAGCCCTTGGGGACCAAGTTATCCGGGATGGCATATTGAATGTTCAGCAATGGGAAGAAAATATTTAGGAGAACAATTTGATATTCATACAGGAGGAATTGATCTAATCCCAACTCATCATGAAAACGAAATTGCACAAAGTAAAGGAGCTTGTGGCAAAATTCCTGCTAATTACTGGATGCATGGAGAATACTTATTAATTAATGGCGGAAAAATGTCAAAAAGTTTAGGAAATGTATACTTAATAAAAGATTTAGAAGAAAAAGGATATGATCCTATTGTTTATAAATTATTTAGTTATTCATGTCATTATAGAAATAAGCTGAATTTCACTTGGGATGGAATCGAAGCAGCATCAAAGTCATTAGAAAGATTGAAAAACGGATATCAATTACATTTAGCAGGAAAAGACGAAGTAGAAAATGATCTAGTAAAAGAATTAGAAGAAAAATTTCATCAAGCCATTAATGATGACTTAAATATGCCAGCTGCTATGAGTGTTGTTTGGGAAATAGCAAGAACAGAAAAAAAGTCACCTAAATTAGCGGAATTATTATTAAAATTTGATACTGTTTTGGGATTGAAAATAGAAGAAGAAACCAACCAATTTTTTAAAGAAATACCAAAAGAAATTATAAAATTAGTAGAAGAAAGAGAAGTTGCAAGAAAGACCAAAGATTGGACAAAATCAGATGAATTAAGAGAGTTGATAAATCAAAAAGGATATGATATAAAAGATACAAAACAAGGTACAGAAATTAAGAAAAAATAGGAGGAATGAATATGGCAGTTTTATTACCAGGAGGAGCTGGATATATAGGAAGTCATACAGCTGTAGAATTACTAAAGGCAGGAAAGGAAATTATTATTATCGACAATTTTTCGAACAGTAAGCCAGAAGTGTTAGAGGCGATAAAAAAAATAACAGGAAAAGATTTTAAGTTTTATGAAATCAATTATTTGGATAAAGAAAAATTAGAAAAAGTATTTGAAGAAAATGAAATAGAGGCTGTATTAAATTTTGCAGGATACAAAGCAGTAGGAGAATCTGTTCAAAAACCATTAAAATATTATAAGAACAATGTATCAGGTTGCATAACATTATTAGAAATAATGAACAAATACAATGTGAAAAAATTTGTATTTAGCTCATCTGCCACCATATATGGAGATCCAGGAAATCCAAGATATATTGAAGAATTTGGAAGAGGAAAAACAACAAATCCATATGGCACGACGAAATCAATGATTGAACAAATACTAGAAGACTTATATGCATCAGATAATATGTGGAATATTGCAATCTTAAGGTATTTTAATCCAGTAGGTGCACATGAAAGTGGATTAATAGGAGAAGACCCACAAGGAATTCCAAACAATTTAATGCCATTTATAATGAAAGTTGCTAATAAAGAGATAGATCATTTAAATGTATTTGGAAATGATTATGAAGGAACAAAAGACGGAACAGGAGCAAGAGATTATTTACATGTTGTTGACTTAGCTATAGGACATGTTAAAGCTTTAGAAAAACTAGATAGAGAACAAAGTGGTGTATTTACATACAACCTAGGAACAGGAACACCTTATACTGTTCTAGAAATGGTTGAAACTTTTAAAAAAGTAAATAACATAGAGGTACCATATGAAATTACATCAAGAAGGGCAGGAGATTTAGCAATATATTATGCTGATCCAACTAAAGCAAAAGAAGAGTTAGGATGGGAAGCAACAAAAACATTAGAAGATATGTGTAAAGATTCATGGAATTACATTGTGTGTCAAAGGAGGAAAAATGATAAACTTTAAAGCAGAGATAGCACAAATAATAGCAAGGGTAACAAATTTAGATAAATATGAATTAGAAACTTATATAGAGATACCAAAAGATTATAATAATGGTGATTATGCATTTCCATGTTTTCGTCTTGCTAAAGAACTGAAAAAAGCACCACCAGTGATAGCAAATGAAATAAAGGAAAAAATAGAAATAGACAATGTTATCATAGAAAAAGTAGAAATAGCTGGCGGTTACCTGAATTTTTATGTCAATAAAGAAAAGCTGACCAAAGAAGTTTTGAAAGAAATTGCAACTAAAGAAGAATATGGAAAATCAAGTATAGGAGAAGGTAAAACAATATTAGTAGAATATTCATCACCTAATATTGCAAAACCATTCCATATAGGGCATTTAAGAACGACTTTAATTGGAAAAGCATTGTACAATGTATATAAATATTTAGGATATCACACAATTGGAATTAACCACTTGGGCGACTATGGAACTCAATTTGGAAAAATGATTGAAGGATACAAACTATGGGGAAATGAATACAACTTGGATAAAAACCCAATTGAACAACTAATGGACATATATGTAAGAATTAATAATTTATGTAAAGAAGATGAAAAAATTCTGGAAAATTGTAGAGAAAACTTTAGATTGTTAGAAGCAGGAGATAAATATTGTGTGGACTTATGGAACAAATTTAAAGATTTAAGTATGGTAGAGTTTAATAAAATCTATGATATATTGGGAGTGGAATTTGATTCTTTAAACGGAGAAGCTTTTTACTCAGATAAAATCCCAGAAGTAATAGATTTACTAAAGAAATCAGGAAAACTAGAAGAATCAGAAGGAGCAAAAATTATCAATTTAGAAGACAAAGGAATAAATACACCATGTTTAATACAGAAATCAAATGGGTCATCAATTTATGCAACCAGAGACTTAGCAGCAATTTTATATAGAGCAAGAACATATGACTTCGACAAATGTCTTTATGTTGTTGGAAGTGAACAAAATTTGCATTTCAAACAAGTATTTGAAGTAGCAAAATTATTAGGATTAGATGAAAAATATACAAATGGGTTAGAACATATATCTTATGGAATGGTAAGCTTACCAACAGGAAGAATGTCAACAAGACTTGGAAATGTAGTAAAAATAGAAGAATTAATAAATGGAACAATAGAAAAAGCACAAGAAGTGATAGCAGAAAAAAATTCGAAATTAGAAAACAAAGAAGAAGTAGCAAAAAAAGTTGGAATTGGAGCAATAGTATTTAATACATTATCAACAGTAACAATAAAAGACCAAGTATTTGACTGGAATACAGCATTAAATTTCCAAGGCGAAACAGGTCCTTATATTCAATATACCTATGTACGTACTAAGAGTGTATTAGAAAAAGCAGGATATGTACCAAAAATAGAAGAGATTAATGCAGAAAATTTAACAGATGAATATTCACAAAATATCATAAAATTATTATATAATTTCGAAGAAACACTGATACAAGTAACAAAAAAAGAAGAGCCATCTATTCTTGCCAGATATTTAATAGATTTAGCAAAAGCATTTAGTAGTTTTTATAATGAAAACAAAATTATAATAGAAGATAAAGAAATACAAGATGCAAGAGTATATTTGACTTATGCTGTAGGAGAAGTTTTAAAAATAGGTGCAAATTTATTAGGAATTCAAATGCCAAATAAAATGTAATAATAAAACAGAAAAATAAATAGCAAAAGAAGGAGCAAAAACAAAAATGATAGACATTCACACACATATATTACCTAATATAGATGATGGAGCAAGGAGTATAGAAGAAACATTCAATTTAATTAAAGAAGCAAAAGAAGCGGGATTTGATGCGATTGTGTCAACTGCACATTATAAAGAAGGATATTATGAGACTGACACACCGGAACGAGAAGTTTGGGTAAATGCGATTTATGAAAATTTACAAGCCAAAAATATAGATGTCATGTTATATTTAGGAAATGAAATTTTTCTTTCAGAAAATATGATAAAATTTTTAGAAGAAGGAAAAGCATCCACGATAAATGATACTAGTTATGTGTTATTTGAAACACCATTAGATGAAGGACCAATAGAATTATATGACATGATAGATGAAATGAGAAAAAATAAAATAGTACCAATACTAGCTCATCCAGAAAGATGTAGCTATATACAAAAAGATCCAGAATTAGTATATGATTTAATACAAAAAGGTGTACTTATGCAAGCGAATTTCGGAAGCGTTATAGGTGAGTATGGAAGAAAGGCACAATTTATTGTAAGAAAATTATTAGAAAATGATATGATTCATCTACTTGGTACAAATGTTCACAGGGGAAATACGATATATCCTAAAATGCCACAGATTTTATCAGAATTAAATGATTTAATAGGAGAAGAAAAAGTAAATAAATTAACAACAATCAATCCAAAATTAGTTTTAAATAATAAAAGGATCGATATAGAAGAACCATCTATTATAGAGATAGAATTAAAAGAAAAGCTATTAATGTTGAAATATAATTCTTTTGATAAACTAAATAAAGTAATGAATAAAATGGCTAAGAAATAAAATGAGAAGTAGGGAAATAAAAAATATCCCTATTACAAGAAAGGAAGTAAAATTATGAGAAAATATTTTGGAACAGATGGAATTAGAAGAATCGCTAATACAGAGTTAACGCCAGAGTTAGTATATAAAGTGGCAAAAGCAGGAGCATATGTACTATCAAAGCATACAGATCATACACCTACTATATTAATTGGAAGAGATACACGTATTTCAGGAACTCTAATCGAGAGTGCTATGGTATCAGGATTTTTAAGTTATGGTGCAAATGTTAAACTATTAGGAGTGATACCAACACCAGCTGTTGCTTATTTAACAAGAAAATTAAATGCAGATGCTAGTGTTGTGATCTCAGCATCACATAATACCTATGAATTTAACGGTATTAAATATTTTAGTAACAAAGGAATGAAAATTCCTGATAGCTTAGAAGAAGAAATCGAAGAAGTTATGGAATCTGGTAAGTTAGAAGAATTAACAGCAGTAGCTGATAAAATAGGAGTTTCAGAATATTGCTTAGACTTGATAGATGAATATGTATACTTTTTTAGAAAAAATTTTGATGATGAAATAGAAAAATATAATAGAGATGATTTTATAGTAGGACTTGATACGGCGAATGGAGCAACTTCAGTAGTTGCAGAGAAAGTATTTAAAGCTCTAGGAATAAAATATAAAATAATTAATAATCATCCAGATGGAATTAATATTAATGACAATTGTGGCTCTACTCATTTAGAGGGATTGAAAAAATTTGTTGTAGAAAACAACTTAAGTTTAGGCATTGCTTATGATGGTGATGGAGATAGATGTTTAGCCATTGATGAGAAAGGAAATGAAATAGATGGTGACAAATTATTAGCCATTATTTCTCAAAACTTAAGAAAAAAAGGAAAATTAAATAAAGACACAATCGTTGCAACTGTTATGAGCAATTTAGGACTAAATAAATATGCAAGAGACAATGGATTGGAATTATTACAAACTCAAGTTGGAGATAGATATGTTTTAGAAGAAATGTTAAAAGATGGATTTAACTTAGGAGGAGAACAATCTGGACACGTGATTTTATTAGATTATAATCCAACAGGAGATGGAATTTTAACATCATTAATGCTAATAAAAGCAATATTAGAGGATGGAAAAAAGGCATCAGAATTAGGAAACATCGTAAAACTTTATCCACAAATATTGATAAATGCTAAAGTAAATGCAGATAAAAAATATGATTATGAAAAAGATAAAGATATAAAAGAAGCAATTAATAAATTAGAGAAAGAATTTGCAGGAAATGGAAGAGTATTAATAAGACCATCAGGAACAGAACCATTGGTAAGAGTTATGATTGAAGGCGAAGATCAAGAATATATTACTAAAAAGGCAAAAGAAATAGCGGATTTGATAGAGGAAAAATTAAATTAAATGAAATACTGGTTGTCTCCTGTTCATTACATTCGATTAGAATTTGTTAGTATAGAAAATGAGGGACGTTCATGGGCGAAAGCTAGATAATGGTATCCGTTTTCACTACATTTCTCGGCTCAATACATACTTAAAGAAACTCTAAAATAAAAACCTCCGAGCCTCTCACTGCAAACGCGTGCTTCTTCAGAGTTTTTTATTTAAGAGTTTCTATTAAGCATTTCAATCGCATTCGAAACTACGTTCAAAAGGATACCGTTATCTAGCTTGAGAGCCTGAGTGAAAGATGCTCGTTTTCTATTCTTACAAATTCTAAAATCTCATTTCAATCAAGCGTCGGCTACATTAAAAAAACATAATTTAGAACACTCTGTTAATATTATATGGTGGAGGTGAGGTGTCTACACCCAATACTATTTTTCCTTATATATCAATATTTTCGAAGAACTATTTTAAATTGTTGAAGTTTTTTGTTAAAAGTTTAATGTTTTTTATACTATTAAATTTCAATAAATTCTATCTAGTTTTCTTTAGTATTTTAAGCACTTTTATCTTCTATAGAAAAATCAACTCCAGAAATTTCTTATGATAATAAAATACATGGAAAGCAAAAGATAGAAAGCAATTAAAATTATATCGAGAAAATAGAATTACAAAAGAAGAATTTTGTGAATGGATAGAGAAAAATAAATTATGAGATAAACTTGACATTATATACATAAAATGGTATTACATGTACACAACTTAACATAAAATTACATTAAGGAGGAATTTACATGGAAAATTATTTAGACTTAATTAATGACTATTTTAAAGAAAAGAATGATTTGATGTGTTTTAATTCTTTTAGCAATGATGTAAGATTATTCAGAAATCACATCATGAAAACATTTAATAGTCGGGAGAGATTAGAAAAATGTATTGTGGGTTTACAAATTATGAATAACACATCAATAAATGTACCAACAATACAATTTGTTTGCCCAGAAAAAAATACAATTGTAGAAAACTATATTAATGGAACAGCATTAAATGAGTATACTACTCATCTGACTAAAAAAATGTTGTATGATATTGGACTTTTAATGGGGGAATTTCATAACATTAATGTTAGCAGTCATGATAATGAGGATTCTTGGATAGTTACTATTTTATCAGATATGATGCAAATCAGACAAAGCCTCGCATCATATGAATCTGATTTTATAGATAGTATTACTTTTGTAGAAAAGGAATCTCGGAAACTTTTTCAAGATTTACATTTTACATATGTTCATGGGGACTTTAGACCTGCAAATATTATTTTAAGCCATTCTGAAGGGAAATATTATTTAATTGATTTTGAGAACTTTATGATTGGAGATCCCGCTATGGATGTATATAAGATGTTGAGTATTCTCAAATCTAGCTATAACTATAACAGTGAAGATGTCTCTTCATTTTTAGATGGTTACTCAAGTGTTAGAGCACTTCCTACAAAATTAGTGAAAAAATGGATTTTTTATGACATCTATTATTCATTAAGAAGTGTACGGAGAGCAATAAATGATAAGCATTTCAGAAATTCAGATGATGCATATATTATGAATGCTGACAAAAGTGCTCAAAGAAAAAATCCCGAAACACTGATAATGGTAAACTGGTTAGAAAAATATATGAATAATTTACATTAGTGTGAGTAGGCAATGAAATAGTTTCATTGCCTATTATTATAAATAAAAAAATTTATTAATAATATTATAGAGATAGAAAAGGATGTAAATATGAATTTAGATAATTTAAAAGTTGAAAAAAATAATAATATTAATATTATGGGAAAAATAATTAGTGAAGGATTAGCTAATCCTATAGTAAAGTCTATTTGTACACATGGAAAAGGTAAAAATTATGATGAAATAAAAAAAATACAAAATGAATTTTGCAGGTTTGTTGGATTTTGTATTTTATTTAGAAGTTCACAAGATATTGGAAGTTATATGTTATTAACTAGTAAAAGTGAACAAATTCAATTTTTAAAAGAAAAAATTGCGGAAAAACTAGAAATTCCTAAAGAAGAAATTACAGAGAGAAGTAAAGAAATAGTAGAATACGCATATCAAAATTTTAAACAAAATGGATATGTCTTTCATGCGGCTAATAGTAATTCAATTAAAATAAAAATGACCAGAGGATTAGTTGATAACATTGCAAATACAGAACAACAAAAAGAATTATTGCATATTGAATCTATTTATAAAAAGTATGATCCTGAAGGACTTTATAGTCCATTAGGACATGGTGCAACAGATATACTTGATAATAAAACAGGTTGGTTTTTTGATGGATTTCCAATTCATTCTACAACATATGCTAACTCTCCACAATGGTTTAGCTATTTGTGTGGTAAAAGCTATGTCTATTTTGATAAGATACCAGAAGAACGAAGAAATGGATATGCAAATAAGGATTATAAGACTTCATTAGAAGCTGTAATTTGGTTGGTAAAAAATAAAAATATGGATATAGAAGATAGGAAAGAAATATTACGCTTTTTTATAAAACATTGGAATGAGTACAAAGACACAACACCATGTCTAATGTTCGTTCCAGTAAAGGAAGTTGGAATAAACGATGACATTAAACTTGAACAATATCTAGGTGAAGAAGGTATGGATTTATTGTTTAATGACATTATTTCTGGAAAAGTAAATTCAATAAAAAATGTATGTTGTAAAAAAACGATTCCAGCAGAAAAACTTTCATATGTTGATTTATCTCCAATTCTTCCAAAATTTGAAATTGAAAGAAAGATAGATAAAAAAGCTGAACCTATAAATCAACCAAATCAAGGAATAATTAAAGACGATGGAGAAGAAAGATAAATAATAATCTTGGAAAAATCTCTCATTAATGTTGGAGGAAAATATGAATTTTAAAAAATATAAAAATATACAATTAACTAAAGAAATAGATAATGCAAATTGCATAACGCATTCAGGTAAATTTCATGTTGATGATGTAATATCAACAATCTTTTTAAGTAAATTAAAGGAGAACATTATTTTAATAAGAGTTCCTACTGTTAAAAATATTAATATAGAAAATAAAATAGTGTATGATATAGGGCTTGGAGAGTTTGATCATCACCAAAAAAATAGAAATGGACAAAGAGAAAATGGAATTTATTATTCATCAATTGGATTATTATGGAATAAATTTGGAAAAAAATATTTAGGAAGTCTAAAAGTAAAGAACATAGATAAAACTTTTCAGTACATAGACGATGAATTAATCCAATATATAGATGCAACAGATAATATGCAAATAGAATATTTGGAAAATAAAATATCACCAGATTTTATAAAATTATGTAATCCAGAGTGGAATGAAAATATATCTGAAGATGAAGCTTTTATTAATGCTTTAAAATTAGCAGATGAATTTTGGAATATTTATATAAAACATTCAATAGCTGAAGTTGAAGCGATAGATATAATTCTAAATAAGATAAGTAAAAGTAAAGAGTGCTATGTTGTATTTGAAAGTGAAATTCCATATAGAAAAGCAATAAAGCTTTATAATGGAAATAAAGTTAAATATATAATATTAAAATCACGAAGGGAAGGATATGAAATTAGAACATTAACAGATGAATGTAAGTTTAAGGAAGAACTAGTTAAATCTGTTAATATAAATGTAGCTATAAATTTAACGGGAATAAATGAATTAATATATGTAGATAATCATGCAAAACTATGTTGCACCAAAACATTAGAAAGTGCAATTCAACTTGTAAAATATAACGAAGATAAATGATCAAATTAGAATAGAGGTGATATAAAAATGAGTGTTAATTTCTTAGAAAATAATGAACAATTTTCAAAATCATTTGATGCAATTTCAGAAAGTGATTTCTATAAGGGATTAACTCCAGAACTTGGATATCAACATAAACTAGGACATATTCAAAAAGTTATGTTTTTTTCAAAAATTATTGCACAAAAAGAAAACTTAGATGAACAACAAACTAAGATATTATTAGCTTCAGCTGCTTTTCATGATTCTGGAAGAATAAATGATAGAGATAATGGAGAACATGGAGAGTTAAGTGCAGAAATTGCTGGAGAATATTTAAAAGAGAATCCTAATAATCCATATGGCATTATGCAAAATGAGATAGGAATTGTTCAGACAGCAATTGCATATCATGTTACTACTGAAAATATAGTTGGACAAATAGATGAGAAAAAGTTAAAGAAATTATGTTATAGGTATGGTGTTTACAATTTAGAAAAGTTTGAAAAGATAAAGCAAATTTCTGCAATATTAAAAGATGCAGATGCTCTAGATAGAGCAAGATTTTCATCGAAAGTTTCATCAAAAAATAGTTTAGATCCTAACTTGTTAAGAACCAAAACAGCTAAAGACCAATTAATTATAGAATTTGCAAGAAAAATTAATCAAGTATATGCTGGATATATATTAAAAGAAAATTATCCTGATGAATTGATTGTAGAAAATGATAATGCAAAAACTTTACAATTATTAAGACATAATTATAAGGTGAAAAATAGAGGAATACGAAAAGAAGAAAAAGACATTCCCATAAAAATCGTTAAATTATTGTTTAAGTATGGTTTAGAAAATATAAAAATAGAAGAAAGCAAAAATAAGGATTGCAATAAAATAGCAGAAGATACTCTTGAATTATAATAATATGGTATAAAATCCATTTGAATAAGTTCTCTTTTCTTTTAATTTGAAGAACTTTGAAAACTATTGATATTTAGCTAAGAATCTTTTTGTTGAAATTTGTTGAAGCTTTTTCTGAACTCGAAAAAGTTTTGTTGAAATTTTTTGTTGATGAAAATGGGCATATTTCTCCAGATTCTCTTAAATTCCCTTGAAAAGGGTAAAATGTGTTCAAAGAGACTAATAGCTGATAATTGTAACTTTGTAACAAAAATGTAATCAAAAAGTAATATAAAAATATTGATAAAGAATGAAATTAATGTTATTATAAAATTATAAAGCAAAAGAAGAGATGGGGGAAAAATATGTTTATATTTGATATATCTAATCCACTTACACTATTATTAATGTTAGCAGTAACTGTATTATTAATATTTTTATCACAAGAAATAAAACAAAGTTACATTGGAGCAATTATGCTATTTGCCTATTTAATTATTTTAATTATACATGTAGCACAAATAGCAACATTATCAGAGGAATATAGATATTTATTAACCACTTTATCGAGGTGTATTGTAATTGACTTTATTTTTGTATTTATTACATTTTTCTCATATTTATGGGTAGATGATATGGAAGCAAAAGTAAAAGGTAAAAAAAGTATAGATAATAGTTTAGATTGGTTTTGGAAAAAAGTTTAAAGTAATTTATAAAAAAATTCGGTATAGAAATATCGAATTTTTTTGTGCACTTTTGTTTATTTGCTATAGCATATTTTAAGGAATTCCTGAATATACATATATATAATAGACTTAAGATAAGGAGAAAAATATGTTTAATGTTACAGTATTAAAAATGAAAGATATTTTAGGAATTTTCGTAGGGGTAGTTTTAACAATATTAATGGTAGTAATAATTAGCAAAAATTTTCATAAAGAAACCAAAGAAGATGAAGAAAAAATAGTGCAAGGAGTAAAAACAGGAATATCATCATTGTCTAAAAATAGTATGATAGGATGTATAGAGAAGGTAATTCCAACAATGGCTAATATAAATGATGAATATAAAAATATGTCTGAAGAAGATGATCCGAAACAAGATGGCAATATTTTACAAGTAATGCTAAAAACAGAGATTTCTTCTATAGAAGGAGTAGAAGTAGCAGAAGCAAAAGCAAAAGAAAATAAAGATAACACAAATGATAAAAAAGAAAATGGAACAGAAGAAAATACAGAAGTTAAAATGGCACAAACAGGCGTGGCTACTCAAGTAACTACAAACAACCCAATAAGTGATGGAACAAATGCTCAATATGGAAATGTAAAAATTAAAAATGAAACAAGTTATACTTTAACAGAAGATATGTTAAGACCAGATATAACCATAGAAAATAAAAATATAGTATTATTTCATACACACAGTTGTGAAAGTTACACTTCAAGTGAAAAATATTCTTATACACCAACAGGAACTTTTAGAACAACAGATTTAAATTTTACAGTAACAAGAGTAGGTACAGAATTAGAACAACAATTAAAACTGTATAATTATAATGTAATACATAATACTGATTATCATGATTATCCAGCATACAATGGTTCTTATACCCGTTCATTAGCAACCGTTGAAAGCATATTACAAACAAATCCAAGTGATATCATAATAGATGTACATAGAGATGCCATAGGAAGTAGAAGTGATTATGCGCCAACTGTAAAAATAGGAGATACAGACGAGGCGGCACAAATTATGTTTGTAATCCGGTACCAATGAAGGTGGACTTTGGCACCCGAATTGGAATCAAAATTTAAAATTTGCAGTTAAAGTGCAAGAAAAAGCAGAAGAAATGTATCCGGGATTATTTAAGCCAATCATGCTCACAAAATCTAGATATAATCAACATGCTGGAAAATATGCAAGTATTATAGAAGTGGGAGCAACAGGAAATACCTTAGAGCAATGCTTAAACAGCATGAAATATTTAGCGAAGGTTATGGATGAAGTATTAAAAGAATGAGACACAAGGGACAGTCCTTTTTGTCTCATTTTTTGTAATTATAGTTCAGTCCTAAGTACTTTATATTATTTTTTTACACCTTGTGTGTCGCAACTTCCAGGTTTAAAGTTGACGTGTCTGTAGTTGCTCCAATCGCACTCGTCTTCGCTCGTTTTGCTGTCCACTGTTAAAGCTTTGATTGTTACAGTGGCAGTATGCGTTAGCTGATCGCTTATGCGGTGCTACAAAAATAATATAAAGTACTTAGGACTGAGTAACAACAATATTTTTATATCAAATTTATATTTTAGCTTGAAATAGAGAAAAAAGTTCTATATAATGTAACTATAAAATTCAAAGGAGAAAGAAGGGTTATTATGGCAGAGCTTAGTATTAATTTAAAAAACACTGGAATCACTAAAAAGGCTATTATGGAGTATAAGGAACAAGTGGAAAATATTCATAAAGATTTGCATAGAAGAGCAAATGATGAAAAAGATTTTGTTCGGATGGTTAGAGTTACCAACTAATTATGATAAAGAAGAGTTTAAAAGAATAAAAAAAGCAGCTGAGAAAATAAAAAAGGAATCTGATATTCTAGTAGTAATTGGAATTGGAGGATCTTATTTAGGAGCAAGGGCTGTGATAGAAGCATTAACAGGGTCGTTTAGCAATTTATTACCAGACAATCAAAGAAAATATCCTCAAATATTATATGTAGGTAACAGTCTAAGTTCTAATTATATTAATGAATTAATTGAATATATTGGAGATAAAGATTTTTCAATTAATGTTATTTCTAAATCGGGAACTACAACAGAACCCGCAATTGCATTTAGAATTTTTAGAGAGATATTAGAAAATAAATATGGAATTGATGAAGCAAGAAGTAGAATTTATGCAACAACAGATAAATTAAAAGGAGCTTTAAAAACTCTTGCTGAAAAAGAAGGGTATGAACAATTTGTTGTTCCAGATAATGTAGGAGGAAGATATTCTGTGTTGACAGCAGTAGGATTACTTCCAATTGCAACAGCAGGAATCGATATTGACAAATTGATGGAAGGTGCAAGAATTGCACAAAAAAGATATGACGATCCAAACTTAAAATATAATGAATGTTATCAATATGCGGTAGTAAGAAATATATTATATAAATTATACAAGAACACTGAAATATTAGTTAACTATGAGCCTAAAATGCATTACTTTACAGAATGGTGGAAGCAATTATTTGGTGAAAGTGAAGGAAAAGAGCAAAAAGGAATATTCCCAGCAGGAGTTGATAATACAACAGATTTACATTCTATGGGACAATATATACAAGAAGGCAGAAGATGTTTGTTTGAAACAGTACTTTCAGTTCAAACTCCTAATTCAGATATAACAATAAATCCAGATGAAGATAATTTAGATGGATTAAATTACTTAGCTGGAAAAACATTAGACTATGTAAATAAAAAAGCAATGGAAGGAACGATAAAGGCTCATGTATCAGGAGATGTTCCTAATATAATGATACAACTAGAAAAATTAAATGAAACAAGCATAGGAGAACTAATTTATTTCTTTGAAAAAGCATGTGCTATGTCAGGAAGTATATTAGGAATTAATCCATTTAATCAACCAGGAGTAGAAGAATATAAAAAGAATATGTTTAAATTATTAAAAAAACCGGGATATTAAATTAGTTATAACAGAAATTTTGATTAGCATAAGTTCTCTATAGTGAGTATAGAGAGCTTATGCTGTGATTTATGTTCATAAGAGGGGAAATCTTTAACAAGTAAGGAAAAGGAGAAAAAATGATCTATACAGAAAGCTTTAAAACGGGATTAAAAGACATTGGAAAAGATAATAGGCTAAAAAATAGAGCAATATTAGAGATATTGGAGAATGTAGCTTCCTATCATTCGGATCAAGTAGGATATGGTGCAAATGATATTGAAAAAACAAAGCTATCATGGATATTATTAGACTGGAAGTTAGAAGTAATAAAAAGACCGAAATATGGACAAGTTTTGAAGGTAAATACCTGGGGAAAAGGTATGAAGAAATTTTTTACTTATCGTGACTATGAAGTTTTAGACGAAAACAATAATATATGTGCTATAGCAACGTCGAAATGGGCTTTAATTGATATTGAAAAAGGAAAGATGTCAAGAATAACAGAAGAAGTTATTAATCGATATCATCCAGAAGAAAAAAGCGTATTTTCTGAGGAAAATTTGGATAAAATAGAAATACCAACTAAATTTGTATCAAGTATCAAATATAAAGTAATCCGAAAAGATATTGATTTGAATCAACATATGCATAATCTATATTATCTAGATTTAGCTTATGAGGCCTTGCCAGAAGAAATATATGAGAATAGGCCATTTGATCAGGTAAGAATAACTTATAAAAAAGAAATAAAACTTGGTGATGAGATACTTTGTAAATACGCAAATGAAAATCAAAAACATATTATAGTGATAGAAAGTAAAGATTGCAAAACAATACATGCAGTTATAGAGTTATTATAACATTTAAACAGGTTACAATTCACGGCTAAAAAGAAGTCGTTCTCAAGGGTTTATAATGTATTATTTTTTAATACTTTGGTGTCGCAATCTATTAATTTGAAATTATTGTAGGTTGCTCCAAATCGCACTCTCTATTGCTCGTTTGGTCGCTTACGCAGTATTTAAAAAGAATACATTATAAACCTTTTGCACTACTTTACATTAATAGGACGTGAATCGTAACCTTGAATGGAAAAAATATAAAAAAATAGATAAAAATGTTGAAATTTGCCAAGATACTATGTTATAATAAACATTGGTTTTAAATTAAGGGAGGAATTTTAAATGAAATCAAATTTAAGAAAAACAAAAATAGTAGGAACAATAGGACCTGCAAGTGAAAACAGATTAGAAGAATTATTTAAAGAAGGATTAAACGTAACAAGAATTAACTATTCTCATGGTAGCTGGGATGAACAATCTGAAAAAACAGAAACAATCCTTAAACTAAGAGAAGAAATGGATATACCAGTTGCATTACTTCTTGATATGCAAGGACCTGAAATTAGAACAGGAATGTTAGTTACTGGAAAAAACGAAAAAATCAAATTAGAAGATGGTCAAAAATTTACATTAGTAAACGAAGATATTGTTGGAGATAAAGACAAGGTATCTGTATCTTACAAAGAATTATATAAAGATCTTAAACCAGGTGCAAAAGTATTAATCGATGATGGTGCAATTGAATTAGTAGTAGATGAAATTGTTGATAAAGACATCGTTTGTACAGTAGTACATGGAAATGGTTTAGGAAGTAGAAAAACAATGAACTTACCAGGAACGGCAGTACGTTTACCAGCATTAAAACAAAAAGACATTGACGATTTAAAAACAGCTTGTGAACATGGATATGATTATGTAGCTATGTCATTTACAAGAAATAAAGATGACATTGACCAAGTAAGAAAAGTATTAGATGAAAATGGTGGAAAAGACATTAAAATTATTACAAAAGTAGAAAATGTAGAAGGTCTAGAAAACATGGAGGAAATCGTTGAGAATGCAGATGTTCAAATGATTGCTCGTGGAGATATGGCAACAGAAACAGACTTTACAGAACCACCAGTTATGCAAAAGAAATTTATTAAATTATCAAATAAAGCAAATAAACCAGCTATTACTGCAACACAAATGTTAGAATCTATGACTTTCAACCCATTACCAACTAGAGCAGAAGCTAGTGACGTTGCAAATGCTATTTATGATAGAACAAGTGCTATCATGTTATCAGGAGAATGTGCAATGGGAAAATATCCTGTTGAATGTGTAAAAACAATGGTAAAAATAGCAAATAGAGTAGAACCAGAAATTGACTACTGGAAGAGATTTAGAAACAACGATAATATTGAATTAAATGATTTAGAAAGTAAAATAGCATACTCAACATGCGTTACAGCTATGAATATGCAAGCTGATGCAATTGTTTGCTATACAAATTCAGGAGATTCAGCAAGAAGATTAGCAGGATTAGGAGCAGGTTGTCCAATTCTTGCAATAACAGACAATAAAAGAACATTTAATCAATTAGCAATTGTATGGAATGTTACACCAATTTACGTAGAAAAACAAGAAAGCATAGATAAAATCGTAGAAGCTGGAATTCAAAAATTAAAAGATAAAGAGATTCTAGAAAAAGGAGATACAGTTGTTGTTTCAGGTGGAGCTAAATTAACATCTTCAGTAGCAGAAAGCAAAGTTATTGGTGAAATAGCAAAAATATAGTTAATAAAAAGATAGTACGTAAAAATACGTACTATTTTTTAATTTTTCTTGTTATTTGGAAGAGAAATATGATATACTATACCTATCAAAATTAGGAAAGGAGAAAGGGAATTGGTCATTATGTACCCGTCCCTATTTAACCAAAATGTCAAAGCCAATTGTAGCAATAATAGGAAAACCAAATGTAGGTAAGTCAACATTCTTTAATTACCTAGCAGGAAATAGAATATCAATTGTAGAAGATACACCTGGAGTAACTCGCGATAGAGTGTATGCAGAAACGAACTGGAGAGGAAGAGATTTTACTTTAATCGATACCGGAGGAATAGAGCCAGAGTCAGAGGATATTATTTTATCTCAGATGAGAGAACAAGCAAATTTAGCCATAGCAATGGCAGATGTTATTATATTTTTAACAGATATAAAACAAGGTGTTACAGCAGCAGATAAGGAAATATCAATTATGCTAAAAAAATCTGGTAAGCCAATTGTTTTAGTGTGTAATAAAGCGGATAACTTTAATAAAGATAAAGAAGAAGCTTATGAATTTTACAATTTAGGAATTGGAGATCCTTATCCAATATCAGCAACAAATGCAATAGGAATTGGAGATGTACTTGATAAAATATATGAAAATTTTCCAGAAAAAACAACAGATGAGGATGAGAAAAATATAATAAAAGTAGCGGTGATACGGAAAGCCTAATGTAGGTAAATC
Source organism: Clostridia bacterium (assembly GCA_051891395.1). Classification (GTDB taxonomy): domain Bacteria; phylum Bacillota; class Clostridia; order TANB77; family CAG-508; genus CAG-269. Next base: position 8,915 of record JBJFFC010000003.1, on the reverse strand, counting down.
ATCATTAATAAATAAAATATTGGGAGAAAACAGAGCAATTGTAAGTGATATAGCAGGAACAACAAGAGATGCTATTGATACTGAATTTCAAAATGAAAAAGGAAAATATGTATTAATTGATACAGCAGGAGTCAGAAAAAAGAGTAAAATAAAAGAATCAATAGAAAAGTTTAGTATTATGAGGACATTACTTGCAATTGAAAGAGCTGATGTATGCTTAATGATGATAGATGCAACAGAAGGTGTTACAGATCAAGATGCAAAGATAGCAGGAGAAGCACACGAAGCTGGAAAAGGTGTAATTATAGTAGTAAATAAATGGGATGCAGTAGAAAAAGAAACAGGGACATTAGAAAAATATAAACAAGAAATATATCAAAAATTAAAGTATTTATCTTATGCACCAATCGTATTTATATCTGCTAAAACTGGACAGAGAGTAAATAAATTGTTTGAACTAATTAATTATGTAGCAGAACAAAATAGTATGAGAATCTCGACATCGGTATTAAATCAAGTTATTAATGAAGCAATTGCAATTGTTCAACCACCAACAGATAAAGGAAAAAGATTAAAAATATTTTATGGAACACAGAGTTCAACTAGACCGCCAACATTTGTTATATTTGTAAACAATAAAGAATTATTTCATTTCTCATATGAGAGATACATAGTGAATCAGATTAGAAAGGAATTTGGATTAGAAGGAACGCCTGTAAGAGTTATAGTTCGAGAAAAATCAGAGAAAGATATATAATTTACAAAAGATGTGTCCCAAAATGGACAGAATGTCCAAAAGGAAACGTCCCCAATGGGACAAGAAGGAGGAATTTTAAATGGTAGTATATATTATTATGGCAATTATTGCTTATTTGATTGGAAGTATTAATTTTTCAGTAATATTAAGTAAAAAAATGGCTGGATTTGATGTTAGAGAAAAAGGAAGCGGAAATGCAGGAAGTACCAATATGCTTCGCTCTGTTGGAAAAAAGGCAGCGCTAATTACACTTATTTGTGATATTTTAAAAGGTGTTGTTTCAATAGGCATTGCAATATTATTAGGGAATATCATATCAGATATGAATAGAGAGTTATTACTACAAATAGCAGGAATCGCAGTAGTAATAGGACATACTTTTCCTATATTTTTCGGATTTAAAGGAGGAAAAGGAGTAGCCACATCACTAGGAGTGATACTTATGAGTAACTGGCAAATTGGACTAATTTGTTTAGTGTTTGCACTGGTTCTAATGCTATTAACAAGAATGGTATCTTTAGGATCTTGTGCAGCAGCTGTATTATTTCCAGTATTAACATTATTCATCAATGATAACTATACAGTTTTGACAGATGGAAAAAGTGGAAATGTTTATTTTATTTATAGTCTATTGTTAGCAGTAATTGTATTATTTAATCATAGAAGTAATATTAAAAGAATGCTAAATGGAACAGAAAACAAATTGGGTTCTAAGAAATAAGTGACATATTTTTAGTCTATATAAAAACGAACAAAGGAGATAAGATTATGAGAAAAATAGCTATAATAGGAAGCGGAAGCTGGGGAGTGGCGCTATCCATTCATTTAGCAAGTATAGGGAATTATGTGAAAATATGGTCCTATGAGGAAGAGGAAAAAAGATTAATAAATGAAGAGAAGAAATGTATGTTTTTACCAAATGTAACCATACCAGACAATGTTACATGTTCGACAGATTTTGAAGAAGTAATAAGAGATGCAGAATTTATTTTACATGTTACTCCTTCAAAATTTACAAGAAGTACTTTTAAACAATACAAGCAATATGTAGGTGACAAACCAGTTATTATATGTGCAAAAGGATTTGAAAAAGAATCTTTAAAAACACTAGATGAAGTAATAGAAGAAGAATTACCAACTGCTAAAATTGGAGTATTAAGTGGACCAAGCCACGCAGAAGAAGTATCAATTGCAATTCCAACTGTATTAGTTGTAGCATCAAAACATGATGACGTTCTAGAATTAATACAAAATACATTTATGTCAGAAAAAATGAGAATTTACACATCAAAAGATGTAAAAGGAGTTGAACTAGGAGGAGCTTTAAAAAATATTATTGCATTTTGTGCAGGAGTGGCAGCAGGAATAGGACTAGGAGATAATAGCTTTGCAGCACTTATAACAAGAGGACTAAGCGAATTAGCAAGACTTGGTGTCAGGCTAGGAGGAGAAAGAGATACATTTTATGGCTTAAGTGGATTGGGCGATCTAATTGTAACTTGCTTAAGTGAACACAGTAGAAATAGAAAAGCAGGTGTCTTAATTGGACAAGGAAAAACATTAGAAGAAGCTAAAAAAGAAGTTGGAATGGTAATAGAAAGTATTGATAACATAGATGTGGCTTATGAATTAGGAAAGAAAAACGATGTATATATGCCAATCATAGAAACCGTATATGAAGTAATTTATAAAGGATTAGATCCAGAAAAGGCTGTTAAAAATTTAATGACAAGAGATAAAAAAAGTGAATAATTCTAGCTTAATTTTCCAATAATAAGAAAAAGGAGCAATTGGGGACGTTTCTTTTTTGCCCCCAAAAGTTACAGCTCAGTCTTAAGTGGTTTTATATTATTTTTTTACACCTTGTGTGTCGCAACTTCCAGAATTAAAAATACTAATCTGTAAGTTGCTCTAATCGCACTCGCGCTTGCTCGTTTTGCTGTCCACTGTTAAAGCTTTGCTTGTTACAGTGGCAGTATGCGTTAGCTAATCGCTTACGCGGTTTCACAAAAATAATATAAAAGCACTTAGGACAGAAGAATAGTAAGCTTAAAAAGGTGCAAAAAGAACCGTCCCCAATTGCTTAACAAGAAAGGGAGAGAGAAACATGGATTTTTTGGATAAAATAGGGAAAAAAGCTTCTGAAGCTTATAAAATGACGGCAGATAAAACTGGTAAAATAGCAAAAGAAACAAAACTAAAATTAAAGATAAATGAACTAAGAACACAAATAAATGACATATATGAAGAAATTGGAAAAAAAGTATATGAAAAACATATAAGAGAAGAAGAATTTTCAATAAAAAAAGATTTAGAAGAACAATGTACGAAAATTGATGTACTTAGTGATGAGATTGATAGTTTATTAAAACAATGTTTAGAACTAAAAGACAAAAAGCAATGTCCAAACTGTTTTTCCGAAATAGAAAAAGAAATGAAATTCTGTCCTAACTGTGGACAGAAGCAAACAAACGAACCTACAAGAGAAGCTCAAATTTTAGAAGATCTGGAAAATTCGGAGATTGAGGAAGACAATGAACAGGAAACGGAAATTATAAAAAACTATTTACAAGAAGATATAGAAAATAGTAATCAAAAAGAACAAGAAAGTGATAATGAACAAGAAGAAAACGGAGAGGAAAATAATAACGAAGAAGAAAAATCAAATTTAGAAAAGACAGTGGCAATTGAATCAGATGTTGACATAGAAGAAAACAAAAAAGAACAGGAAGAATAGAAAAAACAGACAGTTCGAATCCGTCTATTTTTACATTGTAGGAATTTTCTCTCTGTGGGAGGAAAGCTCCGTACAAGATAAATATGAGAATTTCTTTGTGGTTTTCACCACTTAGAAATTCTTAAATTCGTTTTTAATAGAAAGGATACATAAATATGAAAATTGTAGTGCAAAGAGTAAAAAATGCACAAGTGGAAGTAGAAGATAAAATAGTAGGGAAAATAGAAAAAGGTTTCTTAGTATTACTTGGAGTGACTAATACGGATACCAAAGAACAAGCAGATTATTTAGTAAAAAAACTTTGCAATTTAAGGGTATTTACTGATGAGAATGACAAAATGAATTTAGCTTTAAAAGATGTTGGTGGAGAATTATTAATTGTTTCACAATTTACTTTATATGCAGATTGTACAAATGGAAATAGACCATCCTTTATAGAAGCAGCAAAACCAGAACAAGCAAAAGAACTATATGAATATTTTTGCTCTGAATGTGAGAAAAATAATATAAAAGTGGAAAAGGGGATTTTTGGAGCGAATATGCAAGTAAGTTTAGTAAATGATGGACCAGTTACTATTGTTATAGAAAAATAGAAGTAGATACGTTACAATTCACAGCGACTTAGTTTTATAGAGTCCTGCAACGGGTAGTAATATCTATTTTATTCTTGTTCTTTACTGTCGCAATCAAGGATTGCTCCATTCGCCTAGGGTTATTTCTATTCTAGGAGCTTCCCTGCGCAGAACTACGAAAAAATAGATATTACTACCCTGCGCGGACTTGAAAATGTATAAGCTGTGAATTATAACGTACTATAAGTTAGAGCTATAATAAAAAGACATCTACCTCTTGCTTTTTCTTTTTATTTATAATATAAAATAGGAGGAACGAAAAAACAAAGGAGAAATAGAAATGGTAAATAAACTAAAACAATTAAACAAACAAAACATAATAAAATATCTAATAATAGTAGCCATAACCATATTATTTTGTCAAAACTTTTTACAAATGCATTATTCATCTGATACATATGTCTTGTATGATTTAGGATATATGGAATATCCTTCACAATATTTCTTGTTGGATGGAAGACTAATTTCAACAGTGGTGTGTTATTTAGCTGGAATACTAAATGTACCAATTCCTGCATATATAATTGGAATGGATTTTATAGGAATTATACTGATAGCAACAGCAATTTATATGATGGATAGAATATTAGAAAAGATTATAAAACCACAAAAAAACATAGTAAAACTAATGTTATTAGCAAGTTGCTTTATATTAATACTAAATCAATTTACACTAGAATATTTGTTATTTCCTGAATCAGCAGTAATGTGTTTAGGCGTATTATTTAATGTAATAGCTGTAAAACTAATGATAGATAATCCAAAACACAAATATATAAAAATATTTTTATCATTATTAGTGGCAGTATTTTGCTATCAGGGACTATTAAATATGTTTCCAGTTCTTGCAATATTAGTATATATTGTAAAGCAAATTGTAGATAAGAGAGAATATAAAATAAAAGAAAAAGAATTTTTTATAGAAATGATAAAATTGGCTATTATAGTAATAGTAGTTTTAGCAATTTGTATGATAGCGATAAAAGTAGGAAAAACATTATTAAATAGTAATCAAGATAGAATGATGCATTTGGTTGATATGGAAGCGGTTATGCTAAGAGGAGAAACAGTACTAGAATATTTAGACGAATTATGGAATAAAACAATGCACATGCTTCCAGACCAAATTAACAATATTATATTAATTATTAGTTTTATTTCACTTATCTTATTGAAAACAAAAAAAGAAATAATTATGCAATATGTATTATTGTTAATAGTGTCTTTTACAATATGTATTGTACCAATGTTTTTGTTTAATACGGGAATATGTGGAAGGGTAAATGAACCATTGACTATGATATGGGGAGTTTCTTTAATTATCTTGTTAGCACAGAGTATGAATATTTCTGAAGGAAAAAGAACAAATTTTATTTATTGTTTGGTAATAATATCTTTTATCATAAACAATATATTTATTATGCAGAATATAACAGAACATATTGCTTCTAATCGAGTAGAAGAAAATATGGGGAAAACAATAAAATATGCCTTAGAAGAATATGAACAAAAAACGGGAAATAAAGTAACTAAATTTGCATATGCCTATGATAGAAATCCACAACAATATGCAGTAGGAATTAAGCCAATAGGTTCTTTAACAGAAAGAAAACTTGCTTGTTCATGGAGTATTTCACAAGCAATAAATTTTTATTGTGAAAGAAAATTTGAAAAAGTAAGAATGCCAACTCAAATCTATGCAGAAAAAATGATAGATAAAGATTACAAAGAATTTTCAGAAGAACAATTGGTATTTGAAGGAGATACTTTATATATGCTAGTATATTAAAATGTAAATATTACAATTTGATGACATGTGTTGAAAAAGAGAAAAGAATAAGTTATACTAATATTAAAGTAAAAGAAAAAAGAGGAAAGTACAGATGAAAAAGATAGAAGCTGAAACCCCTGTGGGAGTACACACACACACACACACACACGGATAGTTTAATAAATAATAAAATAGATAAAAAAGATAGTAGCAAAAGTTGAAATATTCAGCTTTTGTTGCTATCTTTTTGCGTTTTTTAAGTTTTTAATATTTAAATTTATATAAAATAAAAGGAGGAAGGAAATGAAAAAAGAAAAATTAAGAAAGGAAGATAACAAAGGTATTACATTAATTGCTTTGGTAATTACGGTCATTGTTCCTTATGATAAAATCGTGAAGTGCTGTAATATCAAGAGTTTCCTTTCCTTTGATGATAGATTAAGATGGGTAAAAAGCCTATCTTTTTTTGATTTTTGAATATTATAGCATTTTAGAAAGGGTGAAACAATGAAAAATGTTATAATTAAAGAAAAAATAAAAAAGTTAAGTAACGATACAAAAGAAGTATTAGATGTATTGATTGCTGATTCAATAATAGAGATGGGTTATAGAAAAAGAGTTGACGAAGATATATTAGAACGAGTAGTTTTAGTATATCTTTCTTTATTTGAAGAAAAAAATTTACTTGAGTTTGATGAGTTGATTCTATCAGAAAAAAATATACTTTTTAGGATTATATCAAAAGGCATAGCATCAATATATGTTGATGATGAGTATATGACGATAGATAACAGAGAAAATAAATTGACTATGATAGATGAGATGATAGACCTATTAGTATTTTTAACAGATTTTAATAGAAGTACAATAAGGAGATTAGTTATAAGAGACATAAAAATATATTTTCATTATGGATGGAAATGGGATTTTTTATAAAAAATTAATTCAATGAGGAGGTATAAAATTGAGTTTATCAGTAGAAATACAGAAAAAACAAACAGGAATAAAAAAAAGAAAAATTACAACATCAAATGATGTATATAAATTAGAAGAGGTGCAAGAAATTAAGGATGCAGTTCAAGAACATTTGTTATTTATAGGATTAGACAATAAAAACAATGTTAGGAATGTCACATTGCTAGGTATAGGCTCAAGTAGTGAAATAAACATTAATTCTAGAGATGTTGTGCGAACAGCTTTGGTCACAGCAAGTAATAAAGTGATACTAGTTCATAACCATCCATCAAATGAATTAAAACCAAGTATTCGCGACATAGATATTTCAAATATTCTTTATAAACTTTTAAAAGTATTTAATATTGAATTATTAGACCACATTATAGTGAGTGAAGAAGATTATATAAGTATGGTTAAATTAGAAGTAATTGATATGAATTATGATAATGAAAGAATTAAATTACTTAATAATACGCTATTAATTAAGGAGAATGCGTTGTTAAAGGAAAATATAAAAGAACTAACAGATAAGCTACAAAAATATGAACAAGAAGTTCAAGAAGATGAAGAGGAGTTCGAGTAGTTTATCTAAAACTATATAAAAAAGCCACAAAATCGATTGTGGTGCGAAGTAAAAGGAGGAAATTTAAATAAATGAAAAATTATAAAAAATATTATTTAACAAGTGAGTCTGTAACTGAAGGACATCCTGATAAGGTATGTGATTTCATTTCAGACTCTATTTTAGATGCTTGTTTAGAACAAGATGGGAATTCAAGAGTTGCAGTTGAGACATTTATATCAAATGGAAAAGTAGTAGTTGCAGGGCAAATTACATCAAACGCAATTATAGATATAGAAAGTATAGTAAGAGAAAAATTAAAAGAAGTAGGCTATGATGATGCTAGATATAATATGGATTATAAAACTTGCGATATTGATATCAACATTACAAAACAAAGTGGTGATATAGCAATGGGAGTTGACATTGGAGGTGCAGGAGATCAAGGCATAATGTTTGGATTTGCTTGTAATGAAACTGACAGCTTTATGCCATATGCAATAGATACTGCACATAAGTTGGCACACAGATTAACAGAAGTAAGAAAAAAGGGGATAATTCCTTATTTAAAATCAGATGGAAAAGTACAAGTTACAATAGAATATTTGAACGATGTACCTTTTAGAATTGATACTATTCTAATTTCTACACAGCATACAGAAGATACTGATATGGATGAGTTAGAAAATGATATTATAGAATATGTAATAAAACCAGTAGTAGAAGATGATATGGTAGATGCAGAAACAAAAATATTAATCAATCCTACAGGAAGATTTGTTGTTGGAGGAGCTGTTGCTGATACAGGATTAACTGGTAGAAAAATTATAGTAGATACTTATGGGGGATATGCTAGACACGGAGGTGGAGCTTTTTCAGGAAAGGATGCCACAAAAGTTGATAGGTCTGCATCATATATGTTAAGACATATAGCAAAAAATATTGTTATTAATGGAATAGCAAGAAAATGTGAATTGCAGATAAGCTATGGAATAGGAATTGATGAGCCTTTATCTATTTTTATAGATTGCTTTGGAACAAATGTTATACCAGAGGGAGATATAATTAGAATAATTAAAGATTCATTTGACTTAACACCTAATGGAATAATAGAGTATTTAGATTTAAAGAAACCTATATTTTCAAAAACTACTAATTATGGACATTTTGGAAGAGAAGGTTTTTCTTGGGAAGAGGTTAAACAAATATGAAAAGCTTTGAAGAATATATAAAGCAAGTTAGAGATTCAAAATGTGAAGATGTAACTATGGAAATAAAAAATAAAATTACAAAAGAATATGGGATTGCATCTTTACTTCCTAATGGTAGAGTTGCTATATTTGAAGCTGATGAGACTGGTAAAGATGATTATATATGTGATCTAGAAGAATTTAAATCTAAATATGAAATAGAAAAAGTAATTGAAGAATATGAGGAAGAATTAGAATAAGACTTGTATAAAGTTTGAACAAGAGTTAACATACAACACAAACTTTATA
>JBJFFC010000002.1:0-20278 GCA_051891395.1 Clostridia bacterium | reverse complement strand
TCGAACCCTCACAGGCGGTTTTGGAGACCGATGTGCTACCATTAACACTATACCCCTATATAAATAAAACACAATTAATATATTAGCATAAAAAATAAAAATAAGCAATATTTTTTTAAAAAAATATTGACTTTTTAAAACTATGGTAATAAAATATATGCAATAAAATATATTATGATGAAGAAGAAAAAGTGTTTAAAATTTATTAATAGAGAGCAAGTGACGGTGGAATACTTGTAATAAACGGACATGGGGAGCTTTGGAGTAATGGTAATTAAGGTGCTAAAAATAAATTATAATTATTTTTAGAATTAGGGTGGAAACGCGGAATATAAACTTTCGTCCCTAGCTATAGCCTAGCTAGGAGCGAAAGTTTTTTTGTGAGACAGAAGGGACAGTGGAAAAATGTCTCACAAATCGTGTCGAAATATTTAGAAGAATGTTGAAATTTGACTAAAAATGAAAAAAATATAAAAATATGAGACATTTTTCCACTGTCCCTGTGTCTCAAAGGAGGAATTATTATGTTAAAATCAATGGACACATTAGTAGCACTTTGCAAAAATAGGGGAATTATTTACCCTGGGTCAGAAATTTATGGAGGATTAGCTAATACATGGGACTATGGACCTTTAGGAAATGAAATCAAGAATAATGTGAAGAATGCATGGAGGAAGAAATTTATACAAGAGCAAAAAGATATTGTAGGCTTAGATGCAGCTATTTTAATGAATCCGGAAACATGGGTAGCATCAGGGCATGTAGGAGGATTTTCAGATCCATTAATTGATTGTAAAGAATGTAAAACAAGACATAGAGCAGATAAATTAATTGAAGAATGGGCACATGACAATGGAAAAGATATGATTGCAGATGGAATGACAGATGAACAATTAATTAATTTTATAAAAGAAAATAAGATTCCATGTCCATCCTGTGGAAAAAACAACTTTACAGATATTAGAAAATTTAATTTAATGTTCAAAACTTTCCAAGGAGTAACAGAAGATACTACATCAGAAATTTACTTAAGACCAGAAACAGCACAAGGAATCTTTGTAGACTTTAAGAATGTTCTTAGAACTTCTAGAAAAAAATTACCAATGGGAATTGCTCAAATAGGTAAAGCTTTTAGGAATGAAATAACACCAGGAAACTTTACATTTAGAACACGTGAATTTGAACAAATGGAATTAGAATTTTTCTGCAAACCAGGAACCGATTTAGAATGGCATAAATATTGGAAAGAATATTGCGAAAAATGGCTATTAGATTTAGGAATGAAGAAAGAAAATATAAGACTAAGAGATCACTCAGCGGAAGAATTAGTATTTTATAGCAAAGCAACAACAGATATCGAATTTGCATTTCCTTTTGGCTGGGGTGAACTATGGGGCATTGCAGATAGAACAGATTATGATTTAACGCAACATATGAATCATTCAAAGCAAGATTTATCTTATCAAGATCCAGAAACCAGTGAAAAATATGTACCATATGTAATTGAACCATCATTAGGAGCAGATAGAGTTGTATTAGCTTTCTTATGTAACGCATATGAGGAACAAGAAATTGCAGAGGGAGATACAAGAACGGTATTACATTTACATCCAGTACTAGCACCATACAAATTGGCAGTACTACCACTATCTAAAAAATTGTCAGAAAAGGCTAATGAAGTATATGAAAAATTATCTAAAAAATTCATGTGTGATTATGATGAAGCAGGAAGTATTGGAAAACGTTATAGAAGAGAAGATGAAATTGGAACACCATATTGTGTAACAGTGGATTTTGATACATTAGAAGATGATACTGTTACGATAAGAGATAGAGATACTATGGAGCAAATCAGATTAAAAATTGATGAGGTTGCTAAATGGGTAGAAGAAAAAATAGAATTTTAATCCATAGATAAGAAATAGAGATTTAAAACCGAGAAGGAATTTAAATCTCTATTTCTTTTTTGATTCTTTTATATTTTTATTTTAAGTTATCATTAACTTTTTTCTTATTCATAAAACAAATTAATTGTCGAATAAATAAAGGATGAAGTCAAAAATAATTAAGTTCTAGAAATAAAATATAAGTAAAATGGCTAAAATAAGAGTTGTGAACTTCTATTTTAGCCATTTTAAAAAGAAAACTATTCATATAAATCTTGGATTGCAACATCTTTTTCCTCAAAATTATCTACAAACCCAACTTTGGCAATATTGTCATTAACACCCTGAATCCAAACAATCCTATTATCATAGAAAACATCACATTTTTCCTTATTGTTTAAAATAGAATTAATTCTTTCTATATTCATACTAATACCTCCACTTCTGATACCTACATACCAATTTTTTATACATTATTCGACAAAATATATGATACATTTAAGCACTGTCCCTAGTGTATCAAAAATTTTCTTAATTATAGTATATATAAAATTGGGAAAAATATACAAAAAATATTGCAAGAAAAAAATGTTAATGTTATAATTTTTAATGTTGTGAATAATAATAAGAAATAATAAGAGCAAAAGAAAGAAGGTAAAAATATGAAGATTTGTGTATATGGAGCAGCTAGTAGTTTAATTGAGAATAATTTTATAGAAGCTGGTAAAGAATTAGGAAGAAAAATGGTAGAAAGAGGTCATGGATTAGTATTCGGTGGTGGAGCTAATGGAATGATGGGTGCAGTAGCAGAAGGAGCTTTTGAAAAATCAGGATATATTTTAGGAGTTATACCAGAATTTTTTCAAGAAGCAGGAGCAGAAATTTCATTTAAAAATTGTACAGATTATATATATACGGATACGATGAGAGAACGTAAGAGAGAATTAGCAGAAAATGCAAATGGATTTATCATTACGCCAGGAGGAATTGGAACGCTAGATGAGTTTTTTGAAATACTTACATTAAAGCAATTAGGAAGACATAATAAACCAATTGCTATTTACAATATAGATGGATTTTTTGATGAGTTAGATGTCATGATGAATAAATCAATTGAAAAAGCATTTATTACTCAAGATTGTAAAGAACTATATTCTGTTTTTGATAACATAGATGAAATGTTGAATTATTTAGAAAACTATGATGAAGAAGATATAGACATAAGTAAAGTAAAAATTAGATAGAATTTGCAGGAGAATATATGTTAAAAGAAAGTAATTTTACAGAAATTGATGAAGAATTCATATGTGAAAATTGTGGAAGAACGGTACCAAAACTAGGCTATTCTTGTAGAAATCATTGTCCTTATTGTTTACACTCAAAACATGTAGATAAAAATCCAGGGGATAGAAAAGAAGAGTGCCATGGAGATCTAGAGCCAGTTAGTTTAGAAATTGATGGAAAAAAAGGATATGTGATTATTTTTAAATGTAAAAAATGCGGAGCAATTCGAAGAAACAAAGCAGCTAAAGATGATAATATGGATTTAATCATAGATTTAAGTAGTAAACAAATTTAAGAACAATTGGGGAAAATTCTCTTTGCGCTTTTTAGATTTTTTTATTTAGTGTTAAGTGATTTTATATTATTTTTGTAACACCGCGTAAGCAATCAGCTAACGCATACTGCCACTGTAACAAGCAAAGCTTTAACAGTGGGCAGCAAAACGAGCTTCAAGCGAGTGCGATTGGAGCAACCTTCGAAAGAATAAAATTTAGTAGGTTGCGACACACAAGGTGTAAAAAAATAATATAAAACCACTTAGACCAAGCTAAGTTTTAGGAAGCAAAGAGAATCGTCCTTAATTGTTCCTTAAATTTCTCGGTTTAAATTACCATTTGTATATTCTTTACCTTCTAGACGATTGCCAGATTTTACAACAGTTATAATATGATTGATTTCATCAATAGACTCATCTAAAATATCAATTCTAGCAAAATCAATATTGAAATCTTTAGGCGAAGTAGAAGTGGTTTTGCTATTAAATATAGTTGTAACACTTTGAACATTGTCTGGTAAAATTCTAAATTTCATATTTAATCTATCCTTTAAATAATATTTGTTAGTTGTCATACATTTTGCTTTACATTCGGGATAGCATTTATTGCTTTCTCCGCAGTAAACAATAATTCATATTTAATAAAGGAGTTTTACCATAAACAATTAATTCTTTTTGTAAATAATGATAATTACACAAATTTAATATCGTATTTTTATCAGATTCAGGAGATAAAGTAAATCTACTAATATCTATTTTTTTTAGTTCCAATACAGAATGTGAGTTAAATACATTAAAAGTATAATTAGCGACAATTTTAAAATGTCTGTTTAAGTCTGTAAATAAGTCATTTAATAATTTTATATTACCCATATTAGAAACAACAAACCCTTTTATATTATATTTTTCTACCGTATTTTTAGCATTTGTGTAGAAAATGTTTTTATAATTTCCTTTTAAAATAGTTGGTAAATATATATATGTATTAAATTTTTTACTAATAGTCTTTAGAATATTTTCATAGTTTTTATGGTTAAAATATTTTAATGGAATATATACATCATCTATATCTTTTAATTTTGAATAGTCAAAACTAGTAGATAGAATATTTAAAAGTAACGAGATTTTAGGAGTATTCGTTTCAGAAATTTTTGTTTTTGTTTGTACAAAATTTCTCATATCACTTAAAATTCTATCTTTTTTTAAATTTGAACTTTTAATAGAATGATTGGAAGTATTTTTATGTATTTTTGAAAGAGCATACTCTTGTACTTTTTCAAGAGCTAATCTTCTTAGTTCATTTAAGATACTTATTTTAGCTAAGTATATATTTTCATCCATATTAATATCTATGTTTTTAAATTCATAAGGGGTAGAATTCGTTTTGGATATTTGTCTTATAATCGTTTCTTTGTCTAAAGGCTTATTTTTAGCTTCTTCTGGTATATAGTTTAATTGGCAAGTAATATTTAAATCTTGATATTGTGGTAAGTTATTGCATGAAGTAATATGTATGGTAAGTGGTTGTGATTTCTGAATGGTTACAGTGCAGTTTAAAGGAATTTTTCTATTTTCTTTTTTATAACTTTCCTTTACAGTGTTTAAAAGAGATTTAGAAGATATTTTATAAACTTTATCACCAGAGTTTATATTTCCTTTTATTCTACCAAGTATAACAGTTTGGCCTATTTTTGTTTCTTTTATATTTTTATTATTTTCCATTAATTCAGATATCGTATAACTTCCAGATTCTTTTTCGACAGAAATTTTATCACCAATATTGATATTTTCCTTTAATTTTAAAGTAATATATCCTTTACTTTTATTATATTTCTGAATCGTTCCTAAAAATAATCCCATATGATTGGGCTTATCTTTGAAAACTAAATGTTTATTGGCTTCGTTATCTAAATGACCACAAGAAGACATACCACGATTAAATACTTGCATTAATTCTATTTTATCTATTTTATCTATGATATAGGGTTTTCCAGACAAGGCCAAATCAATATATTTTCTATAAATTCTAGTAACTGTTGCTACATATTCTGGAGATTTCATTCTTCCTTCAATTTTTAGACATGTTACACCGGAATCTATTAAAGAAGGAATATATTCTAAACCGCATAAATCTCTAGTGCTTAGCAAATGACCTGAATTTATTTTTTTATCATTTTCTAGTAATTCATATGGCAATCTGCAAGGCTGAGCACATTTTCCACGATTTCCTGATCTGCCACCAATCATACTAGAAAATAAGCATTGCCCTGAATAAGAGATACACAAAGCACCATGAATAAAACATTCAATTTCAATATCAGTATTTTTACAGATATGGTTTATTTCATTTATGGAAAGTTCTCTAGCTAAGACAACTCTTTTAAAACCAAGTTTTTGTAATTCTAGAGCACCGTTTAAATTATGGATTGACATTTGAGTACTACCATGGATGGGTAAATCGGGAAATGATTCAATTAATTTCATAGCTAATCCTAAATCTTGTACAATAATAGCATCAATACCAAATTCATAAGCTTTTGAAGCTAAGGAAAGAGCATCATTAAATTCATCATCTTTCATTAGCGTATTTAGCGTTAAATTTGTTTTTACTCCACGAATTTTAGCATATTCAATAGCATGCTTTAATTCGTCCAAATCAAAATTATGAGCAAAAGCTCTAGCACTAAAAATATTTGCTCCAAAATAGACACTATCTGCACCATTTTGTACAGCAGCCTTTAAACATTCAAAGTCTCCAACAGGAGAAAGTAAATCTATCATTAAATAACCTCCAGGGATTAAGGCGTGTTCTTTTAATTCTCTGATAATGGAAGATTAAAAGTTACTTTCCTAAAATAAATTTTCTATCATATTATATCACAAAATGTAATAATAGTAATACATATTAACAAAAAATGTCGAAAATAAAATCTAGATTCATTGACTAAAAAATTTCATAATGATATAATGCTTTTGAAAATTTTAATAAAATAAACATAAGAATTTTGGAGGAAGACAAATGGAAAAAACAAAAAAAAGAATAGCTATCGCAATAATTTGTAGTATGATATTTAGTTTATGCATGATTAATATGCCATCCTATGCAGAAAATGAAACTACTAATAATACGGCAACAAATTCGGCAGCCACATCTACCAACACTAGCAATAAAACTAATACGACGACACAAACCAGTACAAACACAACTAGCACTACTAAAAAATCAAGTAACGCCAATTTAAGTAATTTAGGAATAAAGCCATATGATTTTTCGGGATTTAAATCAGGAACTACATCCTATAGTGCTACTGTTCCAAATGATACTACTTCAGTTGAAGTATATGCAACAGCCCAATCTTCTAGTGCAAAAGTTAGCGGAATAGGAACGAAAGGTCTGGAAGTTGGAACTAATAAAATAGATGTTGTTGTAACAGCAGAGGATGGAACGACAAAAACATATACCATTAATATAACTAGACAAGAAGGCACAGAGTCTAATACAGAAATAGTTCAAGTTCAATATTCAGGAGATGGACTTGCAAGTTTAAAAGTGGGAGATTTGACATTATCACCAAGTTTTGATACGACAATATATGAATATACGGTAAAATACATAGGAGAAGACACAAAACTTGATATAACAGCAACAGCAACAGATCCATATTATACAGTTGATATTGTGGGGAATGAAAATTTACAAGAGGGTGAAAATATCATTAATATATTGGTTTCTGATCCTGATGATGAAAATGTTGCAGCTTATCAAATTACTGTCAATAAAAGTCTAGTAGATGAGGAAGCAGTAGCAAGAGAAAAAGAAGAGCAAAAAAGAAAGATAATAATAGTTGGGGTTATAGCAGCAGTAGTAGTAATTATAATTATTATAATAGGTATTATAAAATATAGAAGAAATCAAGAGTGGGATGATGATTATGAATATGATGAAGACGATGATGATTATGAAAATGAATACGAAAAAAACAATAATCAATTAGAAGAGTATGATGACAACATGAATTATATAGGTGATGAGGAAGAAATTGAATTGACGAAAGAACAAGCTAGAGAAAAGTTTTTAAATAATTATAATAATGATATAGAAGAGGAAGAAGAACTGATAGAGGAAATGACAAAAAGGAAGAAACATAAAGGAAAAAGATTTAAATAAAATATAGAATACCACTTTAATAATACAAATATTAAGGTGGTATTAATTTTTGATAACATACAAGTTTCGACAAACTTTTAAAGAAAAATGTGATAAAATATATAAAACTGCAGTTATTTTTAAATCAATTATTTATAAATTTTTAATTATTCAATTAAATTTAATTCAAAAAAGTTAATTCTAATTAGTTTAAAGTCTATTAGAACTCAAAACTGTTTATGAAAAATAGAACTCAAAACATTACTTATCAGTAAAAATTGTTTTAAATATCAAAAAAATCTTGAAAACCATAAATAAAAATGTTAAAATAAGGAGGAATTATATGACAAATGAAACGATAAAAAAGACAAATAAATTACCATTAACATCAGATTATGTATTTAAAAGAATATTTGGACAAGAAGAAAATAAGGAAGCTTTAAAAGATTTTCTAGAAAGTATATTAAATATGAAAATAGAAAATATAGAAATAAATAATCCTGAGATACCAAAAGATTTTTATGACAGTAAATATGGGATATTAGATTTAAAAGTTACATTAAACAATAAGGTTATAGTAAATGTAGAAATGCAATTACAAAATCAACATAATATAGAACCAAGAAGTACGTATTATATGGCAAGCACCTATTCTAGTCAATTAGGAGAAGGAGAGCCATATACAAATTGTAAAAAAGTAATTGTAATTGATATATTAAACTTTAATTATTATAAAAGAAATTCATATCATTCAGTAGCTAAGATGAGATTCGAAGACGCAGTAGAAAATGAAATAATAGATATGGGATATAAAGAACAAGATTTATATGCAACAAAATTTATTGAAATGCATGTAATAGAATTACCAAAATTCAAAAAGAAGAATCCAGATATACATACTAAGTTAGAACAATGGTTATGGTTATTTATTGGGGGTGAAGAAAAAGTGAAAAAAGCAAGCAAAGTGAATAAAGAAATTGAAAGAATTAATAAAAAACTTGCTTCTATGAGTTTGAGCAGAGAAGAAAGAAATAATTATGAATTTAGATTAAAAGCCATAAGAGATGAAATATCAGCAATGGATTATGCGACTAAAAAAGGATTGCAACAAGGAATAGAGCAAGGAATAGAGCAAGGAATAGAGCAAGGAATAGAGCAAGGAATAGAGCAAGGAATAGAGAAGGGAATAGAGCAAGGAATAGAGAAGGGAATAGAACAGGGAAAAATAGAAGGAGCAAAAAGTGCTAAAATAGAAATAGCAAAAGAAATGATAAAAGATAATATGAGTGTAGAGAAAATACAAAAGATCACGAAATTAACCAAAGAAGAAATAGAGAAAATAGAGTTAGATATAAAATTAGAATAGAATTTAATAATAAAGGAGCTCCTATTTTAGGAACTCCTTCATTATTTAGAAAAGGATTAGCAACATCCTCCTCTATTACCACCACAACAGCAGCAGATTAATAATATAAGGATTATAATACAGCAACAATCATCACCGAATCCGAATCCACCGCATCCTCTATTCTCTGGCATAGTCTAGACCCCCTTCCATTAAAGAAATATTTTTTTCTTTTGTTTGTTTCCTTTGTATGATATATAATATGAGAAATATAAAAATGTGTTACAAAGATAAAAAAATTATTTGTTCGCTTTCCTATTTGGACAAAATATGATACAATTCTAAAAGTCAAAAGGAGAGAAAAAGGATGTCAGATAAATCAAAAAAAGTAGGAGAAATATTTAGTGATTACAATACAAATTCAAATATAAAATATGCAGAAGTAATAGGTCTAAATGTAATAAAAAAGATAAATACATTAGAAGTTATTCTTTATTTTGATGAATATATAGCAATAAAAGAAATATGGTATTTTGAAAAATTTTTAATGGAAAGATTTCAATTTAATAATATTGATATTAAAATAAAATATCATGAAAAGGTTGAAAAAAAATCTATCCAAGATGAGTGGAAAAATATCATAGCATATATGGCACATAAATATCCATTGACTAAACCTATGTTATTATTAAAAAGTGATATTGAAGTAAAATGTAAAGAGATATTAGTAAAAATGCATATAAAAGGTGCTGATTTTTTAAGAGCCAAGAAGACGGATAAAGAACTAGTAAAAGTACTAAAAAATCTATTCGGAGAGGACTATCAAGTAGAATTAATAGAAGAATTATCAAAAGAAGAAATCAATGCCATAAAGAAGAAAGTAGAACAAGAAGAAGCACAAATTGTTGCTTATATTGAAGAAGAGAATAGGCAACATGCTACACAAAAAGAAATAGAATCATCGATTCCAGAATATAATGATCCCGACTATAAAATGCCAACAGAAATGGAAGGATATGTGCCAGAAGCACAAGAAGGAATAGATGTGCCAAATGGAGTAGAGTTTCCTGATGAAGAAAAAGAATATATTATGGGAAAACCATCGAAAGCAAAAGAAAAACGAGTTAATATTAAAGATATTACAGCAAATGATGGAAGAGTAACTTTAGAGGGAAGAATTGTAACAAGTGAAGTACGTGAAACGAAATCTGGTAAAGGAATGCTTATTTTTAGCTTGTATGATGGAACGGGAACAATTACTGTAAAATCTTTTGCAAAAGACCTAAAAGAAGGACAAGAAATGATTGAAAAAATTCAAAATGCAAAAGCTATAAAAATAATTGGAAAAGCAGGTTTGGATACTTATGCTGGTGATGTGACAGTAATTGCAAATACAATCATAGAAACAAATGCAGATGTTCCAGGATTACCAACAGAAGAGGAACAAGAAGATACACCTCTTATTTTAGGGGCATCCCCAAATATAACAGAACCTTTGGTAAAAATAGAAGATTTAGGTGTAGATGATGGAAAGGTTTCATTACAGGGTGAAGTGATTTATACAGAAGATAAAACTTTAAAATCTGGAAAGACCTTATTTAGTTTTGACTTATATGATGGAACCAGTAGTATTACTTGTAAAGCTTTCTTAAATAAAGAAAATGCTAAAAAAACAATGAAAAGAATCCAAAAAGCAAAGGGATTAAAAATAGCAGGAACAGCTCAGATGGATACCTTTTCAAATGAACTAACTGTTATGGCAAATACCATAGTAGAAACAGAAGAAGGAATAAAGAAAGCGATAAGACAGGATAATAGCGAAGTAAAAAGAGTAGAATTACATATGCATACGCAAATGAGCCAAATGGATGCCATGACATCTGCAAAAGATTTGATAAAAAGAGCAATGAAATGGGGAATGAAATCAATAGCTATTACTGACCATGGAGTGGTACAGGCATTTCCAGAAGCACATAAGATGCTTCGGATATGATAATCCTGATATGAAAATTCTATATGGAGTAGAAGCTTATTTAGCGCCAGATAAAAATCCTGTAGTTGCCAATGCAAAAGGTCAAAGCATTGATACTACTTATTGTGTATTAGACTTAGAAACAACAGGATTTTCTGCAACAACAGAAAAAATTACTGAAGTTGGAATTATGAAAATGCAAAATGGAGAAGTAGTTGATAGCTTTTCTTGTTTTGTGAATCCCCAAAAACATATTCCACAAAGGGTATCGGAAGTAACCAACATAACAGATGAAATGGTAGCAGATGCCGAAACAATTGATAAAGTATTTCCGAAAATTTTAGATTTTATAAAGGGGTCCGTAATTGTTGCACACAATGCGGGATTTGATGTGGGGTTTTTAAAGCAAAATGCTAAAAATTTGGGCTATGAATTTGATTATACTTATCTTGATACTTTGAGTTTAGCAAAAGATTTATTTCCAGAATATAAAAAGTATAAATTAGGAAAAATAGCAGAAAATTTAGGAATAAAGGTAGAAGTGGCGCATAGAGCATTAGATGATGTTGATACAACTGTAAAAGTATTTAAAGTAATGCTAGATATGTTAAAGAAACGTGGAGCTCAAAAAGTAGATGATATTGACAAAGTAAGTAGAACAGAAGAAGCGAAAAAAGAAGAGTATAAAAAGTTGAAAACTTACCATGCAATTATTTTAGCCAAAAATTATATTGGACTACGTAATTTATATAAACTAGTATCTCTTTCTCATATTAATTATTTCTATCGTAGACCACGTATCTTAAAAAGTTTACTAAAAAAATATAGAGAAGGATTAATCATTCGGAAGTGCTTGTGAAGCAGGGGAACTATACCAAGCAATTGAACTTCGGAAAAACCGATGAAGAGATTGAAGAAATAGCAAATTTCTATGATTATTTAGAAATACAACCAATTGGAAATAACCAATTTTTAATTAGAAATGAAGTGGTTAAAGATGAAGAAGCTTTAAGAGATATTAATAGAAAAATTGTAGAATTAGGAGAAAAGTTAAATAAACCAGTTGTAGCAACTTGTGATGTTCACTTTATGGATCCACAAGATGAGGTGTATAGACGTATATTAGAAGCGGGACAAGGTTATGCTGACGCAGATAATCAAGCACCATTATATTTAAGAACAACAGAAGAGATGCTAGAAGAATTTAAATATTTAGGGGAAGAAAAAGCATATGAAGTAGTTGTCACCAATACAAATAAAATTTCAGATATGTGTGATAGGATAAGTCCTATTTCACCAGAAAAGTGTCCTCCACATATTCCTGGATGTGAGCAAACTATAAAAGATATTGCATACTCTAAAGCACATGAATTGTATGGAGAGCAATTACCAGAAATAGTGCAAACTAGATTGGATAAGGAACTAGATTCTATTATAAAAAATGGATTTTCCGTTATGTATATCATTGCCCAAAAATTAGTATGGAAATCTAACGAAGATGGATACATAGTAGGGTCTAGAGGGTCAGTTGGTTCTTCCTTTGTTGCTAATATGACAGGAATAACAGAAGTAAATTCTTTACCACCACATTATAGATGTCCAAATTGTAAATATTCAGATTTTACAGATTACGGATATAAAAATGGGTTTGACTTACCAGATAAAGAATGCCCAAAATGTGGACATCGACTTGATAAAGATGGAATGGATATACCATTTGAAACATTCTTAGGATTTAATGGAGATAAAGAGCCCGATATCGACTTAAACTTTTCAGGAGAATATCAAGCAAAAGCACATAAATATACAGAAGTGATATTTGGAAAAGGAACTACTTTTAAAGCTGGTACGATTGGTACCATTGCAGACAAAACAGCATATGGTTATGTAAAAAAATATTTTGAAGAAAGAAATATACCGATAAATCGAGCTGAAACGCAAAGATTGGCATGCCGGATGTACAGGAATAAAAAGAACAACAGGTCAGCATCCAGGAGGGATTATTGTTGTACCAAAGGGAAGAGAGATTTATGAATTCTGCCCGGTACAACATCCAGCCGATGATCCTAATTCTGACATTATAACAACACATTTTGATTATCACTCAATTGATCAAAACTTATTAAAACTAGATATACTAGGCCATGATGATCCCACAGTAATTAGAATGTTGCAAGACATTACGGGAATAGATCCAACAAAAGTGCCACTAGATGATAAAGAAACGATGTCAATTTTTAGTTCAACTGATGCACTTCGGAGTAACACCTGAACAAATACATTCGCAAGTTGGAAGTTTTGGTATACCAGAATTCGGAACAAAATTTGTAAGGCGGAATGTTAGTAGATACGAAACCAACGACATTTGACGAATTAATAAGAATTTCTCGGATTATCACATGGTACAGACGTGTGGCTTGGAAATGCACAAAGCTTAATAGAAGCAGGTACAGTAACACTTCAAGATGCAATTTGTTGTCGTGATGATATTATGATATATTTAATAAAACAAGGTTTACCACCAAATCCAGCTTTTAAAATTATGGAAACAGTACGTAAAGGAAAAGCCTTAAAAGATCCAGCAAAATGGGAAGAATATAAAGCGCTAATGAAGGAACATGACGTACCAGATTGGTATATTAAATCTTGTGAAAAAATAAAATATATGTTCCCGAAAGCACATGCTGCAGCCTATGTAACAAATGCTTTTAGAATTGCATGGTTTAAGGTTCACCAACCGTTAGCTTATTATGCAGCATATTTCTCTATTAGAGCGGATGAATTTGATAGCGACTGCATGATATTCGGAAAAGAAAAAGTAAAAAATAAAATGAAAGAGATTGATTTACAAGGAAACAATGCAACAGCAAAAGACAAAAATATGTATGCAATTTTAGAGTTAGTATTAGAATTTTATGAAAGAGGATTTGAATTCTTGCCAATGGATTTATACAAATCGCATAGTACTAAATTTCAAATAGAAGAAGGAAAGATAAGACCACCACTAAACAGTATACCAGGACTTGGAACAGTGGCAGCAGAAGGAATTGGAAAAGCAAGAGAAGAAGGAAAGTTCATGTCAATAGATGATTTGAAAATACGTTCTAAAGTTGGAAATTCAGTAACAGATGTATTGAAAAAATATGGATGCTTAGAAGGAATGAGTCAAAGCAACCAAATGAGTTTATTTGGATAATGATAGACAATGATGTCAGCTAAAAGGTGTAATATATTCTTTTTTACACATTGTGTGTCGCAACTATCTGAATTTTAAAATAGGGGGAAATAATAATGTTAGAAAATACAATAAGTATTCAAGAAATATTTACAGTTCAAAATATAGTGATATATTTTATAGTAATTAATTTATTGGGATTTTTTATTATGTGGTTAGATAAAAGAAAAGCCAAAAAAGGAGCTTGGAGGATTCCGGAAAAGACATTATTTATCGTAACTGCTTTAGGTGGAGGAATTGGTACGATTGCTGGAATGTATACATTTAGACACAAGACACAAAAAATCCAATTTGTTATAGGTTTTCCGTTTATTACCATACTTGAGATCATAACGATTCTATATTTTATATTAAAGTAAAAATATTAGTCAAAAAGAATTGGGGAATTCCAATTCTTTTTGGTTTTAATAAAAAAAGTAGTGCACATAAAAAGTGAATTAAAACAAATCAACATAAAAATATTATATAAACCAAAATGAATTGTGAACAACTTATGAACGATAAAAGCTTATTTTTTAGTTATTCACAAAGTTATCCACAGTTTCCACAAAAAATTACCCACAGCTAATATTACAAACAAAGGACCAAAAAGAGTAACATAATGTCAAGATTTTAAATGAAATTGTAACAACTTTGAAACAAAATTGAAATAAAAGAATACGAAAAAAGAAGAAAAATGCGAAAATAGCTATAAAAAACAAGAAAAAAGTTGAATATAAGATTTATGTACAATGGTTATGAAATATGATTGAAATATCTTTGTAAAGAAATAATTTGTAGAAAAGACAAGAAATGAGTAATAAAAGGTAGAATAAAGAGAAAATAATAATTGTGGATAAATGATAAAAATGTGGAATAATTCACAATAACGAATAAAAATGTTTCACATATAATATATGAAGTAAAATAAAGTAGAATCGAGATGAAAAACAATGTTAAATAAATTAAAATATGTGTTTAATGTAAAATGGAAACGTTCGATGGAAAAGAACGACATAAATATGGAAGAACTAAAAAAACTAGTTTCTAATGGAGCTGTTTTATTGGATGTAAGAAGTCCACAGGAATATAGAGAAGGACATTTAGAGGGGGCAATCTCTATACCAGAGTATGAATTAAAAAGCAGATGCAAGAATGAATTACAAGATAAAAATGCAAATATCATAATTTATTGCTCAAGTGGTTCAAGAAGTAAAAGAGCACAAAAAAAGTTAGAAAAGTTGGGTTATCATAATGTATATAATTTGTATAATGGAATTCAAAACTATTGAGATTTTAAAATTTATGTGTTAGAATAGGGTGGTAAATCAAAAAGATAGCAAGATGTGTTTTAAACTAGATTTATGACTTAAGGAAGAGTGAGAGTAAATATGAAAGATAATAGACAAGAGTATATTAGAAATTTTAGTATCATAGCACACATAGATCATGGAAAATCAACATTAGCAGATAGATTAATAGAAATGACAGGGGTACTATCAAAAAGAGAGATGGAAAGCCAAGTTTTAGATAATATGGAAATTGAAAAAGAAAGAGGAATAACAATAAAATCTCAAGCTGTAAGAATGATATATAAAGCAAAAGATGGACAAGAATATACTTTTAATTTAATTGATACTCCTGGTCATGTTGACTTTAATTATGAAGTTTCAAGAAGCTTGGCGGCTTGCGATGGAGCTATTTTAGTAGTAGATTCAAGTCAAGGAGTAGAAGCACAGACTTTAGCAAATGTATATTTAGCAATTGATAATAATTTAGAGATTTTACCAGTACTAAATAAAATAGATTTACCAAATAGCAGAGTAGAAGAAGTAAAACAAGAAATAGAAGATATTATAGGAATACCCGCTGATGATGCACCTTGTATTTCAGCTAAATCGGGTTTAAATGTTGAAGAGGTATTAGAAAGAATTGTAACAGACCTACCAGCTCCACAGGGAGATGAAAATGATAAAACAAAATGTTTAATATTTGATTCTTATTATGATAATTATAAAGGTGCAGTAGCTTATGTAAGAGTGATGGATGGAAGAGTAAAAGTTGGCGATGAAATTAAGCTAATGGCAACTAACAAAGTTTTTACAGTTGCAGAGGTTGGTTACTTTGTGCCTGGTTCTTATATGCCAACAAATGAAATAAAAGCAGGAGAAGTTGGGTATGTTGCGGCAAGTATAAAAAATTTGTCTGATATTCATGTAGGAGATACGATTACTTTAAATGATAATCCAGCGGAGGAACCTTTAAAGGGATATAAAAAAGTAACACCAATGGTATATTGTGGACTTTATCCAATTGATGGAAGTCAATATGAAGATTTGAAAGAAGCATTAGAAAAATTAAAATTGAATGATGCAGCACTAGAATATGAGGCAGAATCCTCGGCTGCTTTAGGATTTGGATTTAGATGTGGATTTTTAGGATTATTACACTTGGAGATTATTGAAGAGAGATTAGATAGAGAATTTGATTTGGGATTGATTACAACAGCCCCATCTGTTATTTATAAAGTTTATAAAACAGATGGTGAAGTCATTGAATTATATAATCCAGAAGATTTACCAAAGACTCAAGAAATTTCGTATATGGAGGAACCATTTGTAACAGCAAATATTTTAACTCCGAAGGAATATGTTGGAAATATCATGGAATTGTGTCAAGGAAGACGTGGCATATATATTGATATGAAATATTTGGATGAGAATAGAGTTACATTAGTATATGAGATGCCCTTAAATGAAATTATATATGACTTCTTTGATAATTTAAAATCGAAAACAAAAGGATATGCGTCTTTAGATTATGAATTTAAAGAATATAGAAAATCAAATTTAGTAAAATTAGATATTCATATTAATGGAGAACCAGTGGATGCACTTAGCTTTATTGTTCATAAAGATAGCGCTTACAACAGAGGAAAGAAGATGGTAGAAAAATTAAAAACAGTCATACCAAGAAAATTATTTAAGATACCTATTCAAGCGGCAATAGGAGGACAAATTATAGCAAGAGAAACGATATCTGCCATGAGAAAAGATGTATTAGCTAAATGTTACGGTGGAGATATTACAAGGAAGAAAAAGCTATTAGAAAAACAAAAAAGAGGAAAGAAAAAGATGCGTGAAATTGGAAATGTAGAAATACCACAGGAAGCATTTCTTTCTGTACTAAAATTAGATGACGAATAATTTTACAAAGGGAGAAGAGATAGTAATATGAAAGAATTAAAAAAAGAAGAAAAAAAATATGATGACCAAGTAGAAGGTAGAAATTCTGTATTAGAACTATTAGAAAGTGGAAAAGATATCAATAAAATATTTATTACAAAAGGGGAAAGGCATGGTTCCATTAATAAGATTATAGCAATTGCGAAAGAAAGAAGAGTAATTATAGTCGAAAAAGATAAAAGAAAAATGGAGGAAATGGCACAAACTCAAAATTATCAAGGTGTTATTGCTATTGTTCCCCCTTTTGAATATTGTCAAATTGATGAAATATTAGAAGAGGCTAAAAATAAAAATGAAGAACCATTTGTCTTAATATTAGATGGAATCGAAGATCCTCATAATTTGGGTTCTATTATTAGAACTGCTGAAACAGCAGGGGTTCATGGAATAATTCTACCAAAAAGAAGAGCGGCAGCGGTGAATAGTACAGTTAATAAAACGTCTGCTGGAGCAGTAGAACATATGAAAATAGCAAGAGTAACTAATATATCAGATAGTATAGAAAGATTGAAAAAAGAAGGTCTTTGGATTTGTGGTACAGACATCAATACAGACAAATATTATTATAATCAAGATTTGACAGGACCTTTGGGAATTGTTATTGGTAATGAAGGAAATGGAATGAGTGATAAAGTTAGAAAGAATTGTGATTTTTTAGTCAGAATTCCAATGAAGGGAAAAGTGACATCTTTAAATGCTTCTGTATCAGCAGGAATTATAGTGTACGAAGCGGTGAAACAAAGAACAAAATAAAACGAAAAGGAGAAATAATTATGATGACTAGAAAAAAGAGAAAAACTTTATTAATAGCGATAGTTGTATTTTTTATTTTAATCATAGCAACAACTTTGATTATACTTTATCTAAATACAGATTTATTTAAATCTAATGAAACCCTATTTTTTAAATATGTAGGAAAAAATGCACAAAATATAGAAGCGATTGAGAAGACTTTTGAAAATACAGATTATAATAATTTATTAGAAACAAGTAAGTATACCGAAGAAACTGAAGTTAAAGTCAATTATACAAAAAATTTAGGAACAACATCTGAAGATACTAGCAATGCAATTAACAAATTAAAATTACAAATAGAAGGACAAACAGACAAAACAAATCAGTACAATTATAAAGATATAAAATTATTGGATGATAATAATCAAGAATTAGAAGTAGAATATATACAAAACGGAGATACTTATGGAATCAAATTTTCAGATTTATTTAAACAATATATATTGGTAGAAAACAATAATTTGAAAGAGTTACTAAAAAATGCGGGATATACAGATGAAGAGTTGGAAAATGTTCCAGATAGTATTGAGATTAATCAAGATGTATTTGATAATATTAAATTTAGTGAAGAAGAACTAGATACATTAAGTGATAAATATTTAAATTTAATGAAACAAAAAGTATCAAAAGAGCAATTTGAAAAACAATCAAGACAGACAATTACAATAAATAGGCAAAATATTATAGCAAATTCTTACACATTAAAAATGACAAAAGAACAATTAAACAATTTATATGTAATGGTATTAGAAAATTTAAAAGAAGATGAAATATTTTTGAGAAAAATAGATAATATACAAAAAATATTTGAACAAGCAGGAGTATTTACATCAGATGCCTTTGATATAAGAGAAGAAACGATTAACAATATAGAAAAAATAATTAATGAAATAAATAATAATAATATAGGAAATGAAGAAACTAAAATCATAGTTTATGAAAGTGGTGGAGATACTGTTAGAACAACTATACAAGGTGTAGATTATGAATTTAATATGGATTACTTACCAATAGATAATGAAAAATTTGTTGAAATTACATTTAAAGAAAAAGAAGAAGTTAAAAAGTTTACAATTGATAATAAAAATGGAGAAATTAATATATCTTTAGAAAACAATGAAGATAACATGCCGATTAAAGTTGGTTTTGTTCAGAATGTAAGGATAGAAGATAATAATTGTGTGAAAAATATTGGTATAAAATATGAAAACGATAGTGATAAAATAGAAACAACTATGATACAAAATATAAATATAGTCAATAATTTTAATGAACAAGTTAGTATAGATGATGAAAATGGAATCAAATTAAATACTTTAGACTCAGAACAAATGCAAGCAATATTAGATAGAGTAAGTGGGGCATTAGAAGATAAATTAGATTCTGTTATGCAAGAAATAAATATAGAAGATATACAAGAGATATTAAAAACAATAGGAATTATTCAGGATAGACAAAAATTAGAGGGAAATGGAATATCGGAAATCGAGAAAAACAGATTTAATTCTAAATTTGAAATACTAGAAGGTGAAGAGATTAATAATGAAAATATACTTGAAGTTATTAAAATATTAAAAGAAAATTTGATTAATATTGAAGTTATTTCTAATGAAGAATTAAAGATAGAAATTAGCCAAAGTGATAAAAATGAACAATTGGCAGAGGTACTTGAGAATTTTGTACAGAATGATAAAAATAGGAAGTATAATATTAGCGTAGAATATGATGAAGACACAGGATTAGTGAAATATATAATTATGACTATTTTTAAAGAAAGTTAAACAAAAGAAGAGCAGAACAAACTACTAAAAAGTTTTGCACAAATAAAAGGAGCATGTGAGTAATACAATCATGCTTCTTTTGCTATTTTATATAATAGAAAGTCCTCTAAACTTCCTATTATATAAAATAGTTTGCACACAATTTTTTAAAAGGTAAAAAATACTAAAAAAAATTTTTAAAAAAAATTCAAAAAAGTGTTGACAAAGAAAAAAAGTTAATGTATAATAAAAATCGTTCCGCACGAAAGGAACAAAAAAGTACATTGAAAAGTAAACAATGAAATCCTTTAGAGAATAAACCGAAGCGGTATAATTTTTAAACCTAAAAATTAGTA
>JBJFFC010000001.1:0-20482 GCA_051891395.1 Clostridia bacterium | reverse complement strand
TTTAATAAGATATTTAAAAAGAACTAGAAATAGTTCTTTTTATTTTCGACAAATTCCAACACCATTATTTAACATAAAATGCTATAATAACAGTAGAGGTGATGAATATGAAAGAAACATATATTAAATCTCTACGAATGATAAAAGTTTTAGGAATAAAATTAACAAAGAAACAGTATAATCAGTTAGCAGTAAGATTTAATTTATTAAGTGCTGATACTTTGCAATACATATCAAGAAATAACTTTGACTTCTTAGTGAAGAAAACAATTAGCTCCTAAGGGGGCTTTTTCTTTTGAAAAAAAATAAATAAATTGACAAAGTTTTAATTGATACTTGACATTAAAAAAAAATAAAGATATAATATGAAAAAAATTAACACTTTTTTAACACTTTAGTTTCAGATAACTAAAAGTAACTAAAAAGAACTTGTATTTAAAAATACTGAAAAATCAGCAATTACAAAGATTTATAAAGAATTTAAAAAGTTTATTTTTTAATCATGGGTTCGATTCCCGTAGGGGTCACCAAAAACACATATAATTAAAAGGGAGTAGCTTTTTATTACTAATCAACAGTCGCGATACCAAAGAGTATCTGGTTAGTAAGGCTAAAGATAGTTAAGCGAGACTTTTAAAAGGAAACAAGAAGTTTTCCTTTTAAGAGTCTCTTTTGAGATTTAAAACGAAGAAATTATAATTTAAGTTCTTAATTAAATAATTCTTATAAATCTGTAAAAAATAATAAAAATAAGGAGTGGTGCAAATTGAAAAAAAACAATTGGTTTAACAAAAGGGTGGAGGACGTTGAAAAAGACTTAAGCACGGATTTAGAAAAAGGCTTAACAACAGAAGAAGTGCAAAAAAGACAGGAAAAATATGGACTAAATGAACTAAAAGCGAAAAAGAAGAAATCTTTATTGCAAAAATTCTTAGAACAGTTTAAAGATTTTTCAATTATTGTTTTAATTATCGCAGCAATTGTATCAGGTGCAGTAGGAATTGCAGAAGGAGATGGAATTACAGATACTATTATTATTTTAATCGTAGTAATTGTAAATGCTATTATCGGTGTAACACAAGAAGCAAAAGCAGAAAAATCATTAGAAGCTTTACAAAAACTAACTGATCATGCTTCAAAGGTGATTCGAAATGGAGAAATAACAGTAGTTCCGGCTAAAGGATTAGTGCCAGGAGATATTGTGATTTTAGACACAGGAGATTATATCCCGGCAGATTTAAGAATTATAGAAGCTGTTAATTTAAAATCACAAGAGGCATCACTTACAGGAGAATCTGTACCAGTTGAAAAAAATGCTGAAGTAATTGAGAATACAGAAATAGGACTTGGAGACAGATTAAATATGCTATTTTCTTCTAGCTTAGTAACCTATGGTAGAGGAAAAGGAATTGTGGTTGAAACTGGTATGACAACAGAAGTAGGTAAGATAGCAGGCATGCTAGATGCAACTGAAGAACAAACAACACCACTTCAAGATAAATTAAATAAATTAGGGAAAACTTTAGGAATTGCAGCTTTAGCAATTTGTGTATTTATTTTTGTAATTGGCTTAATACAAGGAAAAGAACCAATTCATATGTTTATGACAGCAGTAAGTCTTGCTGTTGCAGCAATACCAGAAGGATTGGTTGCTGTATCGACGATTGTTCTTGCGATTGGAGTTCAAAAAATGGTTAAGAAAAATGCCATTGTAAAAAGACTTCCAGCAGTAGAGACTTTGGGAAGTGCAACTGTTATTTGTTCTGACAAGACAGGAACTTTAACACAAAATAAAATGACAGTGGAAAAAATATTTTGGAACAATGCAACGAGAGAATCAAGTAATATTTTAGAAGATGAAATTGATGAAGAATTAAAAAGATTGGTATACGCCAATATGTTATGTAATGATACGAAAATATCAAACGATGGAACGTTAACAGGTGATCCAACAGAAACAGCCTTGGTTGATATGGCATTTAAGTTAAATTTTGATCCGTCTGTTTATGAGCAAATGCCACGTATAGAAGAAATACCATTTGATTCTGACCGAAAATTAATGACAACGGTAAACAAAGTAGGAGATAAATATATTGTATACACGAAAGGTGGAATTGATGAATTATTAAAAAGATGTACATCATATGAGCTTGGAGGACAAATTTATGAAGAATTAGAAAGCTATATCAACAAAATAAGGGAAGAAAATGAACATATGGCAAAAGAAGCTCTAAGAGTATTGGGATGTGCTTACAAAGAAATAGATCATGCACCATCAAAAGAAGAAATGCAAACAATGGAAAATGACTTAATATTTATAGGTATGGTTGGAATGATAGATCCAGCAAGAGAAGAAGCAAAAAAAGCAGTAGAAAAATGTAAAACAGCAGGAATAAAAACCGTCATGATAACTGGTGACCATAAAATTACAGCAACTGCAATCGCTAAAAAGTTAGGAATCCTAGAAAATGAAGAAGAAGCTATAACAGGTTTAGAACTAGAACAAATGTCAGACGAAGAATTAGAGAAAAACGTTAGAAAATATTCTGTTTATGCTAGAGTATCACCGGAACATAAAGTGAGAATTGTAAAAGCTTGGCAAAAAAATGGTGAAATAGTAGCTATGACGGGTGATGGTGTAAATGATAGTCCAGCGCTAAAAACAGCCGATATTGGTTGTGCTATGGGTGTTGTTGGAACAGACGTTGCAAAAGAGGCAGCAGATGTTATTTTAACAGATGATAACTTTGCAACGATTGTATCAGCAGTAGAAGAGGGAAGAAGAATCTATGATAATATTTTAAAAGTAATTCAATTCCTACTTTCAAGTAACGTAGGAGAAATTGTAGTGTTATTCTTAGCAACACTTTGTACGCCACTATTTGCTAAGTGGTTTGGAATAACGGATATTACGCATTTAGAAATATTATTACCAATTCACATTTTATGGATTAACTTAGTAACAGACTCTCTTCCAGCCTTGGCATTAGCCTTTGACCCAGCCAATAAGGATATTATGAATCGAAAACCAGCAAAACCAAATCAAGGAGTGTTTACGAAAGGAATGACTTGGAGAGTCATTTATCAAGGAGTTATGATAGGACTTTTAACTTTGGGAGCTTTTGCAATCGGTTTAGCTACAACGAATACGCCAATTGATGGACTTACATTAGATGAATCAAAAATAGAAGTTGGTCAAACCATGGCTTTTGCAACACTTGCTTTATCTGAATTGGTGCATGTATTTAATATAAGAGATAATAAAAAATCAATTTTTAAAACAAAAGTATTTAATAATAGTAAATTAATATGGGCTATCTTAGCATCTGCCGCTCTAATGCTTGTTATATTGGCGGTGCCAGCTTTAAGAACAATATTTAGTATACCAATTTTACCAACTCAAAATATATTAGAGTTAGTTGGATTAATTTTAGCACCATTAGTAATTGTAGAAATATTTAAACTATTTAAAATCAATACAGCTAAAGATGAATAGAACAAAAGGACTAAAAGAAATTCTTTTAGTCCTTTTAAAATTCTTGCTATTTTTTACTAATTATGGTAATATATTCCTTAGAAAAAAAGAGATGTGTCCCAAAATGGACAGCCACTGCATAAGTTATCTGTAATGAGCAAAGCTCTAACAGCTAACTTAAAGATGTCCATTAGGAAACGTCCCCAACAGGACAGGAGTGATAAAAAATGAATAATAAATTTTATATAACAACACCAATCTATTATCCAAGTGGTAAATTTCATATTGGAACAGCATATACAGAAGTATTAGCAGATAGTATCAAAAGATATCATGACTTAAAAGGGGAAGATACTTATATGCTAACAGGAACAGATGAGCATGGACAAAAAATTCAAGAGAAGGCAGCAGAAATGGGAGAAAGCCCAAAAGAGTATGTTGACAAAATGGCAGCTATGGCAAAAGAGTTATGGGCTAAAATGGATATTAAATATGATGATTTTATTCAAACAACAGAGGAAAGGCATGAAAAAATAGTTCAAAAAATATTTGACAGATTTATGGAGCAGGGGGATATTTATAAAGGTGAATATGAGGGATGGTATTGTGTCCCATGTGAGACTTACTTTACAGAAACGCAATTAGTAAATGGAAAGTGTCCTGATTGTGGTAGAGAAGTAAAGCTAATGAAAGAAGAAGCATACTTCTTTAACATGAAAAAGTATTCAGACAGACTTTTAAAATATTATGACGAAAATCCAGACTTTGTAAAACCGGCTTTTAGAAAAAATGAAATGATAAATAATTTTATAAAACCAGGATTAGAGGATTTATGTGTTACAAGGACTTCTTTTGATTGGGGAATTAAAGTCTTAAAAGATCCAAAACATGTAATATATGTATGGGTAGATGCTTTAACAAACTATTTAACAGCTTTAGGATATTTATCAGATGATGATAGTTTATTTAAAAAGTATTGGCCTGCTGATGTACAAGTAGTTGGAAAAGATATTGCAAGATTCCATTTAATTTATTGGCCAATATTCTTAATGGCATTGGACTTACCACTTCCTAAGACTATTTTAGTTCACAATTGGATTATGATGAAAGATGGTAAAATGTCAAAATCAAAAGGAAATGTAATTTATCCAGAAACGTTAATTGATAGATATGGGTTGGATGCAACAAGATATTTCTTACTAAGAGAAATACCAGTAGCACAAGATGGCGTATTTACACCAGAAGAATTTGTGGAAAGATATAATTTTGATTTATGCAATGATTTAAGTAATCTATTAAATAGAACCGTATCTATGGTAAATAAATATTTTGAAGGAAAGGTTCCGGAATATAATAGACATCAAAATGAAGTGGATGAAGAATTAGAGGAATTTAGTATAAAACAAATAGAAAAATTCGAAAACAAAATGGAAGAATATGAAATCGCAAATGCCATTCAAGAGATATGGACATTAATTGCTAGAACCAATAAGTATATTGATGAAACTATGCCATGGGCATTAGCAAAAGAAGAAGAATCAAGGACAAAGTTAGAGTCTTGTATTTATCATTTAATTGAAAATTTAAGAAAAATTGCAATACTTATAAAACCATTTATGAACGATACAGCAGAAAATATTTTTAGACAAATTGGAATTGAAAAGAAAGAACTAAAAGCATGGGACTTGTTAAAAGAATATAATAAATTAGAAAATGTTACAGTAATCGAAAAAGGTGAACCAATCTTCATGAGATTAAATGCAGAAGAGGAAATCCAGTATATAAAGAATGTAATGAAAAGCTAAATAAAAAGACTCCAATAAATTTGTTGGAGTTTTTTTTAAAATGTACTATTAAAAATAACGAAAATAGTATATAATATTGTCGAAGTAAAAAATATAAAATAATAAAATGTAAAATGAGAAATAAAAAGGAAAGTAAAAAATGGTGAATGATGAGCATGAAATAAATATTTATGAAATTGATACCAAAATAAAATTAGATAAAAGAAGAATATTTATAAGCATTGCAATTATTTTGCTAATTGTATGTGTGATTTTAACAGGAAATCATATATCGATAACGATTGCAGAGTATAAAGTTTATAAACAATATGAGGCACAATTAAATGCTATTAAACAGCAAGAGGAAGAAAAACAAACAAAAATAGCAGAAGAAAAAGAACGAAAAAGAAAAGAGAAAATCCCACAATTAACTGATGTACGGAAGACAAAACATGGAAAATATATATAAATCAGATATGAAAAGAGTATTTTTGACATTTGATGATGGACCATCTTCAGTTACTTCGAAAATACTAGACATATTAAAACAAGAAAACGTAAAAGCAACCTTTTTTGTTTTAGGTTCTAATGTAGATGCAAGACAAGATATGGTAAAAAGAATGTATGATGAAGGTCACTACATAGCAAATCATGGATATTCTCATACATATTCTCAAATTTATTCATCTCCACAAGCTGTACTAGATGAATATAACTTATGTAATGATAAAGTGAAAAATGCAATAGGAGTACCTGAATATAATTCTCATTTATTTAGATTTCCGGGAGGACTGGTAGGAGGTAAATATGCAGATATAAAGCAACAAGCAAGAGAGTTATTGTCACAAAATGATATCTTAAATATTGATTGGAATGCACTAACAGGAGATGCCGAGACAAACAATCTTTCAGTAGATTTTGAATTATCAAGATTATCGCAAACGATAGGAAGTAAAAATAGTGTAGTTATATTAATGCATGATGCAGCAGCAAAAAGTGTAACAGCAGATGCCTTACCTCAGATTATAGCAAACTTAAAAGAACAAGGATATGAATTTAAAAATTTCTATGATATAATAAAATAATTAACAGAAGGGAGAAATGAACATTGCCTAAAAAAACAGTAGAAAAAAATGAAAGTATAAAGGAAAAATTGGAATATATAGGATTAGATTTAGATAACATTCCAAAAGAACTTAGAAACTATAAACCTTTGGAATTTAGAATTCCCAAATTTTATGAAGAAAAGCAATATAGGCAATATCGATATATACCAGTAAAAAACATACAAATATTATTATCACCAACCAATAGATTAGATGAGATAGAAGAGAAATATAAAAAAGCCAGACCATTAGAAGAATATTTAGATAGTGAAACAGAAGAAAATATTTTGAAATATACCACTTTCTTGAATATGTTGAAACAATTAAAAATAGAAGAAATAGAGAAGATAGAGAAAGAACAAGCTAATTTAAGTAAGAAGATACCTTTTAAAGTAAAATATGAGTATAATTATTTATGGCAAATTTATTATTCTGAAAATACAGATCAATATTTTATGTTAGTTCCAACAGAAGATTCAGATTATTCAACTTTTTTCTATTTACTAAAAAAACAAATTGAAAAAAAGAGAGCAGAAAAGATATTTGTACCAATTCGAAATGTAGAATATAGTAATACTTATTTAAAAAAGTCAGAATTTGAAGATATTGAAAATTATTTATGGCTATTTACGAAAGATTGGCCTTTAATCTATGAAGTATATGATAAAAGTAATAAACTAAGTATACAGATTGTGGGAGAAACTGAAGTTTATCAAAAAATAAGAAGTCCCTATAAAGTTAGACTAAAAACTCAAGTAGAGGCGGAACAATTTTATAAATTATTAAAAGCAATGTTTATATTGCAAACTGAACTGCCACATTATTTTCATTTTAGAACGAATATAAATAAAAATGGTGAAATAGAATTTTATTTAGAAGATAATAAAATAGAGTATTCAGATATAGCAGATTGGATAAATAGTCAATATAATATAGGGGAAGAAAAGCAAAAAAAGGCTGAAGAATTGATAGAAGAAAATAAACAAAAATTAGAAAAGTTAAAAATAGATATAGCATCACAAGAAATAGAATATTTGGCTAAAGAAAAACAAATTTCAACATTTTTAGAGTGTAAAAAATCATTTTTTGGTAAATTTAAGTATTATTTTAAATATAGCAAGAAAAATAATAAAAACAAAATAAAGAAAGAACAAGAGAAAAATGAAGTGATACTAGAAGAGTTGGAGAAAGATGAGGATAAAGAACTTCCAAAAAGAAAAAGGAAAAAACAAAATTATACGATTGAGGAATTAGTTGAATTATATAAAATTATAGAATTAAAAGAAAATGAACTTAAAAATATAATAATGGACATAAATGCTATGAAATTAAAAAATAAAAATATGCAGAAGAAGATTGAAAATGCGACAGCTTTTATTGATGAAATTGATAGCCATAAAAAGAGTATATTTGAATTTTGGAAGTATAGCAATAAAGACGAAATGGCAAGTTTACCTGAGGGAGAAGAAGAGGAAGTTAACATTGTAAGAAAAATAGAAAAAGTTTTCGACTATGAAGAAGATTTAGAAAAATTCGGGAAAACAATGGATAAAATGCAAAGAAAAAATTTAAGCAAAGACGAGACAGATAGCCTCTATATAACAACAACTAAGCTCATAGGACTGTTAAATAAAATAAAAACCAACGAATTTTTACCTAAAGATATAGAAACAGCATTAAAAGAAATAAAAAAAGATGCTATACAAGAAAAAACTTTATCAGAAGATGAAGAATTTGATATATTTGGTGGAATCATTCAAGATACAACAAAAGTATCTAAAATAAACAATAAAAAACATAGAGAAATACCAAAAGATAAATTTAATATTTTAGATATAAATAAAAATACAAAACAAATTGGTTTTAAATTATCTTTGGAAAAAGTGATTGCTAATGTAAAAACGGCTTTAACAAAGATGGTTATTCCAGAGGAATTACCAGTATACAAAGCAATCGTTGATGAGCGATTGGATGACAGACAAATTAATATATTTGATATTAATCCAGAGATAGAAATAAGAGAAGCAATAAAAAATGAAAATAGTAAAATAAATTTTTATAAAATAAACTTAAAAGAAGGATCAAATGCAATTAGTTATACAAACTGTATCTTTTTTGATAATCAAAATAAGACTTTGCCAGTTGGACAAGATTTATCTACAAAAATATTAGTAGATACAGCAAAGCTAAGATTAGATTTAAAAAGTAAAACAAATTTTAAAATTGCAGAATTCGAAGAGGAGAAAGATGACTTTTCAGAAGTAAATATAAAAACAATAACTGTTTTTGAATTTGATGCAGAAGTTAGAAAACAAGAAGAACTGAGTTCAAAAAATTAAAGCAACAAAATTAACATAAAAATATAGACACATATAAAAATCAAATATATAATATTTGTGACGAAACAAAATTATAAAGGAGATTTTTATATGTGTTTAATTAATTCTAACATAATTGAAACAGAAAATAAAGAGGTAAAAAGAAATTCTGATTTAACATATGAAGAAAGATGTAAAATAGAATTTATGGTAAAGAAAAAATATACAATGCAAGAAATGTCAGAAGAATTAGGAAGAAATAAATCAATAATATCAAGAGAGATAAATAGACATTGTGAAGAAAAATGTGATTATAATACAGGAATATGTAAAAAAGTATATTCAGCAGCAGTAGCACAAGGAAAATATGAATATAGTAAGAAAAAAGCAGGAAGAAAAAGCAAATTAAGTAGAGCATTAAAACAATTTATAGAAGATAAAATATTAAAAGAAAAATGGTCACCAGAGGAAGTAGCAGGATATATAAAGGCAAATGATATAAAGTTTGATATACAACCAAGTTTTCAATTAATATATTATTGGATTGAAAATAAAAAGTTAAAAATAACTCCGTTAGATTTGGTACATAAAGCAAAATTAGAAAAGAAAGAAAAAAAGGAAGAAAAGAAAAAAAGTTACCAAAACATGAAGAAAAGAGTATACACAATAGACCAAAAGAAATAGATGAGAATAAAGAATTTGGGCATTGGGAATTAGACTGTGTAGAAGGATCAAAAGATAGTAAAAAGACATATATGACATTATTAGAGAGATTAACAAAGAAATATATAGTTATAGAAATGAAAGAACATACAAATGAGTGTATAAAAAAGGCAATAGACAGTTTAGAGGAAAAATATGGAAGTAAATTCAAGAAAATATTTAAAAGTATGACAACAGATAATGGACATGAATTTTTAAATTATGATAAAATAGAGATATCAAAATTTAATAAAGAAGAAAGAAGAACGATAGTATATTATGCAGATCCATATAGTTCGTGGCAAAAAGGGATGAATGAAAACTGTAATGGAATATTAAGAAGATTTATATCGAAAGGAACAGACTTAAATAAAATATCAAATGAGAAACTAGAGAAAATATTAAATAAAATAAATGGAAAGCCAAGAAAAATATTAGGATTTATACCAGCAGACAAAAGATTTAAAGAAGAAATAGAAAAAATAGTTGCATAAATTATATATTGATTTTGCGTTGCTATTATTTTTTGAATGGACAGAAAACAAGAAGAGAATAAAATCTTAGAAAAAATCTAGACAATTTAAAAAATATGTGCTAATATATATTAGTACATATTTTTTAAATTAAAAATATAAAATTAGTATATGCCGATGTGGCGGAATTTGCTGAGGTTGTTAGAGCTTTGCTCGTTACAACGTCAGTATATGTAGCTCAAATAATATTATAAAATGTAAAATATGCCGATGTGGCGGAATTGGTAGACGCACATGACTCAAAATCTAAATGGATTTTTTCGTGTTAAAACTTATAAGTATTGAAAATAGTAATGTTTAGATATTTGCTAGAGTTGAAAAATGCTCAAACATCTAACAAATATCTAACATAATTGTAAAACCGCCAAAATTTAATAAAAACATGTCGATGTGGCGGAATAGGCAGACGCACAGGTCTCAAAAACCTGCGGATAACATCCATGTGGGTTCGATTCCCACCATCGACACCATAATTTAATTATTTTTAGAAGATGAAGATGTGCTTTCTTCATTTTCTTTTTTTGTATCTGTAAATTTTAATGCATTAACTAGAGCATCTGCGGAAAGCTTTTTAGAATTAACATCTAAATGAGCATATAAATTAGCTGTAGTAGAAAAATTAGAATGACCAAGCCATTCTTGTATAGCTTTCATAGGAATACCTTTAGCAAGTAATAAACTTGCACAGGAATGCCTTAAATCGTGAAAACGAATATGTTTCATACCGATTTTATTTAATAATATACTAAAATGTTCTGAAATATAGTCAGGGCGAATTAATCTGCCTTGAGGATTAACAAAAACATAATCTAAATATTTTTTATTATAAGTCTTACCAAAAGCCTTTTTAAATGCTTCTTGTTTTTCTTTAAGCTCTAAAAGTTTATCTGCAATATCATCTAATAAAGGTAATGACCTATAACTAGATTTATTTTTTGTTTTGTCTTTACATTCAATTTTTCTATTATTACCTTCTGTGTTTGTTACCGTAACAGTATGCTTTATAGTAAATGTTAGGTTTTCAAAATCAAATGAGTCCCATTTTAAACCTAAAACTTCACTTCTTCTTAAACCATAAAAAGCAGTAACTAAAATAATAACTTCTAAAGGATCACCTTTAGATTTCTCAAATAAAGTATTTAATTCAGTTTGAGTATAATAGCTTCCTATATATTGTTCTACTTTAGGTTTTTGAACTTTATCAGCTGGATTACTAGGAATAATATCCATTTTAAAAGCATATTCTAAACATTTTCTTATAATAGCATGATGATGAACTACAGTGTTAGCAGAAAGATGTTTTTCAACCATTAATTCATTATAAAAATCTTGAATATGAACATGGGTTAGGTCTACTAACTTTATAGGATTTTCAGTAAAATATTTCTTGATATGATTATTGGATATTTGCCTATAAGATGTGAACGTAGAATTTTCTACAGTATGCCTAATAATTTCTAGCCAATAAAAAAGATACTCTGTAAAAAGAATATCACTTGAATTATTATTTGATTTTGAATTGTTTAGAGCTTTTAAATTTAGTTCTTTTTCTAAATTTGCTCTTATTTCTTCAGCTTTTGCCATAGCTTGCTTTTTATTACCGCGTTCTTTTAAACCAGTAGAACGCCAAGGCTGTTGTCTTTTTCCGTTTTCATCATAGTATTCTAAAACTGCTTGATATATTCCGTTTCGAACAACAAGACTACTTACAGATACTTTAATTTGTTGTAAATTTTCTGTTACCATTATAAACTCCTTTCTGATGTAACAGACTAAATTAATTTACTATTGATTTTGTAGTAAATATAAAATTTAGCCTAAACAACACTTTGATCTAATAAATAAGAAATAATATTTTGTTTAGGAATTTTATATTGTCTACCAACTTTTATAGACTTAATAGTATTTTGCTTTACTAACCTATAAGCAAGAGTAATTCCTATGCCTAGCATTTCTGCTAATTGATTTACATTTACTACATCTTTATATGCAGTAAACATAGTAGAGTAATTTTGTTTTAAATCTTTCATACGATGACCTCCTTTTCAAAAATCTCAATAGCTAAATAATTTTCGCTATATGTATTGCGTACTGGATTTTGAGAAAGGAAAATCTCTTACTTGGTTTAATTTCTTTAAAAAGCATTCATACTAATTCTTTTTGGTGCATCAAAGCCAGCTTTAATTCCCTTTAGCATGACAAATTGATTTTTAATACTATCATAAGTGTAAATACTAGAATTAGCTTTCTTAAAGGCATAGTCAGAAAAAGGATGAGGGTTATAAGAAAGTTCTATTGCATCTTGTCTTTGTTGCTCTAATAATTGCTCGTAAGCGATATCTTTTTCTTTTTTTCTAACATAATTCTTCTGATATTCAGCTTGAGCAATTTTTCGTTTTTCTGCATTAATAGATTTTCTAGAACTTTTTTCATTTTCATATCTTCCATCTTTCTTGATTATTTTAGAAATATATTGTTGAGAAGCATTAACTATTTCTGCAATTTCTGTTTGTTTTAAATGCTTATTAAAATATAAATCTAATATTTGCTCTTTCTTATCCAAAAAATTTCCTCCTTTCATTTGGTTGTATTTTTGTTTGTTGATTTTTAGATACAATAATCCTAATGACTTTTTTGGTGATTTTCCAAACAAAACTTGACTATTGTCTATAAAAAAGATATAATAGTAATATCTTAACGAGGTTTAACAATTATAAAATGTAATAATTACTATCAATCACTAATTACATTATAAAGTAATAATTCATACTTGTCAAGTATTACATATAGAATTTTTGAAAAAATTTTTAGGAGAGTGAAAATGAAGAAAAATAATGAAGGAAATTTCAGAACTTTTTGGTTTAGATATGATAGTTATGAAATGCGAGAAATAGAAGAAAAACACTATATTACACCAAAAGAAAATTCAAAAGTAGTTATGTATGATCCATTTGATTTAGCAGATGACATATTAGTAGATATTTTAATGATAGGAAGATGTGTTGAAAAAAATGACATAGAAGAATCTAATAAAATGATTATGGAATTTGTGGAGAAATATGGATTATTAGGAGAATTAATATATTTACCATTAAATACTGATATAGTGGCACAAAACAAAGTTTATTTACCTAGTGGGAATTTAGTTAGTGATAAAGAAACATTACCTACTGCTGAATATATAGAGTTATTTTTAAAATGTAAAAAGAAACAAAAAATCACTATGAAGAAAAATGCAAGAGGAGAAATTTTAGAATTGTCAGCAGAAAATGAAATGAACCCTGTTGTAGCCATAGATAGACCAGCTGAATATGCAGTTGTTTTCTCAAAGGCTTACTCAGAGTGTTTAGTTTGGATAATGCATTATGCAAGAACATTATATCAAACTTTTGAAGCAATAGAAAATTATAGTAAAGTTGAAGATGCTTATACAAAGCAATTATATGATAACCGCATAAAGAATTTTAATCCATCAAAAATAGCTTGTAAGATATTAATGGGTAAAAATAAAGAAGACAAACCTGTTATAGAATGGAATTTTAATTCTTTAAAATTAGCAATAGATACAATGTTTGCTTTAAATGAAACTACTGAAAGAAAAACAGTAAAAATGTGTAAGCATTGTGGTAAGCCATTTTCTTCTGAAAACTTGAAAGCTGAATATTGTAGCCCACAATGTAGAAATCAAGCAAATGTTTATAAAAGTAGAGCAAGGAATAAGGAGTAAAATATGTTATATATAGAGGAAAATGAAACATACCAAACAATAAAGTTTTCAAATAAAACTTTAAACTATACATCTTTTAAAGAGTTATTTGAAAGATTGCAAAAAGTAGAAAATATTGATAAAGTAAAAATAGCTATAAAATATACAGAGAAAAAAGATAATATAAAAAAAGTATTTGAAAAAGTATTTGATAGTATAGATGAATTGCTACAAAATGTAGAAAAAATAAAGTCTATAGATGAAATAGAAGTTAAATTTTATAATCAAGATGTATTATCAACTTTAACTTATGAATCCAGAACAAAAGGATGGCGTTTAAGCTATCATAAAGAAAATAATACTACAAATTCTATTATATATGTATTGAATAGTTTTTTTAAACCTAATTTACTAAAGAACATATGGGCATATAAAAAATATTATATTTTATTAGGATTGTATACAATATTTATGATACCAGTTTGTATATATTCAGAACATATGCAAATTTCAAGTGAGAAAGAAATTATATATACTATACTTATTATTATACCATTCCTTACCTTGTTTACATGTGTTATGCGTAATGATATTTTGGGAATAAAAAAAGCCTATAAAAATAATAAATTTTGGGAAAATCATAAGGTTGATATTATTCAAAATATAATTTTTTATGTTTTAGGAGTAGTGACTCCTTATATAATTTCTTGGATTATAAACCTAATTAATATAAATTTGTTTTCAAATTAACCAAAAAGATTGGAGGAACTAAATGTTTGAAGTTAAGAATTTTGATAATTGGATAGAAGATAAAGTTTCTGGTAAGTTCGGTAGTGGTGCAAGTGAAAAGATATGGCTTATTAATCCAGAAACAAATGAAAAAGGACTTTTTAAATTTCCAAAAGTGAAAGATAAAGAAAAAGGAATAATAACTGGAGAATATTGGGCAGAAAAACTTGCTACTGAAATTGGAAAGTTAATAGATGTTGAATGTGCTAAAGTTGATATTGGTACATATAAAGGTAGATTAGGCTCAATGAGTTATAATATAGTTAAAGATAATGATACTATCTTTAGAGAGGGACTTGATTATATACAAGCTCAATATCCATTTTATAATAAAGAAAATTTAGTTGATGAGTATAATAATAATAAATATTCATTACAAATGATTGAAAGTAGTGTTAGTGGATTATTGGAAATATCAGAAATATTAAAAATAATAA
Source organism: Clostridia bacterium (assembly GCA_051891395.1). Taxonomy (GTDB): domain Bacteria; phylum Bacillota; class Clostridia; order TANB77; family CAG-508; genus CAG-269. The sequence goes on along the minus strand of JBJFFC010000001.1, from coordinate 5,632 downwards.
TATTTGATTGCTTAATCGGAAATAGTGATAGACATCATAGTAATTGGGGAGTTATACCTTGTGTAAAAAAAGTAAATGATGGAAATTGTGTTTGTCTAAAACTATGTCCATTATATGATAATGGTTCTTCACTATGTGCATATGAAGATAATAATGATATAGAAATATTTTTTAAGGATAAAATGAAATTTGAAGCATTAGTAAATACAAAATCAAAGTCCGCTATTGGTTGGGAAAATGAAAGACCAATAAAACATTTTGATTTGTTAAAAAAAATAAAGGATAACGAATATACATTAACTATTCCATATATAGAAAAAATTAAGAATAATATCAATGAAGAGAGTATTGAAAAAATCCTAAATGAATTTGATAATGATATAATAAGTGGAAATATGAAAAAACTATTAAAAATGTATATTTTGGAACGAAGAAATAGAATGTTAGAGATATATGATTTGAAAGATGAGGTGTAAAAGAAAAATGGAAAAAGATTTAGTTTATTTAGTATGGACAGATGTAAAAACAGGAAATAAATATAAAGTTGCTATGCTATATAAAGCGAATGGAACATATTATTTTAAATATATTTTAGAAAATGTAAAAGAAGCGCAAAAAGATGGATTTGAATTATTAGTTGCTTTTCCTCAAATCAATGCAACATACGAAAATCCACATCTTTTTGCAGTATTTGGAGCAAGACTTCCTGATAAGAGAAGACCTGAAATTGACAAAATTTTAGGAGAATACGGAATGACAGAATATGATGAATTTGAATTGCTAAAAAGAAGTGGTGCAAAATTACCTACAGATAATTATGAATTTGTAAAATAAAAAATAAAGAAAAATTGTGTGGAGAAAAATTAAATGTTAATATTTTTAGTTGAAAATATATTGTTAGGAGAATTTGAATGATGAAAATACCATTTTTTAATAGATTTACTACAGATGATCAAGAATTTTATGACACACAAATTAATGAAGAACTAAAATATTGTGCATGTAGTAATTATGTTATGAAATTTACAGAAGTAGGTAAAAATAAAAGAGCTATTTTAATTAGAACAAAAGAGAATAAATTATATGCATTAGTATTTATGAAATGGGATTATAAAGGAATTAATGAAGCGTTAGCTACTTTAAGATTAAATTTAGCTTTAGCTGAAAAAGAAAAAAATAAAGATTCATCAAAATATGAATTTCCTCAAATAAGTACAAGTGCTGCAAACCAAACTTTAGGCAACGAACAAGATGTAACTATTTTATCAAGCATCGATGAGTTGTTAATAGATAGTAAACCATTAAGAAAAAAAGAAGATGTTATAAGTGAATTGATAAGTAATGCTATGCAAAATGAAAATGGAGAATCGTATTTAGATTTTTATAAAGCAGGATATGATAGAGGTATTCAAAATTATTTAAGTATGAGTCTATATGATGAAGATATTTCGGTAAATGATAAATTGCTAAACGCACTTTGTTTCTTTAAAAATAAAGAACCTAGAATATATCATTTAGTAAATTCGCTTATGAGAGGTAATTTTGATGAATTGTTTAGATATATGGGAAAAATTAAAGAAAAAATTTCTATAGGAACTATAATTAAACTTTCTCAAAATATAATTCAAGCTCAAGAAGAATTACCAAATAGAAAATATGATTTAGTATTATATAGAGTTGGGTTAGGTGTAAATAAAGATAAAAATGTTGGTGCCGATAACATATATGAGAGCTTTGTATCTTTTGGAACTTCTGGAGGAACATTTACAGATAAAGATACTGTTACAGATAAAAAGCCAGTTGTATATAGAAAAATTTTAAGAAAAGATGATAAAGCAATACCAGTTGATTTACTCGAAAATTTAGGAATAATATATTTAGATGAAACTCAAGAAAATGAATTTTTACTTCCACCATTTACATTTAAAATAACAAATATAGAACAGGTGGATGATTTTGATGTTTTTGATATAGAGGAAACTGGTAAAATAAATCCTAGACAGCTATTAGATAAAAGAGTTGATGAATTAGAAATGTATTTAAAGGCTAACAATAGATTAGAGGATTATGAGAAATTAAGACAAATACGAGATAAGATTTTACAAAGGTCAAAGAAAACGATTAAAGGTTATAATACAAAAGATATGTATTATGGCTTAAGACCTAAAAAAAGAAAAACTGTAAAAAAAGATGATGACTTTATTGAATTATAAAAATTTAATTTGATTGATAAATTACAAGATAGATAAGTAAAGGAGCTGTGTTGCTCCTTTTACTTATCTATCTCTATATTTATTTTTTGATTTAGCTTTTTCTTGCTGTTCAGCTTTTTGTCTTTCTTCTTTTAACTTTTGATGAAGCTCATATATTTTAATTTTATCTATTCTACTTTGAATATTGTCACAATGTCTTATTTCTTCAGCAAGCGGTGTAATCTTTTTAGAAATTTCTGCAATTTGATTCTCAATGCTTTTCTTTTCAGCTTCTGTTTTAGCTCTTTTATGCTTTTTCCATAAGTTTTCTCTTTCACTTTTTAGAGGATTAATTTTATCATAAGCAGATTTTTTAAAATCAAACAATCCTTGCTCCGTGTTAATCTTATATTTAGCTAAAAATTTTGCTTGATTTGAATATTCATCCATTTGTTTTATTTCTTTTAACAATTCTGGAGTCATTCTTGTTATATTCGATTTTGAGATATTTTCTACATTTATCCCGAATAATTTCTCATAATGAAATATCAAACCAAGAATAGAGTTTTTATTTTGAAAGTGACTTTCTTTTATATTGTTATATTTTTGAAAAGTTCTGTCAAGTAATGATTTAGGATTAGGAGTGTATGGAAAACGTGGCTGAGTTTCTAATATTCTTTTATAAATATTTTCTTTTGAATATTTATTTCCAAATTGTCTTTCAATTCTAGTGTTTCTTTTATAAGGCTCTCGCCTAATTGATAAAGTATCATTTTTATCAGTAACAATATAATCTAAATCTTGAAGAATTTTTATAAACTCATTATAATCTTTTGCATTTTCTATTGCATAATCAATAGAATCTTTCATTAACTCTTTATATAAACTACTTGTAGCATATTTATTATATTTTTCTTCTTGTTTTAAAACACTTAATCCATAATCTTCACAAAGTCTATCAGATGTTTTTTGCATAGTAGCATAATCCTTTTTAGTATTGCAAAATCTTTTTCCATCTAGGAAAGAAACAGAGTTTAAAACAAAATGATTATGAATATTATCAGTATTTAAATGAGTTGAAACAACTACTTGATATTTATCTCCCCATAGTTCTTCAGCAAGTTTTATTCCAATTTCATGTGCTTGTTCTGGAGTAACCTCTTTTTCAGCAAAAGATTGAATTGCATGAAAACATTCTATACCACCTGTTTTAAAGAATTGTTTCTTAACATTTTTCATTTCATAAAAAGCAGTATCAGGCATACAATTTATACCTGATACATATAGCTTGTGTTCTGTTTTTTCTCCGTTAATTGCATATTCAATAAGAGTGTCTAGTCTGCTCTTGAATTTCCATATTTTTGTTGTAGCCATTTGAAACTCCTTTCTTTTGAGGAGTAAGATAAACTTCTTGCATACTTAAAACAAAATCTTGAATTTGATTTAATAATGGTGTAAATTTATCTTCTCTCATATAACCTTGATATCTGTTATAAGTTCTTGCCATCTGATTTAAATTGTTTGCCATATTTCTTAATAAAGAAAGTATTTCATAAAATCTTTCATCAGGTTGTTCTCTTAATTGATAATCTAAAATTATTTTTCTGAAAAATTCTGATTTGTTCAATCCAGATTTTTTTGCTTTTTCATCAAAGATTTTTTTCTCTTCTTCATTTAAGAAAACATTAATTTTTATATTACGATTTCTCATAAAATTTCACCTCGCTTTCTAAAAAATTCTTTATAATTTCTTTTTATTTTAAAATAGGGTTTGGGACTTGTCCCATTCTTGATAGTATTTGTGGCGTGAGTACAAATACGTTGCTTGCATATTCAAGAAATCTAAAGAGTACTCACATTCAAAATCTCTTAATATTACTTACTGAAAGAAAAAATAAGGCACAAAATTTTAAAAATTGTGCCTTAAAGTTCTTATATTTTTATTTTAAAATTCCAATTTTTTTGAAGAAAAAGTAAGCCTCTTTACCACCTAAAAAGAATATTTCTTTTTCCTCAATTGATTGCATATCATAATAAATTTCTACTAATTTTGAGAGAGCTGTACACTCTTTATTTGATAAATTTCTGTTTTCAGTTTGACCTTCTAAAATCCAAACTAGATTTTCATTTTCATCTAAAATTTTATGGTATTTTTCTTGTAAGTTTATATATTTTTGATTTTTCTTTCTTAAAATTCTTTTAACATCATCTAAATATTCTTCAAACATATCTTCATATTCTTTATAAAATGATTTTATTTCTAACATAACTATTCCTCCTAAACATATATCAATTCTTTTAATATAATTTCTTCAGCAGAGTGCTTTATATTGTTCATTAATCCAACCCATTTTAGTTGGTCTTTTGCTTTTAATTCTTCAGTAATATTTTCTTTTTGGGCAAATTGTTTCATTAATAAGTCAAATCTTTCATTAGCAATTTTATCAATTTCCATTAAATGTTTTTGTAATTTATTATCCATTAGCAAAATGGTATATTCAGCTTTCTTATGTTCTTTTAAATATCTTAACCTTAATTTTCCGTATTTTCCTATTTCAAAATTTTTCATATTACTTGGTGCTACTAAATTTGGTAAATAGTAATCGCCAACTTTTGTATATTCAATTTTCATATTAAATTAATTCCTTTCATTTTTATTTATAGAAACCAGAGGGAGAGAGCGAAGATAATTAGGCGTAATAATCCCAATGTTTAAAAGAGATTATTACACCTAGAGAATAAGAAACCGTCAGTCGGTCGCTTCGTTTCATAGGTAGTCTAGTAAGTAGAAGAACTACTACAATTGCTGATAATTTATCAATGTGCATACTTGTCCACACTTTTTACAATTGCAAATCCACATCCAAGTTTTGCCTCCCAAGAACTCTTTTATTATTGTGAGTCTATGGTTGTAAAATCTCACTCACGCACTTTGTATAAATAGACCGTTTATACGAATACGGGCAAACTTTATAGCATCGGCTTGCCAAACCTAGTACTTTTATAGAGGTACTGCATTTCTCTACATAATAAAAAGACCATCTGTAAATACTTACAAATAGCCTATTAAAAAATCAATAATAAATATCTATTACATCTAACATATCTAACAAAACATCTAACATTTTTTCAAAATTCTTGCAAAAATTATAAAAAGTATGTTATACTTATGCAAGTAAGAAAAATAATGATGAGTGCTAGAAAATCCATAGTTTTGAGCTTTTTAAAAAGTAATATTTAATACTAAAAATAAATAAGTATAAAATAGCTTAAAAGACTCAAAATCATGCGGGAAACCATGTGGGTTCGAGTCCCACCATCGGTACCAGTAACGTTTCTGTTCGAACAAATTAGAACAGATTGATACAAAAATCATTCAAGTAAGTGAAGTGAACCCAAATTGTTAGACAAAAAAAGTTTAACAAGGAGGGTTCATTTTA